>JANLPB010000202.1:0-10211 GCA_031366885.1 Ilumatobacteraceae bacterium
AGCTGTCACACCATCGCCGACTGGATGGGCGGCATCTACCTGCCAGACGTCGGCATCACCGGGCCCGATCTGACTACCGATGGCACCGTTGAAGTACAGAACCTCGCCACCGAGGGCGGCACCGACCTGTTCGCGGACGATGCCCGGATAGTCAGCGGTGAAGTAGCGGCCGTCCGCGCTGCAGTCGTCGGCCGCCCAGCCATTCGTCGCGCAATCGGCGCTGTAGTCGCTGGGCGGGTCCCAGCCGAGAGTCGTCTCGGGGTGGCTGGCCCATTGCACCACCGTTGCAATCGTGCGATTGTCGTCGCCATTCGATGCCACGCGCATGATGTTCAGATGTGGGTCGACGATGATCGGGTCGCGCCCGTCGCTCTGACCGAAGCGATGCTCGCCGGTCACGACCTCGAGATGGGCGGGCTCCATGAGGGTCGCGGCGTCATAGATGGCACCGGCAACTTGGTCGGCCATCGTGTCGTACCACTCGTCGTTGACGCTGAACGCCGTGTCGGGGCCGTGGTGGTTGTGCGTCGCGCTGATCACAATCTTGGCGATGTCGCCCAGCTCTGCGGGCAGCAGTGCCCTCGCCCGTCGTTCGATTTCGGCGGCGTCGACGGCGAAGACCATGTACACGTCGACGGCCACCATGATGACCAACGAGTCACCGCGCCGCAGGGCCAGTGCGGTGGCGCGAAGGTCGTCGTGCACCCACGAGGCATCGTCGTTGCCGTTGCCGACGTCGACGCTGCCCTGGTCCCACGCCGGGACGAACACACCGATGTTGTTCGGGTCGAGATCTGTCCAGCCGGGTGCATCGAGCAGGTAGGCGCGCCCACCGTCGACGGTCGGCAGGATGCTGTTGCTCGCCGCTCCAGCGTACAAAGTCGCCGCTGGTTCCTCGGTGGTGGTCGGCGCCACCGAGGCCGCGTCGCTGGTCGGTGCTACGGACTCTGCTACTGACGCATCGGGGGCCTTCGGCGACTCCGCTGGCACGGCGCCATCCTCCGAACACGCAACCATCGCCAACGATGCCACCGCAATCGCGGCTAGGACCTTGTGCACGGCGCCTCCCCTTGGTTCCGACGCACGTGACCGTACCCCGGTCAGGGCATCCGAGTGAGCACTCGCACCCCAGGGTGCGAGTGAGCACTCCGATGGCGGCCTGGCACTCGCACTGGTGGCGTGGCACTCGGACCGTGGGGGCCGGGGACCGGGGCGGTTAGAGGTATTGGCCGGTGGCGACGCGCTCGATCGCGCGACCGCCACCGCGGTCTTTCTCTTCGCGGCCCTTGACCAGCGTGCGGATGAAGACGATGCGCTCGCCTTTCTTGCCACTGATCTTCGCCCAGTCATCAGGGTTGGTGGTGTTGGGGAGGTCTTCGTGTTCCTTGTATTCCTGGCGGATGCTGTCGAGCAAGTCGTTCAGGCACACGCCGCGGGTGCCGCCGGCGATGACGCGCTTGATGGCCAGCTTCTTCGCACGGCGCACGATGTTCTCGATCATGGCCCCCGACGAGAAGTCTTTGTAATACAGGATCTCCTTGTCACCGTTTTGATACGTGACCTCGAGGAACTGGTTGGATTCGTCGTCGCGGTACATCTCGACAACGGTCGCGTCGATCATGTCGGGCACGGAGGAGTTGGCGTCGATAGGAATTTCATCGGTGAGGTACTGCGCGAAAATTTGCTTCGCGGCGGCGGCGTTTGGCCGCTCGATCTTGATCTTCACATCGAGGCGGCCGGGGCGCAGGATTGCCGGGTCGATCAGGTCCTCACGGTTGGTGGCCCCAATCACGATCACGTTCTTCAGACCCTCAACGCCGTCGATCTCGGCCAACAGCTGAGGCACGATGGTGCTCTCCATGTCGCTGCTGATGCCCGAACCACGCGTGCGGAACATGCTGTCCATCTCGTCGAAGAAGACGATGACTGGCCAGCCTTCCTCGCTCTTCTCCCGTGCGCGTTGGAACACCAGACGGATCTGACGCTCTGTCTCGCCGACGTACTTGTTCAACAGCTCCGGGCCCTTGATGTTGATGAAGTAGCTGCGACCCTTCTCTCCGCCAGTCTTTTCTGCGACCTTCTTGGCCAGCGAGTTGGCGACAGCCTTTGCGATGAGCGTCTTGCCACAACCTGGGGGGCCGTAGAGCAGGATGCCTTTCGGTGCCGGCAGCCGGTGCTCGGCGAACAGATCGGCGTAGAGGAAGGGAAGCTCGACCGCGTCGGCAATCTGCTCGATCTGAGTGTCGAGGCCGCCGATGTCGGAGTACGAAATGTCGGGCACTTCCTCCAGCAGCAGGTCTTCCACCTCCGGACGTGGAAGCTTTTCCAGTAGCAGGTTGCTGCGCGAATCCAGACGCATCGTGTCGCCGGTGCGCAAGTGCACGCCGCGCAGTGCGTCGGCGAGTTCGCACACACGTTCTTCGTCGGCGCGGCCGACCACCAACGCACGTACGCCGTCGTCCATCAACTCCTTGATGGTGACCACCTCGCCGGTGATTTCCGCGCGTCGGGCGTGCACGACGTTGAAGCTCTCGTTGAGTACTACCTCTGCGCCACGTTCCAAATCGTCGTGCTCGATCTCCGGATGCAGACCCACACGCATCTTGCGCCCGCTTGTCAGTACGTCGACCGTGCCGTCGTCGTTCTTGCCCACAATCACCCCGTAGGCCGAGGGTGGCTGGGTGAGCTTTTCGACCTCGTCACGCAGGGAGGCGATGTGTTCGCGCGCCTCACGGAGTGTGTAGCTGAGATTCTCGTTCTGTGACACCGCGTGCGCCAGCTGACCTTTGGTCTCGAGCAGTCGTTCCTCCAGCGCGCGCTGGCGCTTGGGCGCGTCTGCCAGCTTCCTGCGCAGCTGCTCGATCTCGCCCTCTAGGACGATGACCTGCGATTGCAGCACAGCCATGGACTCGTTGGTGTCACCCTCGGTCATGCCTGCGAACCTAACACCGGCGGCCTTCGCGCGGGCGGCGCAATGCGTGAGCGTTCGCATCCGTGACACCGCGCTCTGTGACGTGCGCTGCATTCACGAAACGCATTCCGGCGCACTGCTCCATGTATGCTCACCACGTCTGACCCTCGGAAATAGGAGACATATCGACATGAAGGTCTGGATCGACCAGGATTTGTGCACCGGCGATGGCCTGTGCGAAGAGATCGCCCCCGACGTTTTCACCCTCCTCGACGACGGTCTTGCCTACGTCAAGGAAGGCGACAAGGTCTATGCCACCGCCAAGGGCTTGCCTCAGGGCGCCGAGGGCATGGCCAACTTCCCCGATAGCCGCCTCGATGCGGTCATCGAAAGCGCCGAGGAATGCCCCGGCGAGTGCATCTTCATCGAACCCTAAGTCCGGTAGTTCCAAGTTGTTGAAAGAAGGCGGCCTCACGGCCGCCTTCTTCGCGTCTCTGCCGATGTTGCTGCGCTCAGTCGATGAAGCGGCCGACGGTGAGGAAGCCCGTGTGCGCGACCATGCGGTGGTCGGGGCGCACTGCTTGACCCTCGATGTGCCAGCCGCGATGTAGTACTTCCAGCGTGCGGGTGCCGCTCCATTCGCGGGTTGCCATCACTTCCCGCGTTTGTGCGGCCTGCGTGATCGACGGGGTGTAGGCGATCAGAATGCCGCCGGGGCGCAACGCATGGACAGCATGGGGCACCACCTTCCACGGCTCGGGCAGGTCGAGCACTACGCGGTCGACGTCGCGTTCGTCGATGCCGTCGTAGCAGTCACGCAAGTGCAACTCATATCGTCC
The DNA here is from genome assembly GCA_031366885.1 of Ilumatobacteraceae bacterium. Classification (GTDB taxonomy): domain Bacteria; phylum Actinomycetota; class Acidimicrobiia; order Acidimicrobiales; family Ilumatobacteraceae; genus UBA668. The sequence continues at coordinate 3,751 of JANLPB010000202.1, forward strand.
CAGCGCTTCCTCGCCCAGGAACGAGCGGACGTTGGTGCGTGCCCGATTGAGAAAGTCCTCGCGCAGTTCGTAGCCGACGATCTCCGCGCCGTAGCGAAGCATCGTCATGCTGAGAGCGCCTGAGCCGACACCGCTCTCCAGCACGCGCACGCCGGGGCCGATGTCGGCCAACATGCAAATTGGGCCGAGGTCCTTCGGGTAGATGACCTGCGCGCCGCGGGGCATCTCGAGCACGAAGTCCTCCAGCGTCGGACGCAGAGCGGTGTACACGGCGCCCTTGGTGCTCTTCAACACGACGCCCTCCTTCTGCCCGACGAATTCGGCGTGCGGGATGAGGCCCGTGTGCGTGTGGAACTCGGCGCCTTCGGCCAGCGTGATCAGGTACCGCCGCTGCTTGTTGTCCAGCAGCAGCACCTTGTCGCCGTAGTCGAGTGGTCGGTTCATCGTCGTCCTCTTCCTTTTCCGAGTACTAGTTCCACCGGTACCGGTTCGTGTGCGCGCGCCTTGTCTGCCACTCGGCAAAAGGCGCACAGATCGCCTGTTGTCGGCGCGCCGCACGAGACGCAGCTGAGCAGCGAATCAGTGGCGGCTGCCGTGCCGCCAGCAAGCAGCGGTGACATGTTGTCCAGAAAGTTCAGATAGAACGCGGCCTTGCTGCCCGGCGACTGCTGCTCGATTGCGTTGAGCGCTTCCTTGTACGCGATGTGCTTGTTGCCCAGCGCCATCGGGCACTCGTCGACGAGATAGTCGATGCCCCGGACAATGCACCATGCAGCCATCTCGCGCTCGGTCAGGCGAATAAGCGGCTTGACCTTCTTCGGAAAACCGTTACGCGCGGGCAGCACGGGCGATTGCCGTGCCAGATATTCCACGTCCCAGCGCAACGTGTTGCCGAACAACACCGCAGCCTCGTCGTCCATATTGTGCCCCGTCACCAGCACCGTGTAGCCGCCATCGAGGGCAGCCTTGTCGAAGAGATGGCGCTTGCTGATACCGCAGGCGCTGCACGGCACGCGCTTGGTGGCCTTCGCTGCCGTCGGCACGTCGTACCCGTAGTCGTTGCGTAGCGAGATCTCGATCAGCTTTAGACCGCGCTCGGCGGCAAACGCACGTGCGAAGTCGGCGGAGGTCTCGCTGTACTCGCCGATACCCAGACCGATGTAGAGGCCGTCGGCCTGGTAGCCCAGATCGAGGAGGATGTCCCAGACGGCCAGGCTGTCCTTGCCACCAGACACTGCAACCAGAATGCGGTCGTCCTTCGACAGCATGTCGAACTTCTCGATTGCCTTCACCACCTGGCGGCGGCACAGCTCAAGGAAGTGTGCGGCGCAGAAGTGGGCGTTGTGTCTGGGCAGATCGATGATGGCCGGTTCTTTGCAGACGCGGCACTTCGACCCGACTGCCACCATCAGGCGCCACCCGAGATGACCGGACGGATCTCCACCACATCGTCACCGGTGAGATCCGCATCGCCGGGCACCAACGTGCCGTTGCGAATCACCAGGTGCGACTCTCGAGGTAGCTGCAGCTCGGCAAGCAACGCGTTGACACTGCGCTTGCCCTCGATGACCAGTTCACGACGCGGATTGCGCAACAACACCTTCATGCGCACCATTGTGCCTGGGCACGGCCTACTTGGCGCGTTTGATGGCCTTGCGCTGCTTGCGCGTCGGCGGCGCGACGGACTCCAAGCGGACGAACTGGCCAGCGGTCAGCTTCTCGACGGCGATGACCTCTTCGTGCTTGCCGAAGTACTTGCGGAAGAAACGCGGACCCCACAAGGCGACACCGACTGCCAACCACCCACGGCTCCCGCCGAATACCCCTTTGTACAAGGCACTTCGACGGAGCAGCGCAGTCGGCGAGAGCAGCACGTAACGCGAGCGACGCCGAGCCACGCTGGCTACACCCGCCGAATTTCGACGAACGTGGTCTTCTTCTTGCCGGAACGCTTGCCCAGCAGGAAAAAGATGATCAGCAGCACGATGCCGCCGGTGGTCGCAACTGTGATCAGCGTCTGCTTCTTGTCGTTGAGCTTGCCTTGTAGCCCGCTCTGCGTTTCGCGGAACTTGGACTCGAGGTCGGCGCGGGTGATGCGTTGCTGAGCCATGTTCAGCGCTTCTCCTTCGTTTTCGTGAGCGGAGTCTTGTTGATGCGTCGCACGGCGAGGCCGACGACGATGCCGGCCAACGCCAGCCCACACAGGTACGGCAGCAGGTTCATCCAGCGGCCTTCAAATGTCGCCGGCCATTCGGTCTGCAGCATCCGCAGCAGACCCAAGACCAGGAACGCCGTGCCCAGGCCAATGCACACCGCGCCGATGAGCCCGGTCAGGATCCAGCGGCCGGTGTTGCCCAGCGGGTCGCGCAGCTCTTGGCGTGCGTAATCCTGCATGAGCTGCGCAGTCTGGGCAAACTGGCCCTGTGGTGCGCTCTTTTTGGTGTCACGGGTGGTCTCGGGCACGCCCTAGTTGTAGCACGCGAGCGCCCCAATCCCCCACCGAGTCGCGAACTTCACCAGCTCAGGGGTTCTGCAGGCGGAAGCTGTTGATCGCCTCCACGCCGACCAGGACCTCGTCGAGCGCCTTCAGTCGCGCCAGCGGGCCTGCGGCGCACAACAGGTCGTACGCGTCTGCAGCGCCAATGGGGGCCAGATCGATCAGCTGATAGCTGGCGGTGAGAATGTCGTCCGCGAGCTCGATGCCGGGCTCGTTTCCCTCGTCGCCCAGCTCGAGTGCCAGCGCCGCGGCACGGCGCGCACGGGCGGTGACAATGGCGAGCATCTCTTCACTGTCCTGGTCGGTGTCGTCGACGTCTGGCGCATCGTCGACGTCGGCGAGGGGATACGGATCGTCGGGCAGCCAAGTGTTGACTCGCAGCCGCCTCACCCCGACTGCGATCACTGCGTACCGACCATCGTCGAGCTCCGCAACCTGCACCATCCGGGCGACCGTGCCGACCGCGCGACGTTGGTCGCCACCACCGACTTCATGTCCGCGATCGATCAACACGACGCCGAACTCGTGCTCGTCGGCGGCCACACAGTCCTTCACCAGCGCCTGATAGCGGGGCTCGAAGACGTGCAGCTGCAGCACTCCCCCGGGCACCAACACATTGCCCAGCGGGAACATCGGGAGCACGGCCATCACGCGAACGGTACTGCGACCTCACGGTAACCCTAGGCGTCGTGCCGAGAAGTTTCGAAACGCATGCTTCCGAAGAAGCGCGGGCGACTCGGCTGTCCGGGTCCGCCCATCTCCCTTGCCAACTTCGGCGCTGAGGTGCGGTACTACCGCAGATGAACGCCGATGTTGGACGGGCTCTCGTTCATCGGCGCTGAGGTGCGGTACTACCGCAGATGAACGCCGAAGTTGGCCGGCCACGAAACGAGAAGTGGTCAGCGAGGGGCCAGGGCTTCGGGGCTGGCGCCGCTGGGATACGCGGCGAGAATCGACGCCAACAGCTCCCATGTCGGTCGATACTCGGTCTTGTTGCTAATGGTTTCGCCGTTCAGCAGCAGGGAGAACTCGATGGCCCCGCCCCCAGCCAGCGGTACGTACCCGCTCAGCGCCTTCGCTCCGAGTTTGTCGGCAACGCCGTCTGTGTTGTCCAACGTCCCGGTCTTCGCCCGCAGGACGCCCGACAACGGTTCACCCTCCTGAAAGGCGTCGTAGAGCGTGCCACCCTTCTCGCCGCCAACGGGCAAGCCCTCGCCTACCGCGTCGTCGAACGAGCCGTGTTGCAGCACCGCCAGGATCGCCTGGCAGGTCAAACGGTTTTCATCCGAGAGGCCGGACCCATCGACAAGCGTCACGCCGTCAAGCGGAATCCCCCACTCCTGCAATGTACTCATCACCTTCGTCAAGCCAAGAGCTGTCGTTCCCGCGCCCCCGCTGGCGAGGCCGACCTCCTTCAACACCAGTTCGGCAGTGTTGTTGTCACTGGTGGTCAGCATCTCCTCCAGCACGGCCGGGAGCGGCTGTGACTCGACCGTGGCGACGACGGGCGACCCGTCGGCCGTGCCTGCCCTCGGTGGCCCTCCGACGGTGACCCCACGCTCCTGCAGGAGCTGGGTGAGCACGGTGGCGGCGCCAACGACGGGGTCGTTTGACGAGAGGTCTGCGGCCTCACGCGAATCGTTGACCAGCAGTGCCGAGAGCGGCCCGCCCTCACTGAAACGCAACGATGGCGCCCAGGTCGGCAGGTACCACTCGTCGTCGTAACGGGACGCGTCGCCGACGACCGAGCCTGCGATCGCGGTGACGCCGGCGGCCTTTACCGCGTCGGCGAGCGCTTCGATGGAGGTGACGTTGATCGGTGGGAACTTTTGGTTCGGCCCATCCCACCATGCACTACTGAGCAACGGGTCGCCGCCGCCGATGAGATACAGATCGCCGGCAACCACTCCTCCGGTCCCCACGACGCCGTTGACCGTAGTGGAGTACCCGAAGTCCTCGCCGAGCACTTCCAGCGCCACCGACGCAGTGATGAGCTTGACGTTGCTCGCCGGACGCAGTGGCGTCGACTCGTTGACGGCGGCAACCGGCTCGCCGTCAATCGAGATGGCGAAACATGAATTGCTGTCCAGCGAGTCCAGCAGGGGCTGCAACTCTGAGGCGAACGAGGCAGCATTGCTTTCGCGCGACAGGACAGCGGGTGCTCGGCGAACCGACAGCAGCGGGGTGTTCATCGCGATTGGTTGCACCACCGCAGGCACTGAGCCATCGACCGCCACCGACACTTCATCGGGAGCACGATTGTCGGCGAGGCGCCAGCAGCCGCCGAACAGCAGCGCGGGGACGAGCGCGACGACGATCAGACCCGGGTATGGGTTCCGACGTCGTGCGGCCACGTCAGCGAGACGCCCCGCTGCCCAGCCCGCGCGACTCGCGGAACTGGGCGTACTGCCACAGGTGGCCCAACGCAGTCACGGCTCTGTTTCCGCTGGCGTAGCACAAGCGGCCCGAGGCGCGAACCGCCCGGGGACCTGGATTGTCAGGGTCGGCCACTGCCAACTCGGTGGCGGTGAGGATCGGTTTGTCGTAGCGAACCGACAGCTCATGGGCTGCCTCGGCGAATCGCTCGTCTTGGCGTTCGTGATACGCCACGATGCGCTCCAAGCCGTTGTCCGGGTAGAACTTGCCTTCCTTCATCAGCCGCGCCTGGTTGCTCTGAATACCGACCCCGAGATACACGATCGCGTGCACATCGGGGTGAGCGGCGATCATTTCCATCACCTCCGGAATCGTGTCGCGGACCTCGCCGCCAGCGCAATCCACGGGGTTATTGCGGCTCCAGCGCGGCGGCAATTTCGTATCGATTTGCGCCTGCAGATCTGCAGGCAGGTCCATCAGCGTCAGCCGACCCTCGCGCACGATTGCATCGCTCGTCACCACGCCCCACCCACCCGCCGTGGTGAGCACGATGGTGTTGGGGCCTTTCGGCAGCGGTTGCGTTGCGAAGGTGGCGGCGGCCTCGAATGCCTCCTCGACTGTTACGGCACGGGTGACCCCGGCCTGACGGCACGCACCATCGAACACCTTGTCGTCGGCTGCCAAAGCGCCGGTGTGGCTGGCTGCGGCCCGAGCCCCACCTTCTGTGGCGCCACCCTTGACGACGACGAGCGGTTTGCGAGCGGCGACCGAGGCGAAGCGCTCGAGCAGGCTGCGCCCGTCAACAATTCCCTCCACGTACGCCAGCGACACCGAGGTGGCATCGTCGTCGGCGTACCAGTCCAAGTAGTCGGCGGGCGTCACGGCAGCGGCGTTGCCCGCTGACACCGCACGGCTGATGCCCACGCCCGTCTGACGCGAATAGTTCAGAAAGCTGCTGACGAAGTTGCCGCTCTGGCTGGCGACACCGATGCTGCCCGCTGGTGGAAACGGGGCGACGATCTGGGCGCACAGGTTTGCGGGCGTGCTGACCACCCCTTGCCCATTCGGGCCGGCGAGGAGGATGCCCAGCTCATCGGCCAGTGCCACCAGCTCCGCCTCTGCAATTCGACCCTCGTCACCCGCTTCGCCGTAACCGGCACTGGTGAGAAACGCGGCCTTGATGCCCTTGGCAGCGCAGGCACGCAACATGGTCGGGTTGGCGCTGGCCGGAGTGCACACGAACACAAGGTCAATCTGACCCTCGGGAAGCTCGGCAATATCGGCGACCGTTCGGATACCCAATACCTCCTCGCCTTGCAGGTTGGTGGCGAACACTCGGCCCGAATATCCGCTGGCCAGAATGTTGTGCAGGCTGACGAAGCCGAACTTTCCCGGATGCGTGGAGGCACCGGTCACCAGCACACCCTTCGGGTTGAACAGTGCACGGAACTGCTCGTCGGTGGGCCGGGGGCGATGGCCACTGGCGGACCTGTTGGGCTCGCCGAGCTCGACCAACGCGTCAACGGCGACCGGGGTGCCGTCGGCGCGCACGATCAGTGGGTTGACATCGACGCTGGCGACGTCTGGC
>JANLPB010000238.1:0-9689 GCA_031366885.1 Ilumatobacteraceae bacterium
GCACCGGCTGGTCGACCAGGTTGGAGACCGAGATGGACAGCAGCGAAATCTCGCGCTGATCGGGGTTCTCGAACAACGCCCGGCGAACCAGTGTCTCTGCGGTCTCCGTCAGCGTCAGCGTCGTCGAGATGGGGGTGCTGGAGGTGTGCGATCGAGTGACCGCCCTCATCCCCGCAAAGCGCACGCGAACGGTCACGGTGCGCCCCGCACGCTGCTTGGCCCGCAGGCGGCTGGCGACGCGATCCGCGAGGTGACCGAGCACGATACGGAACAGTTCGTCGTCAGGCTCGCAACGACGAAACGCGGACTGGGCGCCAACTGAGCCCGCCCGCCCATTGGCCTGCACTTTGCGGTGGTCTTGGTTGGCGGCCAGCGCGCCAACCTTGCTGCCCAAGGCGGCACCGAGGAACTTCTCCAATGACGCCGTGGACGACTCGGCCAGTTGGCCGATAGTGCGAATGCCACGATCGGCCAGTCGCCGCTGCGTGACCGGGCCGATGCCCCACACCAGGCTGACCGGCAGCGGATCGAGGAACTCACGCTCATGAGCGGGGTCGACCACGACGAGCCCGTCGGGCTTGGCCACCTGGGAGGCGATCTTGGCAAGGTGCTTGGTGGCGGCCGCACCGACGGAGATGGGTAGCCCTATTTCGTCACGCACGCGCGCCCGCAACTGCTGCGCAATCGCGGCCGGTGGGCCGAAGAGGTGCACGGTGCCGGCGACGTCGAGGAACGCTTCATCGATGGACACACGCTGCACGAATGGCGTGAAGTCGCCGAGAATGACCATCACCTCGTCCGCCAACCGCTGGTACTCCTTGAAATGGCCCTCGACGAAGATCAGACCCGGGCACAGTTGCTTCGCACGTTGCCCCGACATGCCGCCGTACACCCCGTACGCCTTTGCTTCGTACGAAGCGGCCAACACCACGCCGCCGCCGACGGCCATCGCCGTGCCCAGCAAACTGGGGTCGAGAAGCTGCTCTACCGACGCGTAAAACGAGTCGAGGTCGGCGTGCAAGATGGTGGGCAGGACTGCCATCGCTGAATCGTATACGAACAAGTGTTCGTGCGCCAGGGGAGACGGGGAGTTGTCGGCGCTACAGGTCGGTAGAGCGTTGGGTGGGCTTGGCCGGATCAATAGGTCCGTCGAACCACTGGCCCGGCCGAAGCGGATCGCGCCGGCGGCTGGGGTAGTGCGTGCTGGCCAACCAGGCAACAAAACTGTCCAGCGGCACCGGTCGGCAGATACCGAAGCCCTGCGCCACGTCGCAGTCGAAGCCCTTGAGACGATTGAGCACCTCATCGGTCTCCACGCCTTCCGCAACCACCTGCATGCCCAGGTTGTGGCCGAGGTCGATGATGGAACGCACGATGACCTCGTCCTGCTCGTCGAACAAGACGTTGGCGACGAAACTGCGGTCGATCTTCAGCTCGCTCACCGGGAGATGCCGCAGATAGCTCAGTGAGGAATAGCCGGTACCGAAGTCGTCGACCGAGAGCCGGATGCCGTGCTTGTTCAGTCGGTCGATGGTGGTGCGTGCGCGGGGAGCATCGATGAGCAAGGACGACTCGGTGATCTCCAGCGTCAGCAGGGTCGGGTCGACTTCGTGGCGGTCGAGGTGGCGCATCACGCGCTCGGGCAGCAGCTCGTCGAGAAGGTCGTGGGTGGACAAGTTGACGGCGAGGCCGAGGTGGTGCCCCATGCCGCGCAGCCGCTGCAGCTGCGCAACCGATGCCTCGAGCACCTGATCGGTCAGCTGTTTGATGAGGCCCGTTTCCTCTGCCACCGGCACGAAGTCCTCGGGTGCCACCCAGCCACGACGAGGGTGCGCCCACCGCGCGAGCGCCTCCACCCCTACAACAGTGCCGCTGGCAAGGTCGAGCTTGGGTTGCAGGAAGACCTGCAAGTCGACCTGCTCGAGGGCGCTGCGTAGGTCGCCCAACATCGAGAGTCGGGCCGGAGTTCGGCGATCGATCTCGAGGCTGTAGACCTCGAAGCCCGTGTGTCGACTCTTGGCGGTGTACATCGCGATGTCGGCTTGGCGGAGGAGCGTGCTGGCATCGTTGACATCGTCGGTGGCTACGGCAACTCCGACGCTCATCGTCACGACGACATCCAGGCCGTCGATGGCGAAGGGTTGCCGTGCCTCGTCGACCAGTCGCTCGGCGACCTGATGAATTGTGTCGGGGGCACACCACGTCAGCAGAGCGAACTCGTCGCCGGCGAGGCGGGCGAGTACGTCGTCAGGCCCGAGCAGCCCTTTGATTCGATGGGCAAAATCGTTGAGGACGGCGTCGCCCGCATTGTGCCCGAGGGTGTCGTTGACTTCCTTGAACCGGTCGAGGTCCATCATCATCACCACGGTGACCTGATCGGCGCGTGGACGCTGGTCGGCGCTGAGCTCTTGATTGACGACTCGCTCGAACGACGAACGATTGGGAAGCCCAGTCAGTGCATCGTGCCGTGCCTCGAACTCGATGCGATGGTGAAGCAGTGCCTTGCGCAGGTTCGGTGCAATCTGCTCGGACAGCGTTTGCAGCCGTTCGAGGTCCGTCGCCCGGAAGTGGCCTTGCGCTCCGGCGCGCTCGGCCACAGCGATGAAACCCACCGCGCTCTCGCCATCACGGACGGGAGCGCACAGCACATCGCCGATGGCGGCCAGGCTGGCGAAGCCCAGCGCCTCGCACTCTGCGGCCCCCATGAGGCGGGCAGTGCCCGGGGCGAGAACGCTGGTCCAGCGAGGGTCGGTGGCAGTCACCGGAAGTTCGGCGAGCGGCGTGCCGAACGTCTGGCGTAGGGGCCCCTCGGAGCCGAACACCACCACGGTGGCTCGCTGCGCCCGCAGTAGGCCGGCGATGTCACTGACTGCCGCGGACATCACCTCAACAAGGTCGAGGGAGTGCCCGACACGGCCGACGAACCCGTGGAGGTCGTCGAGATCTCGGAACCGTTGCTCGAGGCGCCCGTAGCTCTGCATCAGACCCCAGAAGGCGATGAGGGGCGCGGCGGACAACAGCACCAGCCATGGGGAGATGAGGGTCGGCGCCACCACGGCGGCTGCGACCAGCGCATTGATCGGTGCCATCCACGCCGTGAGCCGTAGCTCGCCGATCAACCGTTCGCGAACATTGCCTTCGACGACGGCGATAGCGATGCTGATCAGCACAGACCCCACTACCATGGCCAGCGCCGTCGCCGGCAGGATGGCCACGAGTAGGGCGACACTGGAACCTGGCCAGCGGGCGACGGCAAAGCGAACCACGTGGTAGGCGATTGCCATTTCCAGTGCGAACACCGCCGCGTTGAACAACAGCTTGTAGTAGCGGCTACGCCACTGAAAGGTGATGACGGCAAGGCTGCCCACGATTCGTGCGCCGATCGCCGGGCCGGGGGCGAGATAGATCAACGCGAACGCAATGGGGACCTCCGACAAGGAGAAGGAAATGGCCTCGCGTCGGAACTCGAAGTGGAAGACCGTGCGCTCTGCGACGCCGAACCCGACGGCGATGAGCGGCAGCACCCACCACGGAGCTGGCCTCGTGCTCTGCGACACGTCTGGCAGCGTGACCGTGGCGACAACGGCGGCGAGGCCGACCAGGGTGGCCAGCGCGCAGACGCGTGCGACAGCCGACGGCGAGGTTGCGTTCATCGGTGACCGTTGGCCTCGAAATTACCGAGTAACACGATGCCTCCCCTGGGTCCGCACGGTTGTCAAACAAGCGTAGTCACAATGATTCACGGGATGTAGTTGAAGCGCGGCGTTCTGGCAAGATTCTTGATCTCGTCAAGAAGTGTGCACATCGTCTGAACTTCCTCAAGATTGCCGCGAACAGTCCGATACGCAGTGGGTATGAACGGGAATAGGTGGCGGGGCCTCTGGCGTTTTGTGGCGTACGCGGTCGCGACGTTGATCCCCGTCGTATGGCTTGGACTGCTGCTGTCGCAGACGTTCACGGAGGAGATCGACGCGGCGGGTTTACGCGAAGGCGGGTCGCAGGCGAGAGCGATTGCAGAGTCGGCCATCGAGCCGTTTCTCGATGGCGAAATGTTGAGCGTCGAAATCTCCGACACCGAACGCAGACTGTTTACGCAGACAACCGCCAACCTTCTGCGGACCGATCGCGTCAGCTCCGTACGGCTCCTGTCTGTCGATGGCCAACTGATCTTCGATGCCGCTCATCCCAACGTGGAGCAGCCGGATGTGTCCGTTCGAACGGCGGAACTGGACGCTGAGATGAAGGCTGCGATCACCGCTGGCTGGACCACCGTGCTGGCGGCGACCGACGGGGGCCGTGCCCCAACCAGCGCTGCGACTTCAGGGCCGACAGCCGTCCTCTCTCTTGTTGCAGTGCACCCCGTTGATCAACCGCAGCTGGTGGTGGGGGTCGTAGAGATCGCCGTGCCGTACGAGCAGATCGCTGCTCACCGATCGTTGTCCTTGAACCGATTGAGCGTGTCGATCGTCGTGGGCTTGGCGGTGCTGTGGCTGCTCCTCGGTGTGATGCTTGCCTCGGTAGCGGGGCGCATCCGCCGACAGAGCCGTCGGTCCGAGTTCATGGCGTTGCACGACACCTTGACCGGCCTGCCCAACCGTTCGCTGCACGCCGATCGCGTGTCGGCGGCGCTGGCTTCGGCGGGTCGACTGGGGACAGACGTGGCGCTCGTTGTTGTCGACCTCGACCGGTTCAAAGAGGTGAACGACACGCTGGGTCATCGCAACGGCGACGAGTTCCTTCGCATCGTCGCCGAGCGCCTCACCGCCGCTGTGCGGCCGGGCGACACAGTGGCCCGACTTGGCGGCGACGAGTTTGGCATCGTGCTGCCCGGCGCGACGCCGGACTCGGTGGAAGGAATTTTGCGAAGGCTGCAAGACGCCCTCGGCCAGGAAGCAGAATTGGCGGGCGTGGCCGTCTCGGCCGAGGCGAGCATGGGCTACGCGATGTGGCCTGAGGACGCCGACACACCCGAGGCGCTACTCAGGCGAGCAGACCTGGCACTCGATGCGGCGAAGACGGCCCGCGCCGCAATCGTTCGCTACCACCCCGGTATCGACGAATTCGATCCGAAGCGATTGGGGCTGATTGCCGAACTGCGCCGCGCGATCTCGGGTGACGAGCTGGTGCTGCACTACCAGCCCAAGGTCGATGCCCACACGGGGCATGTAGTTGCGTTCGAGGCGCTCGTGCGTTGGATCCATCCCGTGCGCGGGCTGGTGCCGCCGAACGATTTCATTCCGATTGCGGAAAGCACCGGGTTGATCGGGCCGTTGACGCAATGGGTCGTCGACTCGGCCTTGGCCCAATTGGCAGAGTGGTCAACGGTTCGACCGGGGCTGTCGGTGGCAGTGAACATCTCGGCGCGCAACCTGCGCGACGACCTGCCCGGTTGGATCCTCAACCGACTCGCGGCCAACCGCGTGAAAGCTTCCCAGCTCGTCTTGGAGCTGACCGAAACGTCGTTCGCCACCGACCCGATTCGTGCGACAGCGCTCTTGGAGGAGCTGAGTGCCGCAGGCGTGAAAGTCAGTCTTGACGACTTCGGTCAGGGCTACACCTCGCTGGGCTCGCTGGGCCACCTTCCGGTCAGCGAACTCAAGATCGATCGCGGTTTCGTTGTCGCTATGGAGCACAGCGCCGAAGACCGAGCCATCGTCGCGTCGGTGATCGAGTTGGGTCATCAGCTCGGGTTGACCGTGGTTGCCGAGGGCGTCGAGACCGAGGAGGTCTTCGCCGATCTTCGCCGCCTCGGATGCGACACGATGCAGGGCTATCTCTTCTCACCGGCGGTTCCGGCGAGCGAGGCGCTAGCACTGATGGACCGGCCATACGTCACCGCATGAACGACTCGCCGCGCGGGTCAGGTCTGGCGGGCAAGCACGATGGGCGCGGCCTCTTCCAGGTGACGGACCCACTCGTGGGGTGAACCTGGTTCGACGATCGGGAGGATCACGAACTTGGTGGTCCCGACGGCGACGAACTGATCGATCGTTGCAATCAGTGCATCCCATCCAGCGGGGATCAGCACCCTCGGGTCGTCGAGGTCGGGGCGGCGCTTGGCCAACCCGGCGAGAACCCTTTCGGGGACCTCGCCCATCGCGTACGGGATGAGGGCGCCGTAGTGATCGTCATCGATCTGGCGGCCGTGCTCGGCGCACGTTGCCTCGATGACCTCACGACCGCGAGCGGCGTCGGCGGGCGTCACGAAGCTGGGCAGCCACCCGTCGGCCAAGCGACCGACGCGACGCAGCTCGGAAGGTGCGATGCCGCCCAGCCACACGTCCACATGTTGTTGGAGCGGTTTGGGCAACACCTGCAAGGCGTCGTAGTGAAAGTGCTCGCCGTGGTGAGTCAGCGGTTCGGCCGCCCAGCACCCACGCAGCACCTGCATCGCTTCGTCGAAGATCTTGGCGCGGGCCCCGCGCTCGACACCGAACGCCTGCTGCTCGTGAGGGTCCGCCACGCCCAGTCCGAAGGCGGGCAGTAGCCGGCCGTTCGAAAGCCGGTCGAGCGTGGCCAGTTCCTTCGCCAGCACGATGGGGTTGCGGCCGGGCAGCACCATCACCGACATGCCGAACTTCAAGCGGCGCGTGCGGCCCGCCGCATACGACAGGGCGACCAGTGGGTCGGGCGCCTCGCCCCCGATCCGCTCGCTCAGCCACAGGCTGTCGAAGCGAAGTGCTTCCAGTGCATCCACGACCTCGCCGAATCCGCTGTCGTTCAGCGTCGTTCGGACCCCGAACCCATATCCGATTCGCACTTTCATCGCGTCGCCAGCCGCTGGATGATTGCCGCCGTTTCGCTGATTCGCGATGCGAACGGCGAGTGGTCGGTGTCGAGTGTGTGCACGGTGGTACAGCGCGTTGCCATGGCGTCCTGGTGGCTGATGTGGATTGCCTCATCGCGCAGGCAGCGGACGTACGTCGACTGGATGTGATCGCGTGGTGAACCGCTGACGCCGTCGGTGAACGTGAGCATCGGCTGCGGCGACAGTCTCGCGATTGCTGCGGCCGCGACTGCAGGCGGGCATTCGCCATAGAAGCTCGCCACCGCCTGGGTCGGCTCGATGACGCTGGTGCCGTCATCTCGCGGGATGATCGCATGAGACAGCGCGATCGGCGCCGGCGGCAAGGACGTGAGCAGGCTCATGACGCTCTCGCCGCACTCGAGTGCGAACGCAGTGAGAAACACCAGGTGTGCCACATCTGGGTGCAGTGTCGCGGCCTCGGTGATGACGGCACCGCCGTAGCTGTGGCCGACCAGGACCGCCGGCCGACCGACTTGACGCAGCACGGACGCGGCCTCGCGGGCATCGCCGTACAAATCGGAGAGCGGCTGGGTCGAGGCGCCATGACCGGGCAGGTCGACCGCGAGCGAGGCCACGCCGACTTGATCGAGGGCGTGTTGCAAGCCCGCCCAGCACCATCCGCCGTGCCACGCGCCGTGAACCAGTACAACAGGGAGGGTGTCGGCCATGCGTCGAATCGTGCCACACGCCGCGGCGCAGCGGGTTCAGTGGCGGTCGACGCGGATGCGGGCTGGTTCCGCGAGCGGCTGCACTCGCATCCATCCGGCGACCGACGCAACGACGATGGTGCCCACGATGAGAATGGGGTCGGCGACGCGGCCGCCGAGGATGACCGCGCTGAAAGCGGCGACGACACTGAGGACGATGGCCAACTTGATCTGACCCGCCCAGTCGAACCGGCCGACTGAGGAATGGCTGCGCATGACGTTCATATGTGTAGAGACGTTTCTGAGGGCAACATCGATCGCTTTTCGGCGACGAATTCTTCAAACTGAAGTGAATGTCACGCGATCGCCATCATGACGGGGAACGGGCGTGCTGGTTCGAGCGGCTGGACGAGTGAGGTCGGCCGCGAACTAGGGTGCAGCGCCATGGGCATCCTCGACCGGCTCGACATGTCAAACCGTCTCGACCGTGACGACTATGACAAGCGGCTTGCGCTGGGGCAGCGGAGGCTCTCGCAGCTGCGTCTGCATCTGGGTGGTTTCATGGGCTCGGGCACCCTCGGGCCGGGTTTGCTGATCGTGATGGAGGGCCCAGACGCGTCGGGCAAGGGCGGTGCCATCAAGGCCATGGTCGGCCATCTCGATCCTCGCCACTACAAGGTCGTGTCGTACGCCAAGCCGACCATCGAGGAGAAGAATCAACACTTCCTGTGGCGCTTCTATCGGGAGCTGCCGGGCCTTGGCGAGATGGCAGTCTTCGATCGCAGTTGGTACGGGCGCGTGTTGGTCGAACGGGTAGAAGGTTTTGCCAGCACGGTCGAGTGGCGCCGCGCCTACAAGGCCATCGTCGACTTCGAAGATTCGCTGTGCCGCGAGAGCATCATCCTGGTCAAGTTCTGGATGCACGTCACCGACGATGAGCAGCTTCGCCGCTTCGAGGGTCGTGCCGCCGACCCGCTGAAGCGTTGGAAACTGACCGAGGAGGACTGGCGAAATCGCGAGAAGAACCGCCTCTACGACGCGGCGGCCGAGGAAATGTTCTCACGCACGGAGCACAAGCTGGCGCCATGGGACGTCATCGGCGGCGAGCAAAAGCGCTATGCACGAATCGCAGTACTCGAGACGGTGATCACACGAATCGAAGAGGCCATGATGCGATGGGGCATCGAGGTGCCGCTGCACGTCGACGAGCTGGAAGCGAAACTGCGCAAGGAAAAGGTTGAACCGGCCAACGCGAGCGACTGAGCGTCAGAGGGGCGGTCGACGCTGCGCCCACGGCTGGGTGGCCTCGAGCTGCGCCGCAACCTGGATGAGCAGGTCCTCGCGACCGTAGGCGGCGACCAATTGGACGCCAACGGGCAGCCCGTCGGGTGTCCAGTGCAACGGCAGGCTGATTGCCGGTTGACCGCTGGCGTTGAAGGCCGGCGTGAAGGGGACGTAGCTCGCCGCACGGGCCATCGGCGACATCGGGCTGCCAGGGTTGTTGGCGAAGGTTCCGATCGCAACGGGTGGCTCGCCAAGGGTGGGCGTCAGCAACAGATCCCAACCGTCGGCCCACCACTGCTGCACCGCCCGTCGAAAATCGACGGTCGCCGCCTGTGCCATCGCGAGGTCGACACCATTGACACTGCGGGCAAAGTCGGCCTGGGCTTGATTGACCGGCTCCACATCGCCGGGCACCAGCGCACGACCGAGCTGCGCGGCGATGCGCGCCAATCCAACACCCATGTTGGTGCTCCAGAGCGCGCTGAACCGACGACTGAATTCGGGGTCCGCCAAAGCAGCCGGGAAGCCATGCTCCACATGGTGCCCTAGGGCTTCCAGCAACGCGGCGGCGTTGCGTGCAGCCAACGCGCACTCCTCGTGCACTGGGTGTCCGAATGGGTGGTGGTCGAGCAGGCCGATTCGCAGCCGACCGGGCGTCGCGCCCAGCTCTTCGGTGTACGGCCGGGCAGGCGGGGCGGCGATCACGGTGTCGCCGATGCCTGGGCCGCGCACCGCGTCGAGCAAGGCGGCTGTGTCGCGCACGGTGCGACTGACGCACAGCTCCACTCCCAGGTTGCTCTCGTCACGGTAGGGACCGAGCGTGATACGGCCCTGTGTCGGCTTGAGACCGACCAGCCCGCACGCGGAGGCAGGGATGCGAATGCTGCCGCCGCCGTCGCTGGCGTGCGCAATCGGCACCATGCCCGACGCGACCGCGGCGGCGGCGCCGC
>JANLPB010000244.1:0-3597 GCA_031366885.1 Ilumatobacteraceae bacterium
TCGCCGCCGGAGCCCATGGTGTTTCCACGGTAGGCGCCGCAGGCCTGCGGCTACCGTCATTGCGATGATTGTGCGCGCCCAGACCGTCCCCGACGAGCTGCTCGGCTGCTGGCAGCGCCCGTGGATCGTGTTCGCGGACGGGGATCGCGACGACACGAGTTTCGTGGTCTGGTTGCAGCTGCCGTCCTTGATGGCGGACGTTCGACTCTCGGCCGCGGCGCTCGCGTTGGCTGGTCGCACCGTGTTGTCGATGTCGGATCTCTTGGTGCTCGCCGAATCCGACTCGAGTAGCGGCGCGACCGTGTGCACATCCGTGGTCGAGGGAAGGGCCGTTGCAGAGTGGAGCAGTGGGGTCGGCTTCCAGCCGGTGTCGGCGTTCCCCGAACCCGGGCTACTGGAGTGGACAGCCGATGGCACGGTGATGATCGAGCGAGCACCCAGTGGCACGTATGTGGAGGAATGGCACCTGCTGCCAGAGAGCCGCGGCCCGCTGTCGCATTCGAAGCTCGCTGACGGGTCGCAGTTCTATCAAGCCGGGTCCGTGGGAGTGCTGGTGCGCGCTCGTCGAGGCCCTGTCCCCCCGGTCGATCGGCTCACAGCTCTGACTGACCGAGCTGCGCTGGAGGCCGCCGTCGACTGCGAATTTTCCTTCTGCCGGCTCGTGGGTGGTGCGTGGGTTGTCGAGCACTCGACGATTCGCGCCCGAGTCGGCGCCACTGTTCTTCTGTGACACCATCCGAGTGAGTACTCACACCCCGGGTGCGAGTACCCACTCGCATGGCGGGCACCCACTCGCACTGGCGGCGGGGCACTCGCACCTCTCGTTCATCAACGAATACGATCGACCTCCGTGGCGCAGAACATCTATGACGACGCTGTATTTTTCGAGGGGTACTCCGGGCTGCCGCGGTCGGTGAAGGGCCTCGACGGTGCGCCAGAGTGGTCGTCAATCGTGGCGTTGCTGCCGGACATGACCGGTCGTTCGGTCGTCGACCTGGGCTGCGGCTTCGGCTGGTTCTGCCGCTGGGCTGCCGAAGCTGGCGCTGCGGACGTGTTGGGGATCGACCTGTCGTCGAACATGCTCGCTCGCGCCGCCGCCGACACCGGCGATGAGCGGATCACGTACGAACAGCACGACCTGGACAGCCTGGAACTGCCTGCTGCCTCCTTCGACTTCGCGTACAGCTCGCTGACGCTGCACTACCTCGACGACCTCGACCGCCTCTTTGCGACTGTCCACCAGTCGCTACGGCCCGGGGCAGCATTCGTCTTCTCCGTTGAGCACCCGATCTGCACAGCACCGACCAATCCCGGCTTCATCACTGGCGACGACGGCATCACCACATGGCCGGTCGACGGATACCTCCGGCCGGGCCCACGCACCACCAACTGGTTGACGCCCGGCGTCGTCAAGCAGCACCGCACCATTACCAACTACGTCCAATCTCTGCAGCGGGCCGGGTTCACCCTTACCGACCTTGTCGAGTGGGGGCCGAGCCCCGAGCAGATTGCGCAAGTACCCGAGTGGAACGTGGAACTCGTGCGGCCGTACTTTCTCCTGGTCGCCGCCGTCAGGAGCTGAACCGACCGACGAAACCGCTGGGCGTGAGCACCTGCAGTACGCAATGGCCATCGTGTCGGCGGTAGGGGGCCCACAGCAGCCCCTCCCCGGCAGGCATTGCAAGCGCACTCGGCCGATAGGGCACGCCCCACACATGCACGCGGTGAGCCGGGCCTTCGAGGGCCAGCACGCCCTCGGTCAACTCGACCCGAGCATCCACCTCGCCCGACTGTTCGTAGCCGTGAGTGATCTGCGTGGCCGGCGCCGATGCGTACCACTCGATGTCGAACGTAACTGGAACCGGGGTGCCGTACGGCCTACTCATTGCGACCGACGGCTCATCCAGCAACACACCGTGGGCTTCGTTGCCGACGCTCCACTGAGTGAACGGCACGTCGCACACGTGGTCGGCCCACATCTCGGGCGGCTTGATCTCCAGACCGTCACGGAGCCCTGTGCCGTCCAACTCCTCCACGTAGAGATAAGGCTCACCGACCCGCACCAGCCCCGCCCAATAATCGAACCGGCGATCACGCAGCTCCAGCCCGGCAAACAGCCCAACCGTGGCTTCTGCATTCCACGCCCACCACCACCAGGCCTCCACAGCAACGTCTGGATGACGGAGTTCGTCGGCATTGGTGAGCACGCGCGCCAGACTATGCACGTGATTCGTTATCTCAGCCTCGAGTGGCTCGCCGCTCTCACCACCGAAGTCGCCGGCAGCGCCGAGTTGCAAGCCCTTGCACAAAAGCACACCATCGGCGTCACGCAGGTGGTCACCGACGGGCCGGAAGGAACGGTCGTCTATCACCTGCAGGTGGGCGATGGTGTGGCCGCGTTCGGAGCCGGGAGCGCCTTCCCCGACGACGTCCGCATGGAGCAAACGTGGGAGACCGCGGTGGGCGTGGCCACCGGCGAGCTGAACGCGCAGGAGGCGTTCATCAAGGGACGCATCTTGCTCACCGGCAGCCAACAAAAGCTGGTCGAAGCCCAGCCCGTGTTCGCTGCGCTCGACAGCGTCTTCACCAGCGTGCGTGAGCGCACCGAGTACCGCTGAAGCAGGACCATCACGATGCCCGAGCTACCAGAGGTGCAGGCCCATGCGGAACGGCTGACCGAGCTGTATCGCGGCGCGGTGTTGAAGAAGTTCGTGCCGTTCAACTTCACTGCCTTGAAGACGGCGTCACCCCGCCCTGAGGCCGCGTACGGCACGCCACTCTTGGGCGTCGGACGGCGTGGAAAGTACCTACTGCTCGACTTCGGGCCAATCCACTTCGTGGTTCACCTGATGCAAGGTGGACGGCTCTTGGTGGACGACAAACAGTCGCCGAAACCACGCAACGGGCAGGCGCGCTTCGTGTTCGAAGATGGAGGCGCATTGCTGCTGACCGAGGCGGGCAAGGAGCGCCGTGCTGGTGTCTGGTGTGTGGCAACTGAGGCCCTCGACGGCCCGCCGCTCGACCGCCTCGGACCGGACGCTTACGACTTCACGCCCGACTCGTTGGCTGCCGCGTTCGCCGCCGACAACATGCGCGTGCACGGCTTCCTGCGCAACCAGCGCCATATCTCCGGACTGGGCCGCATGTTGGCCAACGAGGTCTGCCATCGCGCCAAGCTGTCGCCGTTCGCGATGACCGGCAAGCTGGGCCTCGAGGGAGCGACCGCTGTGCACACCGCAATCCACGAGGCCGTCGAGGACGGGCTCGTGTATGAACGCACGCGCACTGACATGTCGTCGTCAGCCGACCGGCCGGGTCGTGTGCACGGTCGGGTCGGTTTACCGTGCCCCGTATGCACCGACACCATCCGTTCGGTCAGCTATAGCGGCTACACGGTTGCCTACTGCCCGACCTGCCAGACGGCCGGCAGGATCCTCGCCGACAACACGACGAGCAAGTTTCTCAAGTAGCGGACTCAGTGCCCGGTGAGGGCAGTCGTGTCGACGGCGCCGACTGCGAAGAAGCCAATCGCTCCCTTGCCGACGTTGGCGAACTTGTGGGTGACGAACGGGTAGAGGCCGTCCTCGGCGAAGGTGA
>JANLPB010000273.1:0-2341 GCA_031366885.1 Ilumatobacteraceae bacterium
GTTTCCGAGTTGCTGCGGCAGAAGACGAAACACCGGCCGCCTCAAACAGCAAACCGCACAACAGGACCGAGATCACGAACCGCCGACCCAGATACTTCACAATCCGCCGCCTTCTTGGTTGCAGGTCAAATGTCCGTCACCTCTGGGCGCAATCGGCAGCGAATCAAAGATTTGCCTCACCGGCAGCCCCCAGACGACCTCGGGCGGACAGTAGGGGCAACCGCTTCAAGTGTCAAGGCCGAACGCGAAGCCCCGAATGCCGGGGCTGGTGACGGTGTGTGCTGCTGTCGCTGACACCCGACGAGGTGACCTCGGTCAGCCTGAACTCTGGTCAACCGGTGCGGCGGGTAGCCTGCACGGCGCCATGAGTACCCCCGAAGTCGAGCCTGCGCCACCGTTCAAACCCCGCCACACCAACGCCCAGCGGGCGGTTCTCACGATCAACATCGTGATCGTGATCGCATGTCTCGTCGGGGCAGCCGGACTTGTCTACGGCAAGCGCCAGCTCGATGCACGCCAGCAGACCAGCCTTGGCAACATCAACACGACGGTTGCCGGCGATGTCTCGCCGACCCAGGCACCTGGCGACACGGGCGTCACCAGTAGTACCGGCGTACCCGAGACCTTCCCCGCCGCCGACCCGGGGGCACAGAACTTCCTCATCGTCGGCAGCGATGCCAATGCGTGCGTCGACCCCAACTCGCAGTGGGCCGGCGCTGCCGACCCCGGGCGCGAGAACATCGGCAACCGCAGCGACACCATCATGGTCATGAGGGTCGACCCGGTCACTCGACAAGCAGCGGTGCTGTCGTTCCCCCGCGACCTGTGGGTGAAGATTCCGGAGCGGGCGAAGAACCGCATCAACTCGGCGTACATCAAGGACGACCCGACGCTGCTGACGCAGACGCTCTACGACAACTTTGGCATCACCGTCGACCATTACATCCAGGTGGACTTCTGCGCATTCAAGCGAATCGTCGAGGCTGTCGGGGGTGTCACGGTGCCGTTCTCCACTCGCATTCTCGACAAAAACGTAGGCCTCGATGTCGCCGCCGGTTGTCATACGTTCAATGGCGACGAAGCCCTGGCCTACGCACGCTCACGCCACCTCAAGTGGATGGATGCGAACGGCAAGACCCACGAGGACGGCACCTCCGACCTCGGCCGCATCTCGCGCCAGCAGGATTTCCTGCGGCGCACACTGCAGGCTGCGCTGAACAAGGGAATCTTCGACCCAGCTGTCGCCCGCGCGCTCATCGAATCGCTGCAAAAAGACATCGTCACCGAGGCCGGCTTCACGGTCAACGACATGCTGCAGTTCGCTGGCGTTCTGCGCGACGTCGACCCTGGCAGCATCCGCACCTACCAGATCGAAGCCAGCCCGATGACGATCAGCGGCAACGACGTACTCGAGCCGAAGATCAAGGGCGACAACATGGTCGCCATCCTGTCCATCTTCCGCGGTGAGGCCCCCTTGGCAGGCGCACCCGAGCAGGCGTTCGAGACCACCACCTCGGCGGTCACCACAACGTCAAGGGCGCCAACCGCAGGCGCCACCGTGACCACCACGGCCGTGCCGGCCACCACCACACCGACCACGACACCCACAGCCACCACTGCCGTGGAGCCAGTCGAAAACGTCAAGGGCGACATCCTGCCCGACCCCAACCTCGCCTGCTGACGCGGCCGGCTAGACGGAACGATCCAGCGCGGTGGTCAGTGCTTCGGCTATCTGGCTGGGCCCGCTGACGGTGATGCAGCGAGCGCCGACGCGTGCGGCGAATGCGAACGCTTCATCGCTGTCGCCCTCGGGCGCGACGATCACCAGCTCGGTCAACCCACTCGCAGCTGCCACCGGATCGCCGTCGACGGTGGCGCGACAATCACTCAGCAACACCGTCACCTTGCGGCCGGCACGGCTGCGCTGCAGTTGTTCGCGGGCGACTCCCAAGGCCCCCGCAAGGTCGGTGGTACCGAAGCCGCGCAACGACAGCACATCGTTGACCACCAGCTCGCTGGGTTTGGGTGTCAGCTGCCCTTTGGCGACCACGACGTTCTTGCCGAACGCGAGGACGCTGTAGTCCTCCGGAGTTCTGCTGGCTACCGCCGCCGCGGCCAGTGCCGCAGTTGCCAACGGCTTGCCACCCATCGAACCGCTGCGATCAACCAGCAGACACAGCGCTGTCGACGGTTTCACCCACCCCCGCACGCGCAACCGCTCGACGTCGATCACGCCCGCGCTGCCTTCAACGATCGCTTCCAGGCTGGCGTCGATATCGAGGTCTCCCCCGTCGGGACGGTAGGGCAGGTCGCGCAACGTGCCAATCCCGCGGGGCCGAAC
>JANLPB010000279.1:0-5146 GCA_031366885.1 Ilumatobacteraceae bacterium
AGCGCGGACCACGTTGGGTCATCGACGAAGTGATCTGTCACGAGCTGCTCGGTGGCTTGCAGGAGAAGTCGGTCGCCCCCGCTCCAGCCGTCAGCTGTTGAGCCGGCCGTGAGGCGCACGAGCTCGTCGTCGGTGAGCCCGACGGCTCGGCCGATTGCAGCGTGTTGCGCCCACTCGTAGCCCGATCTGCACAGGAAGCCGGTGCGCAGGATCACCAGCTCACGTTCCCGGGCGGGCAGCGTGCTGCCATTCAGGACATGATTGGCGAACACCACCCAGCGCTTGAGCAGCTTCGGGTGGCGAGCAATGGTGGCAAACACGTTCAGAACCGGGCCGCGAGCCGAGTTGGCCGCAAGCACCGGTCGTGAATCGTCCGTCCACTCTGCTTCTGTGACGGGCAGGATTCGAGGCTGACGGAGGCGCATCAGCGCATCCTTGCACCTCGCCGAGCAACCACTGCGTTTGAACACTTCCGCTCGCCAGGCGAGCGGAAGTGCACAAACTCTGACGGTGTTAGCGGCTCACTGGGGCGCGACGGCTGCGGCCGCGCGGGCCCGCCGGACGCGGGCTGGCGGGGCGGCCGTCTGCGGTCACGCGGGCCGGACGGCCGGCGTCGGTAGTGGCTGCCGCGGCCGGACGCGAGGCGCCCGAACGCTGCGACTGGCCGTGGCCGTTGCGAGAACCTTGGCCTGCACGCTGGCCGGAGCCCTTCGCCGGGCCGCTGCCCTGACGGTGGCTGCCGGCGCGCTGACCCTGACCCTGGCGCGGCCCACGCTCGACCATCGGCGCCGCTTGTGCAACGGAGATGCGACGTGCCGGCATGGCGGGGCCGGCGAGTGCCTCGAGGATGGGGTGCTTGGCGTGCACGGCGTCGGTGATGATCGGCTCGATGCGGGCAGCGCGGGTCATTGCCCGCACGTCCTTGCGCTGATCCGGGGTCGAAATCGTCACGACGATGCCTTCGGCGCCGGCGCGAGCGGTACGGCCCGAGCGGTGCAGGAATGCCTTGTGCTCGGCCGGCGGATCAACGTGTACTACGAGGCGAACGTCGTCGACGTGGATACCACGAGCTGCGATATCAGTGGCGACCAACACCTTCACCTGACCCGATGAGAAGTCGGCCAGGTTGCGCTCGCGAGCGTTCTGCGACAGGTTGCCGTGCAGCTCAACAGCCGGGATGCCCGACTGGCCGAGCTGCTTGACCAGCTTTTTGGCGCCGTGTTTGGTGCGGGTGAACAGCAGGCAGCGGTCGGCGCCGGAGGCCAGGCGAGTGACCACGCCGAGCTTGTCGGTGAGGGCAGTCTCCACGAGGTAGTGGGTCATTGCTTCGACGGGCGAATCGGCCGGGTCGAGGGCGTGGTTGACGGGGTTGACCAGGTAGCGGTCGATGAGCACCTTGACGTCGTTGTCGAGCGTGGCGCTGAACAGCAGACGCTGGCCGGTGCGCGGGGTGCGATCCATGATGCGCTTGACGCCGGGCAGGAAGCCCATGTCGGCCATATGGTCGGCTTCGTCGAGCACGGTGACTTCGATGCGGTCGAGCCGGCAATGGCCCTGCTTCATGAGGTCTTCGAGGCGACCCGGGCAGGCAACGACGATGTCGACGCCAGCCTTCAGTGCGCCGGTCTGGTTGCCGAAGCCGACGCCGCCGTACACGACGGTGTGGCGCAAGCCCATGGCCTTGGCCAACGGAGCGATGGTGGCTGCGACCTGGTTGGCCAGCTCGCGAGTGGGGACAAGGACGAGGCCGCGGGGTGAACCCGGACGGGCCTTCTCGCCGCTCTTCGCCAGTGCGGCAACGAGGGGGATGGCGAAGGCAATGGTCTTACCACTGCCGGTCTTGCCGCGACCGAGGAGGTCTTTGCCGGCGAGCGAGTCAGCAAGCGTGACTGCCTGAATCGGGAACGGTGCCGTGACGCCATCGGCGGCAAGGGCATTGATGATTGGCGTTGGAACGCCGAGGGACGCGAACGAACGCGCGACCGGAGGGGTAGTCATTGAAATTGGAATGGCTCTCTGTGTAGGGGTGGCCGTGGATGCACTCACACCGCGTTGGACATGGCCAACAACCGCTGCACTCGACCTCTGTGACAACAGTGTCACAGCGGCTACACACTACCGGGGTTGTCACGTGAACTGTCTGATGGTGCGCTGCGCCCCGAACGGTCAGCCGTCACAGGTGTAGCGTCCGCGGCCATGCAGATCTCGTTGGAAGGCAAAGTCGCGCTGGTCACCGGGGCGTCTCGTGGTATTGGAAAGGCCATCGCAGCAACGATGGCTGCGTCGGGCGCAAAGGTGATGTTGAGCTCGCGCAAGATCGATGCATTGCAGGCCGCTGCCGCTGAGATCGTCGCCCTCACTCCCGACGCTGATGTGGAGGTGTTCGCAGCGAACGCTGGCGATGTTGCGTCGGCGGGGGAGTGCGTAGCGGCCACGATCGAGCGCTTCGGCGGGCTCGACATTCTCGTCAACAATGCTGCGACCAACCCGTACTTCGGGCCGACACTGGGCGTCGATGAAGCACGGTTCGACAAGACGTTCGGTGTCAACCTGCGCGGACCGCTTTTCTGGTGCCAGGCCGCCTGGGAGCAGGCAATGAACGGCAAGCCCGGCGTGATCGTCAACATCGCGTCGGTCGGCGGTCTGCGTGCGGAGGGCGGGCTGGGTGTCTACAACCTGACGAAGGCAGCGCTCATCCACATGACGCGCCAGTTGGCCGGCGAGCTCGGGCCGACTCGGGTGGTCGGCATTGCCCCCGGCCTCGTGCAGACCGATTTTGCCGCGTTCCTCGTGGAGAACTTCGGCGATCGATTGGCCGCGCAGTTGCCCACCCAGCGGCTGGGTGAGCCGCAGGACATTGCCAACCTTGCCGTCTTCCTTGCATCAGACGCCGCCTCGTGGATCACCGGCGAGACCTACGTGATCGACGGCGGCGCCGGCGTCCGCAGCACCGGCTGATGGATGGCTCCATTTCTGGCGTCGATTTGTCGGTGCTTGCGATGTGGATGGACGAGCGGGCGCTTGGCGAGGGGCCCCTTCTCGATACGGAGTTGATCACGGGGGGCACCCAGAACATCCTGCTGCGCTTCACTCGTGCCGGTCGCGTGTATGTGCTGCGTCGTCCGCCCATCAACAAGCGCGCCAACAGTGATGAAACGATGCGACGCGAGGCGCGTGCGCTCGGTGCGTTGGCTGCGACCGATGTGCCGCACCCAGCCTTGATCGCCGCGGAAGCTGATCCTGAGGTGCTCGGTGCCTCCTTCTATCTGATGGAGCCGATCGATGGTTTCAACGCGACGCTCGGTCTACCTGGTCCGTTCGACACGGACCTCGGCTGGCAGCACGAGATGGGCTTGTCGATGGCAGACGCGATCAGCGCGCTCGCCGCCGTGGATCATATTGCGGTTGGTCTTGCGGACCTCGGCCGCTTCGAAGGCTGGGCGGAGCGCCAGGTCGGCCGCTGGCGCAAGCAGCTCGACAGCTATAGCGATCTCGCCGGCTATCCCGGCCCACACATTCCGGGTGTCGATGCGGTGGGTGAGTGGCTCGCCGCGCGGCTCCCGACCGATGCGCAGCCCGGGCTCATCCACGGCGACTTTCACTTTGCCAATGTCCTCATCTCTCGCGACCGACCCGCAGTGGCGGCGATTGTCGACTGGGAGTTGGTGACGATCGGCGATCCGCTCCTCGATCTCGGCCACCTGCTGGCAACCTGGCCTCAGAGCGATGCTGTTGGCATCACGGTGATGGCCGATGGGTTGCCAACGCACGACGAAGTGATCGCCCGCTACGCCGCGCAGACCAGACGGTCGCTCGACAACCTGCTGTGGTATCGAGTGCTCGCGTGCTACCGGTTGGGGCTCATCCTGGAGGGCACCTACGCTCGTGCCTACGCGGGTCTGGCACCGAAGTCGACCGGCGATCAGTTGCATGCGCACACCGTCAGCCTGCTGGAGCAAGCCCTCACATTGATCAGTTAGCGGGGCAGGCCGTCGATGTTGATGAGCGCGCCGGTGGTGTAGCTGCTCGCATCGCTGGCGAGGTAGAGCGCGGCGCCGACGATCTCGTGCGGCTCGCCGCCACGACCGAGGGCAAATGCATTCTTTGCTCGCGCGTTGAACGCGTCCAGATCCCACGCCTTGGAGATGTCAGTGAGGAAGGGGCCGGGCACGATGCAGTTCACCCGCACCTTGGGGCCGAACGCGGCGGCCAGGCCTTGGGTCAGAGAGTTGATGCCAGCCTTCGCTGCTCCGTATGGCGCCTCTGTGGGGCTTGGTCGTTGGCTGGCGATGGACGACACGTTGATGATCGAGCCGCCGTTGCCGGCGGCCATGCGCGTGCCGACGAGTGACGACAGCCGGAACGGCCCCTTCAGATTGACGCCGATGACCTTGTCGAACAACTCCTCGCTGATGGCATCGAGGCTGGCGTACAAGGGCGACATTCCGGCGTTGTTGACAAGGATGTCGACGCGTCCGAACTCGGCGTAGGCGGCGTCCGCCAGTCGGTCGGCGTCCGCCCAACTTCCCGCGTGATATGCGATGGGCAGCGCACGTCGCCCCAGCGCGCGCACTTCGCCGGCAACCTTCTCACAGTTGTCCAGCTTGCGGCTGGCGATCACCACGTCGGCGCCGTGCTCTGCGAAAGCCAGCGCCATCTCCCGGCCGAGGCCACGTGACCCGCCCGTAACGATTGCAACTCTTCCTGTCAGCTCGAACAAGTCCTGAGGCATGGCAGGAACCTACAGTGACGCGCATGGCCATTGACTTCACGCTCACCCCCGAACTGGAAGAGATCCGACTTCGCGTCCGCGGGTTCATCAACGAGGTCGTGAAGCCCGCTGAAGCCGACCTGAACAGGCTGCGTGACGGTGATCGTGGCGACTACATCGCCAAGCTGATCGGGCTGCGCAAGCAGGCGCTGGAGGTCGGATTGTGGATGCCGCACATGCCCAAGGAGTGGGGCGGCATGGGCCTGGGGCATGTGCAGTTGGCGATGGTGCAGGCGGAGGCAGCCAAGGCCAGCATGGGCCCGTGGGTGCTGAACTGCCAGGCGCCCGACGAGGGCAACATGCACACACTGTTGCATTGGGGTACTCCTGAGCAGAAGGAGAAGTACCTCAAGCCGCTGTGCGATGGCACTGCCA
>JANLPB010000298.1:0-1774 GCA_031366885.1 Ilumatobacteraceae bacterium
CGACCGATGTGTCCACCTTCCACGCCGTCAGCGCACGCGCGGCAACAAGGACGGCAAGCAGGCGGCGCATTCGACCATTGTGCCAGCCGCGCCGCGGTTGCCCGCGGCGCGACACTCACGAACTACTCGTACTTCGGGTACGTGTCCGTGAGCAACGAGGTATATGCGTTGGTGCGGACACCGAAGCGGTGAGCCTTCAACAGGAAGTCGAACATGCCCCGAGGCTGTGTGCCGGTGAACAAGATCGCGAACCAGCAGATGATGGTGACGACCTCGCCGGCGATCGCGAGGGCCAGCATGATGAACAGCGCGGGAATGGCCCATATCAATCGCAGCCCGTTCGTCAACCGGTCGGCCGATTCCTCGAACTCGATGGAGAAGGTCACCGGCTCGTCCTTCTTGTCGAAACCAAAGTTCGGGTAGGCGTCGTACATCAGCCCCACGTATGTGTACGCGCGCGCCTGCCAGTCGAGCACGCCGCGCGCCAGATTCCACAGGCCCTGATTGCGCTTGCCAGTGAAGACGATGATGAACCACTGGATCACGCCGACGGCCTGGGCAACGTAGCCAAGTGCGCCGACAATGATGATGTGCGGGATCGCGTAGAAGACTCGGAGAGCGTTACTGAGCCGATCACGCGGCTCCGTGTACTCAATATCAAATGTCGCAGCTGCCATTGCATTTCCTCCCGGTCCGAACCCGTGCGGAGGCAATCCGCACGGACGTGACGAGAGGTTATGTCGCCAGTGCTGCGCTATTCGGTGACTGCGGGCGGCTCGGCGATCGCAACGATGGTGTCGGGCGCAGCCGTGGTAGCCAGCTCGACTGCCGCCGGCGGCTGGAAGCCCTCGACTGCGTGGAACGACAGCTTGCGCTCGCCGGGACGCTCTGGGTCGTCTTCGGTGTCGACCACGATGATTTCGCCGGCGTGAAATTCCTTGTACAGGATCTTCTCCGAGAGCACATCTTCGATCATCCGCTGAATAGCACGGCGCAACGGGCGAGCGCCCAACTGCGGGTCGTAGCCCTTCTCAGCCAACAGTTCCTTGGCCGACTGCGTCAGCTCGATGCCCAAGCCCTGGTTCTCCAGCTGGCCGGTGAGGCGCTTGGTCATCAGATCGACCATCTGCATCACCGCGTCGCGACTGTGCTCGTGGAAGACGATGACTTCGTCGATGCGATTCAGGAACTCCGGGCGGAAGTGGCCCTTGAGCGCATCGGTGACTTTGTCCTTCATGCGCTCGTAGCTCATTGCTTCGTCGATCTTGGTGAAGCCGACGTTGGCCTTGCGCAGATCGGCGGAGCCGAGGTTGGAGGTCATGATGAGCACCGTGTTGCGGAAGTCGACCGTGCGACCCTGGCTGTCGGTGAGACGGCCCTCCTCCAGAATCTGGAGCAGCGTGTTGAACACGTCGGGGTGGGCCTTTTCGATCTCGTCGAACAGCACCACGCTGAACGGCTTGCGCCGCACGGCTTCGGTGAGTTGACCGCCCTCCTCGTAGCCCACGTACCCGGGGGGCGAACCCACCAGGCGGCTGACCGTGTGCTTCTCCATGTACTCGGACATGTCGAGCGAGATGAGGCTCTTCTCGTCGCCGAACAGGTACTCGGCCAGCGTCTTGGCCAGCTCGGTCTTACCAACGCCGGTGGGCCCGAGGAAGATGAAGGAGCCACTGGGACGCTTCGGGTCCTTGAGGCCAGCGCGAGTACGACGCACGCTCTGGCTGACTGCCTTGACAGCGTTCTCCTGGCCGATGATGCGCTTGTGCAGCTC
>JANLPB010000313.1:0-31088 GCA_031366885.1 Ilumatobacteraceae bacterium
AATGGTCGAGCTGGTGAACAATCCGGAGAACCCCGACGACGGCGTGCGCAGCGTTCCGTTCACCGGCGAGGTGTGGATCGAGGACGACGACTTCAAGGCCGAACCGCCTCCGAAATACTACCGGCTCACACCGGGCAGTGAGGTGCGTCTGCGCGGTGCCTTCTACGTGAAGTGCACCGGCTTCACCACCGACACCAACGGCAACGTCACCGAGGTCCAGTGCACGTACGACCCCGACACGCGTGGCGGCAGCGCACCTGACGGTCGCAAGGTGAAGGCCACCATTCACTGGGTCTCCACCGAATTCGCGGTCGACATTCAGGCCGCGCAGTACGAGCGCCTGTTCAATGTCGAGGTTCCGGGGGAACTCACGGGCGAGCCGATGGACGACCTGAATCGCCAGTCGAAAGCAGTGCTGACGGGCAAGGCCGAGGCAGCAATCGCCGACGTGGCGCTGGGTCACGTGGTGCAGTTCGAGCGGCTGGGCTACTACGCCCACGACCCTGAGCACAACGACCTGTTCCACAGAACCGTCGGTCTCAAAGACGAATGGGCCAACGTCCAAAAACGCGCCAAGTAGCCCCGACCGCTTGCCGTTGAGTGCACACTGCGTGGTTCAGCTTGTACTCTCAGCGGTGTGCCAACGCTCCGCGATCGAGTCGAGCGCCGCGACCAGGCCCAGTTCGTCGGGCGTGCGGCCGAGCTGGAGTTCTTCGACGCGCTACTCGACGGGACGGCCGATGTCAGCGTTGTCTATCTCAGCGGCCCCGGGGGCATCGGCAAAAGTGCACTGCTCCGAGAAGTAGCGCGCCGCGCCCGCACGCTCGGGTACGCGGTGGCGTGGTTGGAGGGTCGCGATCTGCCGCCCTTTCCAGAGGTTGTCTCAGGCGCGCTGACCGACGTGATCGACGCCGAGCGCCCGCTCATCATCATCGACAGTTTCGAACTCGTCAGTTCGCTCGAGGGTTACCTCCGCGACGTCGTGGTGCCAGGTCTCCCCGACCGCGCGTTGGTCGTCATCGCCTCACGCGTCCGTCCGTCGCGAAGCTGGTTCGACGGCGGGTGGGACACCGTGGTCGCCGCCCGGCAGCTCGACGGGCTCGACCATGCCGAGGTGCGTCAACTGGCTGCCAATCTCGATGTCGACGCTGCCGTCGTCGACGAGCTGGTTCAACGCAGCGAGGGCTCCCCGCTGGCCGTGGCAGTCGCCGCCGCCACGGGACTCAATGGCTCGCTGGCGGATGTGGCCGGACGGCTGCTGGGCGACGAGGTCGACACCGACCGCTTTCGCACCCTCAGCGTCGCGGCGATGGCACGGGTGACCACACCTGGCCTGCTGGCGGCGGTGTTCGCAGATCAGGACACTGACGAGAGCTACAAGTGGTTGGCTGATCGCTCGTTTTGTGAGCCGCTGGCCGACGGCGTTGCGCTGCACTCGCTGGTCGGCAAGGCCGTGCTCGACAGCCTTCGGCGGCAGGACCCCGCCGGCGAGGCAGACCTCCGTCGGCGCGTCGCCGACGCGCTCTATCAGCGCGCCGTCAACGGGCAGTTTTCCCTCTCCACCGACTTGCAACATCTGGTCATCGATCCCACGGTTCGGTGGGGCTACTCGCTCGACATCGGCAGCCGATATCACATCGACGCCGTCACCGCTCGCGACGTCGACCAGATCGGCACGATGCTGCGGTCCGTCGGGATGGACGAGTGGTGGGCCATTACCGAAGTGTTCTTCACGCAGCACCCGGAATGCTGCGGAGTCGCACGCGACAACACCGGCGCCGTCGGCGGCTACTTCGTCGCCGTCACGCCATCGCAGGCGCCGGCCGCTGCCGAGCGTGATGTGCTGCTCGGTCCGTGGCTGCGCCACGCACGCGACGTGTTGCGCACCGACTCGGCCGTACTGTGGCGCGAAGCCGTCGACCTCACCGGCAGCCTCAACGAGATCACGGCGCTCCTCGGTGCGGGCGGTCTCGTTGGCTCGGGTGTCGTCAATCCGCGCTACTGCTTTCTGCCGATCTCGCCCAGCATGCCGGCGGCGTTGCGCTTCAGCGAGGCGCTCGGCGCCGTACACGTCCCCGAGCTCGACGTGGTGGCACACGGCATGAACCTGGAGTGTCACGTCGCGGATTTCGGGCCGCGCGGCGTGCTCGGCGCGCAGCGCGATTGGGTCTATCGCGAGACCGGCGCGGCACCCCCCGAGGGCCCGCCCACGGAACCGCTCGATCTGTTGCGGTTGCTTCGTGATCCGGCGGCGATGGCGAACGGTCCTGCGTGGTTGGGTGGTCGACCGTCGGAAAAGATGACCGCCGCGCGGGCGTTGGTGGCAGAGGCGTTGAACGTGTTCGGCCCCTCGCGCAGCGACGGGCTGGCTCGCGAGATCATCGAGTTGGCATACCTCACCGAGGCGGAACCACACGAGTCCATCGCACGGCGCTTGAACCTCAGCCGGTCGGCGTACTTCCGCCGGCTCCACGCAGCAACCGCCCGCGTCGCCGACGAGCTCACCCACATACAGCCCTGACCACCCCGCTGACCGCAGCCCGTTGCGTGATCCGCCGCCACCGTACGTGGCCATCTCTGGGACTACATCGGTACTGACGGTGGCCTCGCCAACTGATTCGATCAGTGACTGATCGGCCACGACACTCGGGAGCGACGACATGGCAAGCAACACTGGACGCGGGACACGCGCAGTTCGTCGAGTGGGGCCTGTTTCCGCGCTGCTCGCTGCGCTGACTCTGGCGCTTTCCACACCGGTGTTTGCGGCCGGCGGCAACCACACGGGAGCCCGCGGGGTCACAGTGCTCGCTACCTCGTCGGCGGCGAACGACGAGATGGTCGTTGCCCTGTCGATTGTGCTGCTGGGCGTCTTGCTGCTCATCGCCGCGCAGGTCAACCCGCTTCGGCTGCGCAGCGCTCCGCTTCGTAAACGACCGCAGCGACATTCCGCCAACGACTGACGTCAGTGGTGTGCGCCGAGACCCCGGTTGCGCAGCACTCTTCGCTCCAAGCGACTGAACACAAGCGTGTCGACCAGGATGCCGATGACCAAGATGACGACCATCGTCGCGATGACACCCTTGGCATCGGAGAACTCACGAAAGTAACTCAGCCGGGTGCCGATGGTTTGCGTTCCGGGCACGGCGACCAGCAGCTCACCTGCCAAGAGACTGCGCCAGGCGAACGCCCAACCCTGCTTCAGGCCCGACACCACCGACGGCATCGCGGCCGGAATGATGAAGTCGCGGTACAGCCCCACCGACCCGGCACCCATGCTGCGACCGACCCGCTTCAGCAGTGGCGGCACACTGTCGATGCCTCCGATCACACCGTTGGCGATCGAGGGCGTTGCACCGAGCACGACCACGAATGTGATGGCGCCTTCACTCAGCCCGAAGAGCAGAATCGCCAGCGGAAACCAGGCGATCGACGGCATGGTTTGCAGACCGGTGATCAGCGAACCGATCGCGGTTCGCACCCGTTTTGAGGCTGTCACCGCAATGCCGATCACGCCGCCGATGACGATGGAGACCAGAAAGCCAAACACTGCGCGGCGCATGGTGGCGAATACAGCGCTCCACAGCTTGGCGGTGCCGATGTCGTCAACGAGACGTTCCCACACCATCCCCGGCGACGGCAGGACGTAGATCTTCTTCCACTCGCGCCAGACCGCGAACTGCCAAATGGTCAGCACCAGACTGATGGCTGCGACCTTGGGCCACGCTGCGCTCCAGAACCGAAGCGCGAACGACGGCCGAGCGTCTTCGACGACCTCAAGGTTGTCCAGCCCCGACAGTTCGTCGTCGATGGTTTGTTCAGCGTGCATGACGGCGAACCTCCTCCCGTAGGCGAGTTGTCACCGTGGCGGCGATCGCCGAGACGCCGGGCGACTCGATACGGCGCGGTCGTGGCACCGGCACCTCGAACTCCTCGACCACTCGGCCGGGCCGGCTGGACAACAGCACGATCCGATCGCCAAGCCGGCTGGCCTCGCGCACGTTGTGTGTCACGAACAGCACTGTCAGGCCACGCTCCTGGACGACACGCTCCAACTCGTCGTGCAGCACATCGCGGGTGATGGCATCCAGTGCGCCGAACGGTTCGTCCATCAGCAAAACGTCGGCCCGTTGGGCCAATGCACGAGCGAGCGCAACACGTTGGCGCATACCGCCGCTGAGCTCATGTGGACGCTTGTCGGCGAAGTCGCTGAGGTGCACCATTCGAAGGAACGCCAGCGCCTGCTCGCGTCGCTCGCGACGGGCCACGCCGCCCAGCTTCAACGCCAACTCCACGTTCTGCACAGCGGTTCGCCACGGCAGCAACGCCGACTCCTGGAACATCAACGCCGTCCGGCCCTCAACGCTGACCGAGCCTGCTGTTGGCTGGTCGAGCCCGGCAACCAGCGACAACAGCGTCGTCTTGCCGCAACCCGATGCGCCCACCAAGCAGACGAACTCGCCGCGCTTCACCGTCAGGCTGACACCGTCGAGAGCCACGACGCTGTTGTTGCCGACTCCGTGGCGCTTCGAGATGCCGTCGAGCGTGAGGACAATTGCGCCTTCGGTCTCAGCCGGCGCCACCACCAAGGGATTGTCGGCAATCAGGCTCATAGTCCGCTCACTGTCGGCGTGCTGCGCTCGGTCAGCACTTCGTTGAGCAGCGTCAAGTCGTAGATGCTCTTCAGATCCACGGGCTCGAGCAGGCCGACCGCAATCGCATCGTCGGCCGACTTCTGCAGCGAGGCCGCGATCGGGTCGAGTGTGAATGTGAGGTGCGAGAAGCTTGTGGCAATCGTGGCGGGGTTGGGGGCCGAGCCGGTGATCTCCGTGATCTGGGCCACGACGTCGGCCTGCGCCTTGGTCGGGTCGGCCCCGATGACGTCGATTGCATCGGCCAGGCCAACCAGCACAGCCTTCACCAGGTCGGGGTGATCGTTGAGGAAGTCAGTCCGCACGATGACCTGCGTGGTGACATATTCGCCCCCCGTGTCGGGCCACAGGTCGCGTTCGTCGACCAGAACAGTGCCTCTGCCCTCCTCCACCAGTCGTGTTGCCCACGGCTCGGGAACCCACGCACCGTCGATAGCGCCGCTGATGAACGACTCGAGCGTCGTCGAGTTGCTCTGCGGCAAGATCGAGACGTCGCCTCCGCCCTCGGGACTGGTCTCCAGCCCGTTGTCCTTCAACCAAGCGCGCAGCGCCACGTCTTGCGTGTTGCCGAGCGACGGTGTGGCCAGTGTCTTGCCGGACAGCTGAGCGACCGAGGTGATTTCCGGCTTGACCACCAGGTAGGCCCCGCCGGATGTGCTTCCGGAGATGATCCGAACCGCGTCGCCGCCCGACTTGGCGAATGCATTGATGGCGGGATTCGGCCCGATGAATGTAATGTCCAGCGACTCGGCCAACAGCGCCTCCACGGCCTCGGTGCCTGCGTTGAAGGTGAAGGTCTGCAGGTCGACGCCTCCACCCAGAGCCGCCGAGAACGTTCCCTCGGCCACGCCGACCAAGGCCGGCGCATGAGTCACGTTCGGGAAGTAGCCGAGGCGGACCGTGCCCTCGAGCGCGGCCTGGGCCGTGTCATCCGCTGTAGCCGTGTCGTTGCTGGCTGCGCCGTCGTTGCTGGCTGATTTGTCGTCGCCACATGCCGCGACCAGGACCGATGCGGCGAGCAAGGCGGCACCGAGGCGAGCTCGGCGGGTTCGGGAGGCAGCTATTGTTGACATACTTGATCATCTTTATCGACCAAGCCCTCGCTTTGCAACTGATCTAGTGGGAAAGATCGCCTTTGTTTCTCGGAGCGACCACTTCCCAGGCGCCATCATCGTCGAGCAGCGCTCGCACCTCGGCGGGCAGCGTGCCTTCGACAACATCGGAAACTGTCACCACATCCAGCACCCGTCGCAGCGAGGCACGAACCGCCACCCACACCTCGCGCATAGCCGCGCTCGTCCCCGCAAAGTCCACGTCAGTAGGGCTATCCCCGCGCACGGCGGCCAGCGGACCCTCGACAATTCGGATGATGTCGCCGAGCTTCACGGTCGCCGGGTCGACGGCAAGCCAGTAGCCACCATCTGTTCCGCGGCGCGACTCGACGACTCCCGCCGCGCGCAGCTCGGACAAGATGTTCTCGCAGAACTTCATCGGAATGTGCTGCGCCGCAGCGATGGCCTCACCCTTCATCGGGGCTGGTTGCCCGCCGGCCCCGAAGTGAGCGCCGAGTTCCACCACTGCCCGGATCGCATAATCCGCCTTCGCCGAAACCCGCATATCTCAACCGTACGCCGTGGAGGCGGCCTGGGTCAGCGAGCCGAGCGCTGGTCCGCTCCTCGTTGGT
Organism: Ilumatobacteraceae bacterium; assembly: GCA_031366885.1. Lineage (GTDB taxonomy): Bacteria > Actinomycetota > Acidimicrobiia > Acidimicrobiales > Ilumatobacteraceae > UBA668. The sequence continues at coordinate 6,334 of JANLPB010000313.1, forward strand.
GGACTGGTCACGAGTCCTCTGCATCAAATGCGTCGATGAGCGCTCGTACGGTTGCCCGTGCCGTGGCCAACTGCTGGGACGTCAGGCCGGCACGAGCGACGAGCTCTGTCCGCATTCCGTCGGAACGGGCGTAGAGATCAGCCACCAGCGCGTCGCCTCGCCGCGTCAGCGCCAACCGTGGAGCCCGGGCATCGTTCGGATCCGGGCTCGCACTCGCGAGCCCCTCGGCAAGCAGGTCGTTGGCCACGCGCTGGACGCTCTGTCGAGCCAGACCGAGCCGGCGGGCAGCGGCGGCGACCGAATGTGGTCCGCCCGAGAGCACGCTCATCAGGTGCCAACGTGCGACCGTTTGACCGCTGGCTCTTGCGAGAACGTCGCTACTGGATCGCGATCGGCCCATCAGTTCGGCAATGTCGGCGATGAGGAGTCGATAGTCGGTGACAGTGTCCGTTGCCATGGTCTTTCGCTTGCTGCTCATCGGTCGCCATCGTATGCCATTTGACAGTGTGCTGTCGATATGCGAGATTGACAGGACACTGTCAATAGAGGAGAACGTGATGAATGGGGACTTCGACTTTGAGTACGGACACTGGTCGGTGCGCCACCGCCGCCTGCGCGACCGACTTGCGGGCTGTGTCGCGTGGGAAGAATTCGACGCCACCGCCACGTGCGCGCCGGTTCTGGGGGGCGTTGGCAACATCGAGGAGATGTTCATGCCGTCGATCGGTGCCATCGGCATGGCGCTGCGTCTCTTCGATCAGGCCGCTGGGCGCTGGTCGATTTACTGGTCCACCGACACGACCGGGCGGCTCGAGCCTCCGGTCGTCGGAACGTTCCATGGGGGTGTCGGCACGTTTGAAGGTGACGACGAGCTGCGGGGCGAGCCGATCAGGGTCCGCTTCGTGTGGGACGAGATCGCCCCCGACTCAGCACGATGGACACAGTCATTCCGCCGCGCAACCGTGACTGATCACGATGCCGACTGGGAAACCAATTGGGTGATGACCTTCAGTCGCACAACACGGGCTTGATCTCCGCGGGCGGGGCCGACGAGGCCATCAGGCGGGGACGGCGAGGCGGGCCATGGACTTGACGACGACGTCGTCGAGCGTGACGGTGCCGGCATCGATGGCGGCGACGAGATCGCTGCGCATGTCGGCTTCCCAGAACTTGCCAATGTGTGTTGCGGTTGCCGCGACGGAGTCGACATTCGGGTCAGCCACCATCTGCCGAGCGATCTGATTCGCCATCCGGACCAGCGCGCCGAGGCGGTGCTCGGGATGGTCGATCTCGACGGTCGCCGCCGAATGACCAGGCGACACCTGCACCGCCGTCACCTTGTATTCCGGTCAGTTGGTGGCCCAGTCGCTGTGCTCGGTGGTGATGACGTTGGCGCCGCTGACCGGGTGGTGGAACGTGGTGAACACGACCCCTTGCGCCATGCGATCCGACAGCAGCGCGTGCAGAGTCGTGGAGCCAACTCGGCTGGCCAAGGTGACCTCATCGCCGTCGTGGATGCCGCGCTCCTCGGCATCGTGCGGGTGGATCTCCAGCACGTCTTCGGGGTGCCACCGCACGTTCTGCGTGCGGCGAGTCTGCGCACCCACGTTGTACTGGCTGAGAATGCGACCGGTGGTCAGCAGCAACGGGAAGCGGCGAGTGCTCTTCTCGTCGGTGGGCACATACGGCGTGGGAGTGAACCTGCCGAGGCCACGCACGAAGGTGCCCTCGTGCATGATCGGCGTGCCCAGCGGGTGCTCGTCGTTGCACGGCCACTGCACGCTGCCCAGCGCATCGAGCTTGGCAAACGACACACCGGCGAATGTGGGTGTCAGGGCCGCAATCTCGTCCATGATCTGCGCGGCGTTGTCGTAGTGCATCGGCGCGCCGAGGGCAGCGGACAATTCGGCCACGACCTGCCATTCCTGCTTGCCGTTACGCGGACGCATGGCGGGGCGAACCCGGTTGATGCGGCGCTCGGCGTTGGTGAACGTGCCGTCCTTCTCGAGGAATGAGGTACCGGGGAAGAAGACATGCGCCACCTTGGCGGTCTCGTTGATGAACAGGTCTTGCACGATGACGAGTTCCAACGACTGCAGCGCGTGCATGACGTGCACCGTGTTGGGGTCGCTCTGCGCAATGTCCTCGCCCTGCACGAACAGACCCTTGAAGTTGCCGTCGATGGCAGCGTCGAACATGTTGGGAATGCGCAGACCCGGCTCGGCCTGCAGCGGGCGTCCCCAGAACGCTTCGAACGTCTCGCGGGTGGTGTTGTCGCTGACGTGGCGGTACCCGGAGAACTCGTGCGGGAACGAACCCATGTCGCACGAACCCTGCACGTTGTTCTGGCCGCGCAACGGGTTGACCCCCACGCCGTCGCGACCCAGGTTGCCGGTGGCCAGCGCAAGGTTGGCCATGCCCATCACCATCGTGCTGCCCTGGCTGTGCTCGGTGACGCCGAGGCCGTAGTAGATGGCGCCGTTGCCGGCAGTCGCGTACAGGCGGGCCGCTGCACGCACTTCCGCGGCCGGCACACCGGTGTACTGCTCCAGCGTCTCTGGGCTGTTCTCCGGCTGCGACACGAAGGCGGCCCACTGGGAGAACTCGATGGGCTCGCAACGCTCTTGCACGAAACGATGATCGATCAGGTCTTCGGTGACGATCACGTGAGCGAGCGCGTTGATGACGGCGACATTGGTACCAGGGCGCAGCTGCAGGAAGTTGCTTGCCTGCACGTGTGCTGTGCGCACCAGATCGATACGGCGCGGGTCGACCACGATGAGCTGCGCACCCTCGCGCAGCCGCTTCTTCATCCGCGATGCGAACACCGGATGAGCGTCTGTCGGGTTGGCGCCGATCAACAACATCACGTCGGCAAGCTCGACCGACTTGAAATCCTGCGTACCCGCGGAAGTGCCGAACGCCTGCGACAGACCGAAGCCCGTTGGCGAGTGACATACCCGAGCACAGGTGTCGACGTTGTTGTTGCCGAACGCAGTTCGCACCATCTTTTGCACCACGAACACTTCTTCGTTGGTGCAGCGCGACGACGTGATGCCACCGATTGCGCCCTGCCCGTGACGGACCTGGATGTCCTTCAACTTCGCGGCGGCGTACGCGATCGCTTCATCCCACGACACGGTGGTCCACGGGTCGGTGATCTTCTCGCGGATCATCGGCTCGAGCACACGGTCCGGGTGGCTGGCGTAGCCCCAGGCGAAACGGCCCTTCACGCACGAGTGGCCCTCGTTGGCACCACCGTCCTTGTAGGGCGTCATGCGCACGACGGTCTCGCCCTGCAACTCGGCCTTGAACGTGCAACCAACGCCGCAGTACGCGCAGGTGGTGAGCACGGTGCGCCGCGGTTGACCCATTTCGATGACGGTGTTCTCGGTGAGGGTGGCGGTGGGGCACGCCTGCACGCATGCGCCGCACGACACACATTCGCTGTCGAAGAAGCTGCCGTTGAAACCGGCCGCGACACGTGAACCGAAACCGCGACCTTCGATGGTGAGCGCGAACGTGCCCTGTACCTGCTCGCATGCGCGCACGCACCGCGAACACACGATGCACTTGGACGAATCGAACGTGAAGTAAGGGTTGGAGGTGTCTTTCTCCATGCCCAGGTGGTTGTCGCCCGCGTACCCGTAACGGACGTCGCGCAAGCCAACCGCGCCCGCCATGTCCTGCAGTTCGCAGTCGCCGTTGGCGGCGCAGGTGAGGCAGTCCAGCGGGTGGTCGCTGATGTACAGCTCCATCACACCACGACGCAAGCGCTGCAGCTTCGGAGATTGGGTGGTGACCTGCATGCCCGGCGCCACCGGCGTGGTGCACGAGGCCGGGGTGCCCTTGCGACCGTCGATCTCGACGATGCAGAGGCGGCAAGAACCGAACGGGTCGAGCGAATCAGTCGCACAGAGCTTCGGGACGTCGACGCCACAGATCGCTGCAGCGCGCATGACCGAGGTGCCCTCTTCGACCAGCACCTCGCGACCGTCGATGGTCACCGGCACAGTCGGCAATCCGCCCTCGCGCGTCCGATTGGCAGGGGGCGTCCCCATGTCGTGTTCATGGACGGCTAGTTCCTGCAGGGCTTCGTCGCCGAAGAAGGAAAGGCTCAGTGTCATAAGGCATCACGTGTCATACGTTCGCTCCCGCCGGGCTGTCCACAAAGTGGGCGATGGCACTGCGAACCGGCAGTGGGGTGAAGCCGCCCATCGCGCACAGCGATGCGTCGGCCATCACCTCGCAGAGGTCCATCAGCACGGTCAGGTTTTCCTCGCGGCGCTCGCCGGCGATGATCTTGTCGATCAGCTCGACGCCACGCGTGCTGCCAATTCGGCACGGCGTGCACTTACCGCACGACTCGATCGCGCAGAACTCCATCGCAAAGCGAGCCATGCCCAGCATGTCGACTGTGTCGTCGAACACGACCATGCTGCCGTGGCCCAGCAGTGCGCCGGCCTCGGCGAACGCCTCATAATCGATGGGAAGGTCGAACTGTTCCGGTGCCAGGTACGCGCCGAGCGGGCCGCCAACCTGCACCGCGTGCACGGGACGACCGCTGGCCGAACCGCCGCCGAACTGCTCGACGAGCTGGCGGACGGTGATGCCGAACGCGGCCTCGAAGATGCCGCCGTGCGCCACGTTGCCAGCCACCTGCACCACCTGTGTGCCGCGGCTGCGCCCGTGACCGAGCGCTGCGTAGGCAGCGGCGCCGTCGGCCAGAATCGTGGGCAGCGCGGCAAGACTGAGCACGTTGTTGATGACGGTGGGCTTGCCCCACAGCCCCTCGATGGCGGGCAGCGGCGGCTTGGCGCGCACGATGCCACGCTTGCCCTCGATGCTCTCCATCAGCGCCGTTTCCTCGCCGCAGATGTAGGCGCCGGCACCCACGCGCACGTGCAGCCGAAACACGAAGTCGCTGCCCATCACACCGGTCGTGCTGCCGACACCGTTGAGCCAGCCACGGGCTTCGCACGATGCGCTGGCCGAGCGAATCGCTTCGATCGCGTCGGGGTACTCGCTACGGATGTAGATGAAGCCGTCGTTGGCGCCCGTGGCCCAGCCGGCGATGATCATGCCCTCGATGAGCAGGAAGGGATCACCCTCCATCAGCATCCGGTCGGCGAAGCTGCCGCTGTCGCCCTCGTCGGCGTTGCACACGATGTACTTCTGCGAGCTGGGCGTGTCGAGCACGGTGCGCAACTTGATGCCGGTGGGGAACGCAGCACCGCCGCGGCCACGCAGGCCGCTGTCGGTCACCGTCGTCACCACGTCGACGGGCGCCATCGCCAGCGCACGACGCAGCCCGACCATTCCACCGTGAGCCTCGAAGTCGTCGGCATCGCGCGGGTCGATGACGCCGACGCGCGCATACGTGACCCGCTGCTGCGCCATCATCCACGGCAACGCTTCGGTGAGACCGAGTAGGAGCGGATGCTCGCCGCCAACCTCGAGACCGGCAGCGATCAGGCCCGGCACATCGGCGGCGGTGACGGGGCCGTAGGCAACGCGGCCTTCGGGCGTCGAGACCTCCACCATCGGCTCCAGCCACAACATGCCCCGCGACCCGTTGCGAACGACTCGCACGCCCGGCTGCGCGGACAACGCGGCAGCCACTTCGTCGGCGCCGGCAGCACGAGCCGCTGCATCGCGCGGTACGTACACGGTGACGGCATCGGCACCCACGCTGGCGACGGCGTCGGCGGCAATCGGTGCAATCTCGCGACGCACTACGGCGCCGATGATCGTCTCCACCATTACCGCATCGACACCGGTGAACAGCCGACCGCCGGTGGCGACCGCCGGCCCCTGTGCACACAGGCCCAAGCAGAACACCTCTTCGATCTCGACGGGCTGCACGGAGCCCAGTTCGAGCGCACGCGCCTCAGTGGCCTTGCCGCCGCGGGAGATGCACGCCTCGGCCCGGCACACCTGCACGATCGGCCCTTTGGGCGCGACGGTGCGGAAGTCCTTGTAGAACGTGATGACGCCGTACACCTCGGCGGTGGACAGGTTGAACGTGTCGGCCAGCAGCGGAATGTATGAGGTGTCGATGTAGCCCGCGTGGTGTTGCACGGCGTGCAAGGCCGGCAGCAGACCGCCCGCCCAGTCCGCGTGCGCGCCGATCAATGCGGCAACGGCCGGATCCGGTTGGTGGGTGACGTCATTGGCACTCAAGGCCGCCCATCGTACGCCAACTGGTGCGCGCGTGCGACCCATCTTTCGCCCATTTCCAGTACGACTGTCTCAGGAATTCCGCGCGCGTTGGCCGGGCTGGCGCGGGCGATCGCTGAATTGACGGCCGTCCGCGTAGCCGGGGTTCGTGTCGGGTCGGCCGACCCGACGCGCCCACCGCCACGTCAGCGAGATACGTGGGTTCTGCGTCTCGAATGCAGGCACTGCGTGCAACCAGTCGGCCTGGCATCGACCGCCCATCACCAGCAGGTCGCCCTCGCCGGGCAGGAGGACCAGATCATCGGGCGCTTGACCGGCTGGGACCCGATTGACCAACGAGTCGGCCCATGGGCCCCGCTGACGAATCACGAAGGGCCGCCGCTGACCCAACACGACGATCGCGATCAGGGTGTCGTCGAGCCAGCGCATCTCACGGTCACTGTGCAGACCCTGGAAGTCGTCGCCGTTGCGATACAGAATGGCTGCGACGCCATCCATCTGCTGGCGGTACGTCGCCCGTAAGTGCATGTCGGTCTGCTGCAGCAGGGGGCGGCTACTGGGCCGCAGGCCAGCCGAGAGCCGGCGCTCCGGCACGTATTTGTCGTACCGAAGTGTCTCGTTCTGCTGCCACGAGGCCTCGGCCTGCAGTGCAGACATCGCGTCGAGCGGCGCGCGTACGAATCCGGTGACCAGGTCGACCCATGAACCCTCCCCCAACGGCGTTCGAACCGTGGGGGCTCGCCGGTCGATGCTGAGTTCGTCGAGTGGAGCGCTCGTCACCTGGCAAGTATCGCAAACGCAGTGTTCAAGGCTGCACAACATCATGTCGATACCGATTCGTATGGACCTGACCGCACCGCGCCCATGGTGGCCACTTGCCGACACCGAGCAGATGCGCGAGGCGTTGCGTTTCTGGCTCGCCAACAATTGGGACACGTCCATCACGGTCGGCGAATGGTGGGAGCGTCTCGCGACCGCCGGCCTGGCGGTGCCCACGTGGAACCGCAGCCACGGAGGCCTTGGGGCCACCGTCCAGATCCAACAGGTGATCGAGGACGAGTTGGCCGCCGCGGGCACCATCGCGCCGCCGCTGGCCGGCGCTGGCGTGCGCCTGATCGGCCCGATCCTGCGCCAGTTCGCGACTCCCCAGCAGGCCGCCGAGACCTTGCCGGCATTGCTCACCGGGCAGCATCTCTGGGCCGTGCTTCTGGCCGAACCGGAGCGGGAAGACCCGAAGGAAACCACGTGCGCAGCGCAGTTCGATTGGAAGTACGCCACGATCAACGGGACGAAGGCGTGCAACGACGACGCAGCAACGCACGCGCTCGTCCTGTGCCGTAGCGCTGATCTCACCGGCAGCAAGGGGTTGAGCTGCCTGGTCGTCGAGCTCACGACAGACGGCATCACGCAGATGCCCGGCGCCGTGCAATTCGCGGGTGTGCGGCTCACTCATGACCACGTTCTCGGAGCTCGCGACGAAGGATGGACGATCGTGAAAACGATTCTGCCGTACCTGGAGCGCAGCCTTGCGGGGCGCATCCAGCGTGGGCTCGTCAACATCGAGCCAGGTGTTGCGGCCGGCAACCTCGAACGAACGGTCGCTGACGTGCTGGCTACCCACCGCTGCCCGACGCCACCGGCTCTCGATCGTCGCGTTCGCTGACACCCGCGCGAGCGCTCTCCAGCCGATCAGTGGTCAGCAGCTTCCTGCCCACGAGGAAGAGCACCGCGTAGATGATTCCGTGTGCGAACCACACGCAGCGCAGGGCCGTCTCGTGGCTGACGAACTTGCCGGCGACCACGACGATCACACCGCCGAGCAACGCGCCGATCGGCATCATCCCCCACGCGAAAAATCGGTACACGCTGTTCACCCTGCCCAAGAGATGCGGCGGGATGATCGTTTGACGAAGGCTGACCGTGATCACATTCCAGGTGCTGCCGACCAACGTTCCAACCGCGAACAGCAGGCCGGTCAGCGGCCACCACCGCGACAAACCAACCAGCACGCCGGTAACGGCACTCGTCGCGAGCGTGAGCTGGAGGCAGGTGCCACTGCCCAACGTCTTGGACATCCACGGGGCGGCGTAGCCACCGACGATGGCGCCGACCGCGAACCCGAAACCCATGATCGTGAACGTCAGCGGCGTGATGCCCAGCACGTCCTGCGCGAACAGCACGAACATCGCACCGCTGAGACTGGACGCCAGATTCATCAGTCCCAAGATGATTGCCATCGAACGCAGCAAATGATGACCCCACAGCCAGCGCACGCCCTCCTTGAGTTCGTTGCGCCACGACGGAGCTGCCGCGTCATCGGCCACTTCGGGGCGATGCGCGCGAAAGCTGCCGGGTATCAGGGCAACGAGAGCGGCAGCAGCGAAGAACAAGCCGGCGTCGACAAAGAACGGCGCAGAGAACGCGACCAGCAGGAGCAGTGACCCCAGCGGCGGCCCGATGAACGTGTTCGCGACCGACTCGATGCTCCACATTCGGCCATTGGCCCGTTCGAGATGCTCGGGAGCAACGATCGACGGCATGAAGGTTTGGCCGCAGTTGTCGCGCAGCACCTCGGCCGAGCCGAGCAGCAGGGTCGCCAGCAACAGCAGCAGATAGAGCCCGGTGCGCGTTCCCACCACGCTCGCCACGTCGGCCGGTGCGGGCAACGCATCCTGTTCACCCAACACTGCGATTGCGATGAGAAGTGTGAACGCACACCGCAAGGCGTCCATCATCACCATTGCCCGCCGGCGGTCCACCCGGTCGGTGATCACCCCAGCAGGCAACGTGAAGATCAGCCATGGCAAGCGTTGCGCGACCGCGACGCACGCCACCAAGACCGGGTTACGGGTGATTGCTGTAGCCAGCCACGGGTACGCGATACCGGCCATGCCGTCGCCGATGTTGGACAGCGCGGTTGCGACATACAGCGGTATTTGGATCCGAGGCGAACGCGTGACCGAGTCATCCCGAGGCCTCGGTAGAGATGCCCTCGTCGGGTGGTGCGACGGAGCGGTTGGTGGGAAAGAACGCAGCGAGCAGCGCGTACTCGCGAGTGCCGCCACGTGGCAGCCGACTGAACTCGAGCGCAAGGGCCAGTACACGCTCACTGAACGCCGACGCCAGTTCCTCAGGAATGCGCACCGACCGCATCGTGAAGGTCGTCGGCAGGTCTGCTGCCATGGCCTCCGGATCGGCAACGGCCCGTGCGTCAGCGAAGAACGGCAGGTCTCCGTCATGGGCGTGGCTGGGGAACATGATCGTGCGCGCCGTGCGCCCGTAGAACCGTTCCTCCAGCGCCCGCACCTTGCGCGTGCGCACGACCGTCAACAGCCCTACCTCGGTGAGTACGTCGACGTGGTGGGCGACAGTTCCTTTTGGCCGACGGACACGGACAGCGAGCTCGGTCACGCTCATCGCTCGCTCCAGCACCAGATCGAGAATCAGTTGCCGCAGCGGGTCGCCCAGCGCTTTCAGACGGGCAGCGGTGTCGGCCGAGATCTCGTCTGCCAGCTCATAGTCCAGCTCGTAGTTCTGGATCTTGCGGGATATGTCCGACATATTTCGTACGTTAGACAAACATCGGGCGTTGGTCAATGACGGCGATCACGGCATGATGAATGAGATGCATCGCTTGGTCAGCTCCACGGGTTTCGTGCCGCCAATCGACCGTCCCGCCTATCGCGAGGGTGTGCGCGCGATGGCACCGCTGAGCGTCGCCATCGCTGTCTGGGGTTTGGTCACCGGCGTCGCGATGGTCAACTCCGGGCTCTCCATAACTGCGGCGATTCTGATCACTCTCACCGTCTTCGCCGGGTCCGCCCAGCTGGCCGTGCTGCCCCTGCTGGCCACCTCTGCTCCCCTGCCCATCGTGTGGGTGACCGCACTGCTGGTCAATCTTCGCTTCGTGATTTTCGCCGCCGCGTCGCGCAAGTCGTTCGTGATGCTGCCCTGGCAGCAGCGAATGCTCGCGGGTTACCTCAACGGCGACCTCGGGTTTGCCCTGTTCTCTCGCCGCTTCGCCGACGACCCCGAGCGCGGCAATCCGGTGCAGTGGGGCTACTTCTACGGCGGCGCGGTGGTCAACTGGGTGGCCTGGATGGGTTCGTCCATCGTGGGCATTCTGCTCGGCGGTTTGGCGCCAACCGATTGGGGGCTCGAGCTCGGCGCGTACCTCGCGCTGCTAGCCGTGCTCATCCCGATGGTGCACCGCCTGCCGGTGGTCGCCGGTGTGCTGGTGACCGCCGCGATCGCCATCGCAACTGTCAATTTTCCCCTGCGGTTGGGCCTGCTGTTGGCAGTGCTCGCCGGCGTCGGCGTTGCGGTCGGTGTCGAGAGCCAGCGCCCCAGCGGCCAGCCCCACGGCGCCGCCGCGGTGGCCGCCGACATCACCGACGAAGGTGAGGTTGTCTGATGGGCAGCACCGCATATCTGATCGCTGCAACAGTGGGACTGACGCTCGTGACCGTCGCCACCCGCAGCAGTTTTTTCATGCTGCCCGCGCGCATCGAGCTGCCGGCCAACGTCGAACGAGCGTTGCGGTATGCGCCGGCATGTGCGCTCACCGCGATCATCGCTCAGGGCGTATTCGCGCGCAACCACCAGCCCTACGTGAACGTGCACAACTTCGAGATGTGGGCCATCTTGGCGGCGGCCCTGGTGTTCGCGAAGACTCGCAACATGATCGCGATGATGGCCGTCGGTATGGCCGTCTTCACTGTCTTGCGACTCTCCTTTTAGCGACGCAGTTCTGACGACGTCGCTAACCTCGCTGCGTGGCTGCTTTCTGGTTGTTCAAGTCCGAACCCGATGTGTTTTCGTACGACCATCTGGTCGCCAACAAGCGTGAGGGGTGGGATGGCGTGCGCAACTATCAGGCTCGCAACTTCATGCGGTCGATGAAGGTCGGCGACAAGGCCATCTTCTATCACTCGAACGCCACCCCTCCCGGTATCGCCGGCGTCTGCAAGGTGGCCAAGACCGCCGAGCCAGACCCCACCCAATTCGACCCGAACAGCAAGTATTACGACCCCGCTTCCAAGCCCTCCGACCCACGGTGGGATTGGGTGACGGTGGCGCCGGTGAAGAAGCTGTCGTTCGTCTCGCTGGACGAACTGAAGTCCATTCCCGAGCTGGCCAACTGTCGGCTGCTGGCGAAGGGCAACCGCCTGTCGGTGATGCCGCTCGAAGAGCACGAGTTCGATGCGATCGTTGCCTTCGCCGCTCGGCGCAAGCGCTAACAGTCACACCAATCCGTCCGGGCTGAACGAGCGAAGATACGGCAATCGCAGTAGGTTTCCGGGTTGCCATGGCGCGCACCAAGACCCCCCATCTCACCCCCACTGTCGTGCTGTTGGTTCGGCACGGCCAAACGCCAACGACGGGCAAGCTGCTGCCGGGTCGCGCTCCGGGTCTCCACCTGGCCGACTCCGGCATTGAGCAGGCGCAGCGAGCAGCCGAGCGCATTTCAGCGCTTGCAAAGGTCGACGCAATCTACGCCTCACCCCTCGAGCGGGCGCGAGAGACCGCTGCCCCCATCGCCGCGGCCCGTGGCCTGAAGACTCGAATCGACAAGGGTTTGCTGGAGTGCGACTTCGGCGAGTGGACCGGTGCGGAACTGAAAGCCCTGATGAAACTGCCCGAGTGGAACACGGTGCAGCGCGCTCCCAGCACGTTCACCTTCCCCGGCGGCGAGAGCTTCACGGCGATGCAGAACCGGATCGTCGGCGCGATCGACCGGCTGCGTGCCGCCCACCCTGGCGGCACCATCGTGTGCGTCTCGCATGCCGACCCCATCAAGGCCGCTGTCGCTCATGCGATGGGCACGCACATCGATCTTTTCCAGCGCATCGTGATCAGCACCTGCTCGGTCACGGCCATCGCCTATGGCATGGGTGCGCCGGTTGTCCTCACCGTCAACTCCACGGGTGGCTCGCTCGCCGAGCTGCGTCCGTCGTAGGTCGATCGGTTTCGCGATGAGTGTGTATTTCGACTTCGACGAGGTGGATGCGTTCACTGTTGGCGCGCTCGGCGAGCCCGGAGCGCGGGCATTTTTCCTGCAAGCGCGGCGCGGCACGCAGCGCGTGACCGTCAAGTGCGAGAAGCAGCAGGCGTCGGCCATCTCCGACTACCTGCGTCGCGTGCTCAACGATCTGCCGGAGCCGACAGAACGTCCGATCGCCGCCGCCATGGAACTCATCGGCCCCGTCGACGCTGCGTTTGTACTCGGCCCGGTCGGGCTGGGCTACGACCGCAGCAACGACATGGTCCTGCTGCAGTTGGAGGAGGTCATCGCCGTCGATGAGGAAGGCGAACCGCTCGACGAGGACCCCGACCGTGGTCACGTGCGCCTCTTCCTCACTCGCAATCAGGCACATGCGTTCTGCAATCACGCGGAGGGCATCGTGGCCGCCGGCCGGCCGTCATGTGTGTGGTGCGCCAACCCGATCAACCCAGACGGCCACTACTGCGTTCGGATGAATTGATCGATGACGGACCGCCTGCACCTGCTGGCAACCGCCAAGGTGGACATCGAGGGCCGAATGCCGTGGAGCAGCAATGCCACGTTCTTGGTCAACCTCACGGTCGATGACGTGACGGTGGGGCAGGCCATCTACAAGCCACTACGCGGCGAACGGCCGCTGTGGGATTTCGAGCCGGGTCTGCATCGACGTGAGCTGGCGGCCTTCCTCCTCAGCGAGGCGATGGGCATCGAACTGGTGCCGCCCACCATCATCCGCGACGGCCCGCTGGGCGAAGGCAGCATGCAGTGGTTCGTCGAGGCCGACCATCAACAGCACTACTTCACGATCTTCGAAGCCCGGCCGGACCTGCACGACGTGATGCGCCAGGTCGCGCTGTTCGACATCTTGGCCAACAACACGGACCGCAAGAGTGGGCACGTCCTCATCGACGGCAACGATCACATCTGGGGCATCGACCACGGCCTGTGCTTCGCAGCCGAGTTCAAGTTGCGAACCGTCGTGTGGGAGTTCGGTGGCGAAACCCTTTCGGACGAGTTGGTGGCCACTGCTTCCAAGATTGCCGACCGGGTGCCGCTCGATGTTGCCGCACTGCTCAGCGACGAAGAAGCCGCCGCAATTCAAGAACGGGCTCAATGGGTCGTCGAGCATCGCGTGTTCCCGGTCGACAACAGCGGCCGCCGCTATCCCTGGCCGTTGGTGTAGCGCCAGCAACTACGACGTCTGAAAACGTCGGAAGGCGGCCCTTGCGGGCCGCCTTCTTCCGTTCCGGTGTTGCTCGGTCAGCCGCGACTCTGCAACGCCTCGATCAGCTTCGGCAGCACCTTGTGGACGTCGCCCACAATGCCCAGGTCGGCAATGCCGAAGATGGGGGCTTCCTTGTCCTTGTTGATGGCGATGATGTTCTTCGAGCCCTTCATGCCCACCATGTGCTGGGTGGCGCCCGAGATACCGCAGGCGATGTACACGCCCGGCTTCACAACCTTGCCGGTCTGGCCGACCTGATAGCTGTACGGCACCCAACCCGCGTCGACGATTGCTCGCGACGCACCCGGGGCGCCCCTGAGCAGCTTGGCCAGTGTTTCGACCATTTCGTACTTGGCGGCTTCGCCAAGGCCGCGGCCGCCCGAGACCACGATGGTGGCTTCGTCCAGCTTCGGGCCCGATGTGGCCTCCACGTGCACGGCAACGACTTGCGCAGCGCCGGTGGTGCCCAGTTCGGGAACCGGTGCGGCGGTGACCGCAGCGGCAGTGCCGCCGGCCGACTCGGCTGCGAAGCTCTTCGGGCGGAACGCGGCGAGGAACGGGCCGGCGCCGGAGAACTGAGTGGTGACCAGTGTGTTGCCGCCGAAAATCGGGGTGGTGACGCTGACCGAACCGCTACCTGAGCTGGCATCGAGGGTGACGTCGACGTTGTTGGTGAGCACCGTGCGGTCGAGCTTGACCGACAGGCGGCTCATCACGTCGCGGCCCTCAGTCGTCTGCGGGAACATGATCAGGTCGGGCGAATCGCCACCATCGATCACGGCCTTCATCGCTGCCGAGACGGCAACGCCGGGCAGCTTGCCGGCCAGATCGCCAGTGGCGTACACCTTGGTGGCACCGTGCTCGCCGAGCGACGCGGCAACGGCCGACGCATCGCCACCGACGAACGCGGTGACATCGCCGAGCGACCGTGCCTTGGTGAGGAGTTCCAGTGTCGCCGTGGTTGGCGCACCGTTTGCTTCTTGTGAGAAAACCCAGATGTTCATGTCGTCGCTCCTCAGATGACCTTTAAGTTTTCGAGGAACGCCACAATCTTGGCGAAACCCTCTCCGTCGTCTTCGATGATCTCGCCAGCGGCGCGGGCCTCGGCCTGCGTGACGCTGACGATGCTCTGACCGGCACCGGCCCAGCCGACGGGGGTGACCCCAAGGTCGGCGGCGGTGACAGTCTCAATCGGCTTGCCCTTGGCAGCCATGATGCCCTTGAAGCTGGGGTAACGGGGCTCGACGACGCCAGCGGTAACGCTGATGACAGCGGGCAGCGGGCAGGTGACCTCGTCGAAACCATCTTCGGTCTGGCGGTTGACGTTGAGGGTGCCGTCGGTGATGGCGACGTGCTTCGCGAACGTCACCGAGGGCAGGCCGAGCACTTCGGCCAGCTGCTCGGGCACGGTGCCGGTGTAGCCATCGCTGGATTCGGTGGCGGCGATCACCAGGTCGAACGCCCCCATCTTCTGGATGGCCGCACCCAACACCTTGGCGGTGGTGAGCGCATCGCTGCCCTGCAGCGCCGGGTCGGAGACGAGCGTGCCCTTGGCTGCACCCATGGCCAGCGCCGTGCGCAAGCCCGACACCTCACCATTGGGGGCCATGGAGACGAGGCTCACTTCGCCACCGCCCGCCGCGTCGACCAACTGCAGCGCCATTTCAACGCCGTAGCTATCTGACTCGTCGAGGATGAGCTTGCCATCTCGCTTGAGAGTGTTATCGGAGCCCAACGCGCCCGGGGTTGCCGGGTCGGGGATCTGCTTGACGCACACGATCACGTTCATGGTCATCCATTGTTACCGCTCGGTACGCCGTTCACCCAACTGAGACCGACGGCCGCTCCCACTTCGCATCGCATGTTCAAGCAAACCCGTTCAGCCTGTACCGTTCGGTCCCTTGCGCATCCTGCTCGTGGTCAACGCCTTTGCGTCGTCGGTGACGGCCCGCAACACCGTCGTGGTCCACCGCGCACTCTCGCAGGGCAACGAGGTGGAGGTCGTGGAGACCAACCGGCGCGGCCACGCCACACGTTTCGCGCAGGACGCGGCCCGGCGCGGCATGGACGTGGTCATCGGTTACGGCGGCGACGGCACGCTCAACGAAGTGGCCACCGGTGTCGCCGGCACCGACACCGCCCTCGGGGTCTTGCCGGGCGGCAGCACCAACGTGTTCGCCCGCACGCTGGGCATGCCTAACGACCCGGTCGCGGCAGTCCATCTCTTGGCCGCCGGCATCGCCGCTCGCGACATCGAGCCGATCGGGTTGGGAAACGTCAACGGTCGTTACTTCTGTTTCCACACGGGTGTCGGTTACGACGCCGCAGTGGTCAAGGAGGTCGAGCGCCGAGCCTCGATGAAGCGGTGGCTGGGGCACCCGCTGTTCATCTACGCCGGGCTGCGTACGTGGGCCGTCAACTACGACCGTAAGCATCCGCACTTCACGGTCGAGCGTGATGGTGTGTCAGTGGTGGACGATGGCTACTTCACCATCGTGCTCAACACCAACCCGTACACGTACCTCGGCAATCGACCGCTGGATCTCAGCGAGGCAGCAACGCTCGATCGCGGTCTGGTGGCCATCACGTTCCGCACGCTCTCCGTTGGCGCGCTGCTGGGCGGGCTGGGTGGCGCGCTGCGCGGCGGCGGCGTCAAGCCGAGCAAGACGCTCGACCTGCAGACCGACGTCGAGGAGCTGACGATCAGCCACGACACGCCGTTCCCGTATCAGCTCGACGGCGACTACCTGGGCGAGACCAAGCGGCTCGAGTTCCGCCACGTCCCCAACGCCGTCCGCCTCGTCCGCCCGCAACTGACCCCGTAGCTCTACCCGAGGTTGCCGAGGGCGTCGAGGGCACCGCGGTAGAACGTCGGGTAGGCGTAGATCATCGACTTCAGCTCGGCGACTGGGACGCGGGCGTGAACAGCAAGGTTGAACATCGAAAGCACGTCGCCGCCGCGCGGGCCGACCGAACTTGCGCCGACCAAGACTCCCTTGTCGGCGTCGACGATCAGCTTCATCAGGCCCTCGTTGCCCTCGCCGTGCAGCCAACCGCGACTGGAGGTCGCACTGTTGGCGAGGCCGACCTGCACGTTGAGCCCCGCTGCACGGGCCTGCGCTTCCGTCAAGCCCACCGACCCGACCTCGGGATCGGTGAACGTGACGCGCGAAACCGCATGGTCCTGCGCGAGCCGGGGCGATGCCGCGCCAGTGATGTCGTCGAAGGCGACGGCGGCTTGATACACCGCCATATGCGTGAACGCGCCCTTGCCCGCGATGTCGCCGATGGCCCACAGCCCGTCGACGCCGTTCACCCGCATTCGGTTGTCGACGGTGAAGGTCGGCCGCGCCGTTTCGTCCAGCCCGACCGAGCCCAGTCCGATGCCACGCACGTTCGGCGAGCGACCGGCCGCGACAAGAATTTCGTCCGCGCGGATCTCGCTGCCATCGGCCAACGTCAGCAATACACCATCGGCGTCTCTGCCGACGGTGGCGGCCGCAGAGCCGGTGCGAATGTCGATGCCTTCCCCGCGCAGCACAGCCGCAACTAGTTCGCTGGATTCGGGTTCCTCCGGCGCAAGGATTCTGTCGAGCGCTTCCACGACGGTGACCTTGCAACCAAATCGTGAGAAGGCCTGCGCCAACTCCAGCCCAATCGCGCCTCCGCCGAGCACGATGAGCGATGCAGGCACGGCGCGAATCTTGACGGCGTCGCGGTTCGTCCACGGCGCCGCGTCGGCGAGACCGGACACCGGTGGAATCGCCGGTGAGGTGCCGGTTGCGATCACCACTCCACGCCGTGCCGTGTAGGCCTCGCCGCCGACCGTCACTCGGCCCGGCCCGTCAAGGCACCCCAGCCCACGCACGAACGTGCCGCCCTTGCCGACGAAGCGATCGACCGCAGCCTGATCGTTCCAGTCGTCGGTGGCCTCGTCGCGAATGCGGTCGGCGACAATCGAATAGTCGGGAGTGATGACCGCGGTGCCGGCCATTGCGTTGATGCGACGGCCTTCCTGCAGGAGGTCAGCTGCACGGATGATCATCTTCGACGGGATGCACCCGTAGTACGGGCACTCACCGCCAACGAGATGGCTGTCGATCCCCAGAACCTGTAGGCCAGACGCCGCCAGTTGACCAGCGAGATCTTCGCCGCCCGGCCCCATTCCAACGACAATGACATCGAACTCGTGAGTGCTCATGCGCCATCGTGGCGCACATTTCGGGCCGTGTCAGCCCGTGAGGGCCACAGACAGCGCAACATCCGGGACGTTCGTGCAAATGCCGTCGATGCCCCACTCGATCAGCTCGGCCATGCGCGCAGGATCGTCACATGTCCACGTGTTCACCTGCACGCCGACCGCGTGGCAGGCATCGATGGTCTCACGGGTCAGCATCGCCACCCACGGGTGCAGCGCGTGGTGGCCTTTCTTGACCAGGGTGTCGGCAATGCCGTTGGGCGCCTCCACGCACAGCCACGCCGTTTTGATCTGCGGTGCAATTGCCCGACAACGATCGACGGTCTCCATGCGGAAGCACGAGATCAGCCAGCGGTCGTCGGCGTCGCGCGCCAACAGGTTCGCCAGCGTCTCGTCGGCGATCATGTCGGTGGGGTCGAAGTCGGGTTCCTTGGGGTCGTTCTTGATTTCGACGTTCACCCACATGCCCTCGCACGCGTCGAGCGCCTCGCCAAGCGTGAGCACTGATTCCGGCAGATCGGCGTATTTGATGGCCGCGACCAGACGACCGTCGGGCAAATGCGGGTTGTGGTGGATGACCAGCACGCCGTCGACCGTACGGCGAACGTCCAGCTCAACGGCATCGCTGCCCATCTCGCCTGCTCGCCGGAAGGCGGCAAGCGTGTTCTCCGGCTCCGCCCTGCTTGCCCCTCTGTGCGCCATCACTTGCACCGATACACGAGCCTTAGACATACCTTGCATAGATACCCCCCATCACCACGAAGTATGGCCGAAGTCAATTGTCCTCTTGCCATGCACGCAATTGTTACCTACCGTTCCCACGAACGTGAAAACGCTCACAATCCACATCGATCAGTCCGCCGGGCCGCTGGCGGGCATTGGAGTGAACAAGTGACCATTCCGGCTTCAAGTCTTGCACTGGCGAATGCTGACTACACGTGGCGACGACTCGCCATCTGCCGAGACACCGACCCCGACTTGTTCTTCCCCGTCGGCACCACTGGCTACGCCCTGGTGCAGATCGACCGGGCCAAAGAAGTCTGTGGCGAGTGCCCCGTGCAGAGTGATTGCCTGGAGTACGCGTTGGAAACAAACCAGGATTCGGGCATCTGGGGCGGCACCTCCGAGGAAGAGCGCCGCAACCTGCGCCGCCGCCTCGCTGGCCGCGAACGCATCCTCGTCGAGCTGTAGACCTGCAGACCTGTAGACCCGTTGCCCCCGTCAGACGGGGACGGTGAGATCGACGACGGTGCCGGTGCCGCGGGGCTGATCGCCGAGCCCGACGCTGGCGAAGTCGTCGGACTGACCGGCGCGCATGGTGATGGTGCCGTCGAGTTCGGTGGTCACCAGCGTGCGCACGATCGACAGGCCCAGACCGGTTGCCTTGTTCAGCTCGAAGCCCGGCTCCAGGCTGCGCCCGTCGTTGATCACACGGATGTTCAGCACAGTCTCGTCATTGTCCAATACGACCACCACGTCGCCACCGGCGCTGCCCTCGGGGAAGCCATGATCAACGGCGTTCTGCAGCAGTTCGGTGAGTACCACTGACAGGGGTGTGGCGATCGTGCTGGGCAGTCGGCCGCCTTCACCTTGCACCGTGAAGCGCACGGGACGATCGGGCGATTGCAGCCCTTCCTCTGCCAATCGCAGCAGAGGGCGAACGATCTCGAGGAAGGCCACGTCGTCGCCCGGCTCGCGCGACAGTGTCTCGTGTACGAGCGCGATGGTGCGGATGCGCCGCACGCTCTCGGCAATCGCGGCCTTTGCCTCCTCCGAGTTCAGCCGGCGCCCCTGAAGGCGCAGGAGCGACGAGATGGTCTGCAGGTTGTTCTTCACCCGATGATGGATCTCGCGAATGGTGGCGTCCTTGGACAGCAGCAACTTGTCGCGCTTGCGCACCTCGGTCACGTCGCGCACCAGCAGCAACCCGCCCGTGACGGCGCTGTCGTTGCCTCCCCCGGTGGCCAGTATCGGCATGCAGCGCACCAGCAGGATCACGTCTGCGGTCTGCTCGAACTCCTCGATCACGGGCAATTTTGTCTCGTAGGCGAGCCGCACCGGGCTGTCGTTGAAGCCCAGCTCGGCCAACCGCATTCCGACCGCGTTGGCACCGATGCCCACACGGTGCAAGGCGGACACGGCATTGGGAGAGGCGTACCGAACCCGAGCGTCCTCGTCGAGCGCCATCACACCGTCGCCCACGCGCGGTGCAGCACTGCTATCCGCGACGGGGCCGTGGAAGGGGAACGCACCCTCGGCGATCATCGACGCAAACCGCTGGAAGAGCCCGACGTACGTGCGCTCCAGCTCGCCGGGCTGACGGCTGGATCGACTGGACCATTCACGCGTCAACACGGCGATGGCATGGTCGCCAAGGCGTACCGGCACGGCCATCATGCGGACCGGTTCGGGTGTGCCCTCGACCATCAGCTCGCCCTCGACGATCTCACCCTCGTCGTACGCTTTGGTCAGCAACGGCAGCTCCTGACCAGCCGCCACCGAGCCCACGTAGTCGTAGTGATAAATCGTCTGGCCGGTTGCCGGCCGCACGTGCGCAACGACGTACCACTTGCCGTCAGAGCCGGGTACGTAGAGCAGTAGATCGGCGAAGCTGAGGTCGGCCAGGAGGCCCCACTCGCCGATCAGCCGCTGGAGATGATCGATTTCATCCCGGTTGAGGTCGGTGTATTGCCGTGTGATCTCGCCAAGAGTGGCCATGGACATTGAGTGTGCCACGCCAATGGGGGTGTCAGCGGTTT
This sequence comes from Ilumatobacteraceae bacterium, assembly GCA_031366885.1. GTDB lineage: Bacteria > Actinomycetota > Acidimicrobiia > Acidimicrobiales > Ilumatobacteraceae > UBA668. Next base: position 26,700 of record JANLPB010000313.1, read on the forward strand.
CCGTTGCCCAACAGGTGCTGTCCGATGGCGAGAAGGCCCGCCAGATCGTGCACGTCGGCAGGAAGCGTGGGCACCACCGCTGTCAGCGGCACCACTGCTTCCAGCTCGCGGCGACGTTCGGCCTCGCGACCGGCAACCACCGAGACGTCGCGGAAGCGAGCGGCAACTTCGGCCAGCACGTGTTGCAGAGCGTCCGCGTCGCAGCCTGTTTCCGCCGCCAAGTCGGCGAGGAGTGCAGGGTCGTCGACCCCAATAGCAAGTGCCGTGGCGGCCTTGGCTGCCGCCGGCTGGCGCACCGCAGCGGGCAGAGTTCGATTGAGCACCAGCGCGCCCAAGGGCATGCGGCGATTGCGCAGTTCCTCGGCGAGAAAGCGTGCCTCGCGGGCGGGCGCAGCTTCGAGCGTGCTGACAACGATGAACGCCGTGCTCTCATCGGTGAGCAGCCGCTCGACCTCCTTGGCCCGCGCAACAAAGCCGGCCTCCATCGTCTGGAACAGGATGAAGAACTCGGCGATGTCTTGCAGGAATCGCGAACCCAGAATGCGGTCGGCGACTTGATAGAAGGGCTTCGATGCCAGCGTGAACAGGCGCGATCGGTAGGGAACGGTGAGCCACTTCAACAGCCGGCTGCCGAAGAACTCGCGCATGCGGCCGGGGGCGTCGAGCAGGTCGAGCGCATTGCGCGACGGCGGAGTATCGATGACCACGAGGTCGTAGTGGCCCGACGCGTGAAGGTCGTACAGCTGCTCCATCGCGAGGTAGTCGTGACTGTTCACGAAACGACCGGTGATGTTGCGGTACAGCGGGTTGGCCAGCACGGTATCGCGCAACGTGGCGTCGGGGGCGTGCCTGCGAATCAGTTCGTCCCACCCGGATTTGGTGTCGAGCATGGCCACCCACAGCTCGCCACGGCACTCCAACCCGGCGGCCGCGAACGCCTCGGCGGGCACCTTCACCGCTGTGTTGCCCAACGACGTCGTGCCCAGGCCCAACGCAGTCGCCAATCGCCGGGCGGGGTCGACGGTGAGCACGAGCACTCGACCACCGACAACGGCCGCGGCCTGCGCGCCGAGAGCAGCGGCGATGGTCGTCTTTCCGGTTCCGCCACTGCCGCAGACGACGATCATCTCCTTCGAGCTGAGCAGTTCGGCCAGCTCACGGTGCGCTTCGCGTGCGCGAGCCATCAGCCCAGCTCCTCGTACAGCGCATCGGCCAACAGCGACACGACCCGGCGACCGCCTGCACGCGTGAAGAGTTCGGGCACCAGCAGCAACGGCACCTCCGGCGAGACACTGTCGCGCAAGCGATCGAGGTAGCCCACGGCGCCCTCACGGCGCGCCTGGGCCAGTTCCGCCGCCTGGAAGACTGTCGCCACTTTCGGCCCGATAGCCGCCGCCAGTTTGTCCTGCGCGGTGGGTGCCATCAGCGCCTTGAACACCTCGCTGTCGGGCCCGGAGAACCATTGCGGCAGCACACGGTTCGCCACGATCGCGGCCACATTCACGTCCGTCGTCGACTGCACCTTGTCGACCAGCTCGATCGTCTCGGTCACCGGCATCTCCTCGGGCGTGGTGACGACCACCAGCCCAGTGCGCGCGGCGTCGCCGAGTATCGCCAGCATCCATTCGGTCTGATCGCGCACCATGCCGACTTGCACAAGCTCTCGAATCGCACGCGGTGCGTCGATCTGGGCGACGATGTGGCCGCTCGCTTCGGCGTCGACGATGACGAGGTCGTAGTGGCGCTCACGAACCTCGTGACACAACTTGCCGATCCCCAAGATCTCCTTGACGCCGGGGGCCGCGTCGGCAACGAAGTCGAGCGTATGCGCCAATGGGCCGATGCGGCCGACCAACGGGATGCGCACGAACAGCCGCAGGTACTCCTTGAGGGAGTCCTCCGTATTCATCACCATCGCCCACAGCCCGGGGCGCACCTCGCTGGGTTGAAAGTTCAGCTCGCGCACATCGAACGCTGCTGCCAGCGCGCCCTTGGCATCCATCTCGCACACCAACGTGCGCTTCCCCTGCCGCACGGCCAGTTCGGCGAGCGCCGCCGCGACCGACGTCTTTCCGGTGCCACCCTTGCCGCTGACGAACAGCAGTTGCCGATCCAGCAGGGATGTCATCTCGGAGCATCATTCATCGCGAGATCATCGTCACGCGTGGCGACCCTCGGCGGCCAGTCGAAGGAGATATTGCCCGTAAGGATTCTTGCTCATCGGTTCCGCGTTCGAGCGCAGTTGGGCGGCGTCGATCCAGCCGGCGGCGAAGCTGATCTCGTCGGGTGAGGCCACCTGCAGGCCCTGCCGTTTTTCGAGCGTGGCCACGAAGTGCGAGGCCTCGAGGAGGGACTCGTAGGTGCCGGTGTCCAGCCACGCGTAGCCGCGGCCGAGCAGCTCCATGTGCAGTTGGCCGCGGCGGAGGTACTCGGCGTTGATGTCGGTGATCTCGTATTCGCCGCGCGGCGACGGTGCCAAATTGGCGGCGATGTCGACGACCTGCTCGTCGTAGAAGTACAGCCCGGTGACGGCGTAGTTGCTGCGCGGTTCCGTCGGCTTTTCTTCGATGCTCAGTACCTTTCCCGCGGCATCGACTTCGGCGACGCCGTAGCGCTCGGGGTCGTGCACGCGATAGCCAAAGACGGTGGCACCGACCTCACGGTCGCGTGCAGATTGCATCAGCTCGACGAGGCCGTGGCCGAAGAAGATGTTGTCGCCCAGCACCAGTGCGCTGCGCTGGCCGGCGACGAAATCGGCGCCGATCACGAATGCCTGCGCCAATCCGTTGGGTGTCTCCTGCACGGCGTACTGCAGGTTGAGGCCCCACTGGCTGCCATCAGCCAGCAGTGTCTTGAAGCCCTGCTGTTCGTGCGGCGTGGTGATGATCAACACGTCGCGGATGCCCGCCAGCATCAGCGCGCTGAGGGGGTAATAGATCATTGGCTTGTCGTACACCGGCAGCAGCTGCTTGCTGACGCCACGCGTAATCGGCCACAGACGACTGCCGGTACCGCCGGCGAGGATGATGCCCTTCACTGCACGACCTCGTTCATTGCACGACCTCGTTCATTCCGCCGCGCGCCGCTCAGCCGCCGAAGCCGATGCGGCGCTCGCCCTCGGCGGCACCCAGCTCGACGAAGGCGATCTTGGCGGCAGCGACCCCGACGTCGCGGCCCTTCTTGTCAGTGAGCCACAACACGTCGACTGCGCCGGTGAGCGCGGCGTCGATCTTCGCCTTGAGTTCGGCGCGATCGAGATCGTCGGCGACCTCGAGGCTGATCTCACGGGCAGTTTGAGTGACGCTGATGCGTACGTCCACGACGTTCCTTTCGAGGGCCGAACCATTGCCGTTCGGGTTCAGTGGTGCGCCATCGTACCTGTCCACGACGGACGACCCGTTTTCGGGTCGTGGCTGAATTGGTGGGGAACGTGTCATTGACGCCATGATCTCGTCGAGTGCAAGCTGTCGACATGTCCGCTCCAGCAGCCCTTCGCAGCATTGTGATCGTCGCCTTCCCGGGCATGCAGTCGCTCGACGTGGTGGGGCCATTCGAAGTGTTTGCGTCGGCGACGCAGGTGGCGCAGCACGCTGGGTCGTCGGCGGTCGGTTACGAGGTCTCAGCGGTGTCGACACTGGGCGGCGTTGTCAGCAGCGAGTCCGGTCTGAGTATCTCGACGGTGCCGCTGCCCTCGTTCGCATCCGTAGCCGCCGCTGGCGGTATCGACACGCTGGTGCTGGCGGGTGGAATGGGCGTGTTCGAGGCTCGCCACGACCCCGACCTGATGACGTGGATCACTGCCGTCGCGCCACACTGTCGGCGCGTAGCCACCGTGTGCAGCGGCACATTTCTGGCCGCGCAGGCGGGCCTGCTGCATGGGCGGCGCGTGACCACCCACTGGGCTCGCGCTGCTCAGTTGGCCGAGGAATTTCCGTCGGTCATCGTCGACCCCGACCCGATCTATGTGCGCGACGGGAACGTGTGGACCAGCGCCGGGGTGACCGCTGGTATCGACCTCTCGCTGGCGTTGGTCGAGCACGACCATGGCGCCGAGGTGGCGCAAACGGTTGCTCGCTGGTTGGTGATGTTCCTACACCGCCCGGGTGGCCAAACGCAGTTCGCGGCGCCGGTGTGGGCGCCTCGGGCCGAGCGATCCACCGTGCGCGCGGTGCAAGCGCTGGTGGAAGCCGCGCCCGGCGGAGACCATCGCTTGCCGGCGATGGCTGCGGCAGCGGCGATGAGCGTTCGCCACTTCAGCCGGGTGTTCACCGAGGAGGTGGGCGATACGCCGGGCCGCTACGTGGAGCGCGTCCGGTTGGAGGCCGCTCGTCGCCACCTCGAAACCACCACCGACACCCTCGACGTCGTCGCTGCGCGGTGCGGCTTCGG
>JANLPB010000373.1:0-11639 GCA_031366885.1 Ilumatobacteraceae bacterium
CCGCCGCCCCCCTTCATCCCCCCCACCCCCCCCCCCCCCGCCCACCCCCCCAACCCGGGGCGCCCCTGGGCTTCGGGCCCCGTTCGGGCCCCCCCGCCCCAAACGATCCGCCACCAGAAGCCCTGCGCTAGGTGTCGGCCCAGCGATCGACGACACCGCGAATTCGCTTCGCAACCCGCGCGGGATTGGATGTCAGCTGACTCCAGGTGAAGTGCGACGTGAGGTAACCCGCGGCGAGGAGATCGTCGTTGCGGAGGCGGTCGAACTCGAACTGGTCACGGTCCAGTCCGTGCGAGCCCCAACCATCGCACTCGAGGACGATTCGGGTTCCGACTACTAGGAAATCAACCTCGTACCCGGCCGCCATCGCATGAAATTCGACGGCAGGAAGTCGATAGGCCGCGATGAGTTTCGCCATCTTGGTCTCCAGAAGGCTGTCTGTGGGCACCTCCTCATCCATCCAGGATTCCAGTGCCAGCCGCATCGGAGTGATTCCATTGCGTCCCTTTCGCGCGTGGCGGAGGAAGGCCCCTCGAATTGCGATCGGTGACGCCGATCGGGACGCCAGGATGCTCATCATCGCCGGCTGCACAGCTTCTGGGTCAACGGCGCCCAGGTCGATCAACGTGCGCATTGGATTTGTGGAGGGAACTCCGAAGCGCATGATCGGCCCGAGATCCACTAGGTCCCGCGGCCGGTGCACCACGATGCCGTCGAGGCGGGAGTAGCGCTCGCGGGTCGGCATCGTCACGTCGATCGGCTCTTTCTCCGGGCGTTCGACACCCCAGAGGGCGGCGGCGGTTCGATGCGATGCCATCGCTCCCGGCCCCGTCGCCCACACCGCGGCGAGTGCCTGCTGGTACAGGGTGGGCGGGCTACCCCACAATCTGGCCACCGTGGGGTACAGCGCTTCGAGTTCGCCCTTGCGGAGAGCCCGGTACCAAGCCGCTCGGCTCACCCCCAGCTGCGCCGCCACCTCTCGAGTGACCAAGCCGTGATGGCGGCGGGCGAATTTGTCCAGTGTCTCGAGCTTCACACCTCTTCTGGGCACGCCGAGATCCGCAAATCGGCAAAAGTTCCCACTTTGCAGGGCTTCTGGTCGCGATTCGTTCCGTACGGCCGCAACGAATCGCGACCAGAACCCCTGCGCTCGGGCTACCCGACGACGGTGGCCGGGTCGCAGTTCGAGCCGCAGACCACGACGACGATGCGTTCGCCGGGCGAAGGGCTGTAGGCGCCACTGTGGAGTGCCGCCAGCGCGGCGGCGCCGCCGGGCTCGGCAACCAGCCGTAAGCGGTCCCACAGCAGTCGTTGGGCCGCGCGGATGGCGTCGTCGGTGACGGTGACGGAGTCGGCGACGAAACGTTCGACGATGGTCCACGCAACCGCACCCAGTCGCTTCGCACCCAGTGAATCGGCAGCGACGCCCGAGACAGCCACGTCGACCGGTTCACCGGCCAGCCGGGCAGCGCGCAGGCTTTGACTGGTCTCGGGTTCCACCGAGACGACACGTTTGCGGCCGGCGAACCATGCGGCCTGGCCGGCAGTGAAACCGCCGCCGCCGCTGGCGACGAGAACGGTGTCGAACAGATCGCCGCGGGCGACCATCTGCTGTTCCAGCTCGCGAGCCATCGTGCCCTGGCCGGCCACGACGTCGGGATGGTCGTAGGGGTGCACGGCCAGTGCGCCGGTGCTCAGCTGATGGGCGGTGGCCGCCGCCTGTGCGTCGTCGTAGAGCCCGTCGATCACGTGCACCGTGGCACCCAGCGATGCGATGCGATCGCGCTTCATCGCGGGGCTGCTGGAGGGCACGAACACCTCGGCTCGGTGGTCAAGCGAGCGGGCAACAAACGCAACTGCGGCCCCGTGGTTGCCGCCCGACGCGGCCACCAGGCCAGCCGCTGGAACGGCCCCGGCTGCCAGGACACGGTTGAACGCCCCGCGCGGCTTGAAGCTGCCGACGTGCTGCAGCAGTTCCAGCTTGAGCACTACGTCGACGGGAAGGTCCAGCTCGGCCGCAGCGATATCGAGCAATGGGGTGACGCGGATATGGCCGGCGAGCCTGATCGCCGCGAGCTCGATGTCGGCTGGAGTCACGGCGGGCTGCGGGCTCATTGGTCGATCCTACGGGCGTGCCGCGCTGGCCAACTATGGTTCGGCCATGAGCTCGCCGCCGCCGCCCCCGCCGATGCCGCCCGGCCCGCCGTCGGGCCCAGCTGGCTTCCCGCCGTCGGGTCCAGCCGGCTTTCAGCCGCCGCCGGGGTATCAGCCGTACGGCCTTGCGCCGGTTGCACCCCAGCAGCCCACGTCGGGCATGGCAATCGCCTCGTTGGTGTGCAGCCTGGTTGGCCTGTTCCTCTGCGGAATCCCGGCTGTCCTCGGAGTCATCTTCGGGTTCGTCGGGCTGTCGCAGACGAAGAACAACGCACGGCGCGGCCGGGGGATGGCTATTGCTGGGCTGGTGGTCGGCATCGTCGTCGTGCTGGTGTGGGGCGCGCTGTGGGTTGCCATCGCCGTCGATCCGGATCACTGCATCGAGTTCGGCTCAACCAGCAATCAATGCCCGTAGGAACTCGCCTCTGCACGCCCGTTACGGCGTGAGGGTCACGGCTCGGGCGGGGCCCAGGCCGTCGCTTCCACGATGGTGCCAGCGTCGTCGCGGGTCAGTACCCACACACTTCCCTTGCGCCAGTTCGGCTCGCCGATGATGGCGCAGCCTCGTCGGTGCAGCGCATCGATCGTCTCGGGGATCACGTCGCCATGGCTGCACAAAACGCTGCCGTCGGGTAGCTCTGCAAGCAGCGCGAGGGCACCCTCGAAGCCCATCTCCTCGCCGAGCCGATCGTCCTCGCTAACGGGCAGCCGCAGCACGGCCGACAGCGGTTGCACGGTCTGCAGGCAACGCTCGTAGGGGCTGCTCACCAGCTCGCCCGTGGTCAGGCGCGCCAGGCGGCGGGCCAACGAGTCGGCCTGACGGCGCCCCTCCTTGGACAATGGCCGCAACCGATCGTCGCCCTTCCACGCGGCGCGTTCGCCGGCGCGTGCGTGCCGCACCAAGTACAGCATCAGCCGGGCACGGACTCGCGTGTTGCGCGCATGTGCCGCGCGGCCAGCTGCCGCACGAAGACGATGAAGACCGCGGCGGCCGCGAGCGTGAGTAGCCCGCTGAGAGCGATGAAGCCGATCTTGTCGTTGATGTTCTTGGCCAGGTCGGCCGACGAACCGGTGGTGCGCACCGGACTGAACGAACCTGAGATGCCGAGTGTGATTGCAGCGGCGATCGAGGCCAGCGAGAGCCCCAAATAGATGCCGACCAGCGGTGTCACCAGCCGCTGCTTCCAGCTCGGGTCGCCGGCGGCGGTGTCCGGATCGCTTGCCTTCCACATTTCGCGCCACATGAAGAAGTTGAGAATGCCCAGCGTGCAGCCACCGAGAATGTTGACGGCGATGGTGGCGCCGGCGCTGAACGACTGCGGTTGCCGCCCGAGCACCAGGTGGTTCTTGGCCATTCGGAACGTCCACACGATCAGCAGCACGGACTGGGCGATGGACACCACGCCGGCCAGGGCTGCCACGCCCAGGTAGAGGCCCAGCTTGTCGTCGAAGCTGGCGGTTGTGATGTTGTTGTTCACCAGGTCGGTCGCGGAGGCGCGCAAGGTGAACTGCACCAACACCGAAATCGCCTGCACCACGAGGGTTACGCAGAGCAGGCCGACCAGCCACTTGGTGATGCCGCCGATCTTCTTGAAGGTGCCTTGCGCGGCGCCGTAACTGCCGTAGGCGACGTAGCCGGGCGGCGGGCCCATGTTGGGCGGGGGAGGTGGCGGCAGATCACTCATGGCCGACACTGTACGCGCATGGCCCCTCGACTGGCCGTGCTGCTGGGGGAGCGGCACACTGTGCACATGGGATTTTTTGATCGCAACCGTGACGCCCTGGCCGCGAAGGGTTACGACGCCGCACGGCTGCCGAAAGGGCAGTACCTCACCGAGCGTTTCCCCGTGCTGCACGTTGGCGATGTGCCCACGTACGCGCCAGGTGAGTGGAACCTCACCATCAACGGGTTGGTCGATCACCCATTCACGATCGACCTCGACGAGTTGAAGGCGATGCCTGCCGCGACGCTCACCTTTGACATCCATTGCGTGACGAAGTGGAGCAAGTTCGACACGACATGGACGGGTGTGCGGGTGCGCGATCTGTTCGAGCGGGCGGGTGTGCAACGCAAGGCCACTCACGTGATGGAGCACGCCGAGTACGGCTACACGACAAATCTGCCGCTTGCCGACATCATGACCGACGAGGCCATCGTGGCCTACGCGTTCGAGGGCGAGGAGATCGAGCCGATCCACGGCGGCCCGGTGCGCATCGTGGTGCCCCACCTCTACTTCTGGAAGAGCGCGAAGTGGGTGCGCACGCTCGAGCTGCGTGCCGGCGACCAAGCCGGCTTCTGGGAACGCAACGGCTACCACATGTACGGCGACCCCTTCAAAGAACAGCGCCACCGCGGCGACTGAGTCCCCTTCACCGCCTACGCCCGGCCGCTACCATCCGGCGATGCTCAGCGCCGCCGATCCCGTTGCCGTGACGTGGATCAACCTTGTTGTCGTTGTGTTGTCCGCCGGCCTGATCTCTTCGTTTCTGTGCGTCGTCCTTGAACGGCGACTCGTGGGGGAAGCGCCCACCGGCCGGTCGCACTGCGTGTGCGGGAAGCCCATTCCGATGAGTCGCAACATCCCCGTGGTTTCCTGGCTGCTACAAGGCGGCAAGGCGGCCTGCTGTGGAGCCGCCATCCCTCGGTGGTATGTGCTGACCGAGGGTGGCTTCATGGTGGCAGCAGGCGTCGGTGGCGCTGTTGCGTGGCCGCATACGTTGATCGGCGGAGCGGTCGGTACGGCACTTGCTGCAGGCGTGCTGGTCGTGTGGCACAGCCGCCGCAATCGAATTTGAGACCTCGTGCGAGGCTCGGCTTCTCAGGAAGCGCGGGTTCGTTGTCGGCGGTCTACGTCGCGCCCTGACTGCTCGGGCAGCAGCTCCTGGTGAATGCTGGCCAGGGCGACCGCAGCCAGCTGAGATCGCACGCCGAGCTTTTGGAGCACGGAGCGAATCTGGGAACGCACTGTCGCCAGTGAGACAAAGTTCGCTTCGGCGATCTCAACGGCGCTCTGGCCGTCGATGAGGGCACGTAGCACGATGGCCTCGCGGCGAGTGAGGTGCTCAAAGGTGGTGCTGGCGAGCGCTGTGCCCGCGCGCTCACGGCGTAGCTCCTCGAGGAGGGTGGCACGATCGGCACGACCGAGGACACCCTCGCCGTCGAGCGCCCGGCGCAACGTTGCATCGACCACGTCGAGGCTGACGCCCTTACCGATCCAGCCCTCGGCGCCCGCGTCGATGAGCCGGGCAAGAGCTAGTCGACGGCGCTCGGCCGTCAACACCAGGACCCGTGCGCCGGTGGCGACGAGCGGGGCGATCAGTTCGACCCCGCTGCCCAGGCGGCCGCCGATGTGGAGATCTACGAGGACACACTGTGGTTTGAAACGCGCCGAGTGGGCTACCACGTCGGCAATCGTTGGCCCGCTGCTCGTTTGAACATCCCAATCCCGGTCGCTCAGAGCCAGTTCCAGCCCGACTGCGACAAGGGAATGCTCTTCCACGAGAAGGATGCGAGCGTTCATCGCCACGCGTCCGCTGCCGCCTGGTTCGAGACCAGATAAATACCAAAAAATGACAATGCCCGACTCATTGCTTTTCTCCCGTCGACGCTGCCTCGCTGCTACAAGACAAACTTCGTTCATCAACGTACGCAGTTCGGGCCGAGGGGGCAAGAACTTTCACAGACTCTTGAAGAAAAGTTCAGGATTTGGTGACGCTCGGTGCGCCGAATTCAGCGGTATGAGTACGCGTTTCCACAATGTGGGCAGGCAACGCTGAGCCCGAGGCGAGCCATCTGGTCGCCGCATTGGTTACACAGCGGAGCGTCGCTTTCACGCGTCCGAAGGTGCCTGATCGGCAGCGAGGCAGTGTGTCGTTCGGTGGTAGTCGACAGTTTTGAAGCGCGGCTGTTGTCGAAGCGAGTCGAGTAGGCCGGAGAGGGAATGTGAGAACGGATGTGCATCTTCTTGTCGTTCGGGGCGAGTGTTTTGGCGAGTGTTGGAAGTAACGAGTGAAGTGTCGTGCCGGCCAGCTACAGGGTGTCGAGACTGAGGAATGCAGGACCGACGGTCACGATCATGAAGACCGGCATGAAGCAGAGAATGATCGGGAAGAGCATCTTGACGGTCAGCTTGGCGGCGGCCTCCTCCGTGCGTTGTTTGCGCTTCATTCGCATCTCCGCCGATTGGATGCGCAGCGTCTCGGCGATTGGCACGCCATGCTTTTGGGCCTGCAGCAGTGCCGCCACAAATTGGCGAATCTCCACGATCTGGGCACGGTCTGCCAGAGTTCGTAGGGCCTGTGCCCGTGGCACCCCCGCGCGAATGTCGCTCATCGTGCGCCGCAATTCCTCGGTGAGCGGGCCGTCCGTCGTCGATGCCACCCGTGCAAGTGCGGCGTCGAAGCCGAGGCCGGCCTCGACGCAGATGGTCAGCTGATCGATTGTGTCAGCGGCGGCGGCCTGAATGAGCGCTTGGCGTTTGTCGCGTTCGCTCAACACGAGATAGTCGGGTAGGAAGAACATCACCGCGGCGCCGACAATGGCCCAGATGGGTTGCGTGACGAAGAGCAGCAACAGCGCGGTGATCCCTGCAAGGGTCGCTTTCAGACCGAGAATGCGCGGGAGGTCGAGCCCATAAGGATGACCGGCTTGCACGAGGTTGACCTCGAGTCCGTCGACGAGAGCGTTGGGGAGTACGCCTCGCATTTTTTGACCGACGGTGCGCATGAGCGATGTCAGCGGAGCAGGGGCCTCCTCCGGCTGGTGTAAACCGGCAAAGAGATTAGTGCGGGCCGCCGATGGTCGTGAGGTGAGTCCCCACCACAGCACGCCGACCGCGCCGACCACCGCTGCCGCACCGAGGATGAGCGTGAGATTCATAGTTTCGTTCCTTTCTTAGTGCGTCACAGGTCGAGCGAGTTGACGATTCGGTGGGTCCAGAACGTGCCGACAACAACGAGAATTCCGGCAATGATCAGCGCAACAAGGCCACCGCCGTGGGTCAGTAGTTCGAAGGCCTCGGGGTTGGAGCGCCACTGCCACAGAGCCATCAGAAGAGGCAATGCGGTCAGAATTCGGGCGGACAACCTTCCCTCGGCCGTCAGCGTGGCCGCCTGACGGGCCATTCGTTGCCGCTCGCGAATGGTGGCTCCAACCGTGTTGAGAACTTCCGAGAGGTTGCCGCCAGTTTCCCGGTTGATGTCGATTGCACCGACCACCCACGAAAGGTCTCGGCTTTCCACCCGCGTCGCGAGCGCTCGCATCGCCTCTGACAAGTCTCGGCCGAGGCGAGCCTCAACCAGCACATGAGCAAATTCGCTGCGTGCCGGCTCCTCTGCCTCCTCGGCCACCGTGTCGAGCGCCTGAGTCAGCCCAAAGCCGCTGCGAAGGGATGTGGTGACCAGTCGTAGAACATCTGGGAGTTGATCCGCGAACGCGGCCTGGCGCTTCGCCTTCGCCCGGCGCACGTAGAAGCTGACCGCCAGGCAAATCAGTAGCGCCGTCAGAAGGGCGATCATCGCGCCACCGAGCGCGAAGCCTACGAGACCCCCGACGAGTGCAACAATGCCGACCGCGCCGATGAACTCCCCGGGCTGCATGGAGATGCCGGCGATTGAGAGGGTGGTGGCGAAGTCGGCCCGTTGCCCTCGCCGTTCGAGCGCATCGTCGACTGCAGAAATGGTCCGTTGACCAAACGCCGACACACTTCGTGGCTTCTCGATGCCCAGACGAGCTCTCGAGACGCGCGTGCGGGGAAAAAGCAGCAGCCCGAGTGAGAGGAGACCGACGAACACCCCGACTCCACCCAGGAGCAGCGGGGTTCTCGAAAGTTCGCCGGACGAACTGGGGACGGCCTCGGTAGCCGCGGTCGTTACAGGCGCCGCGGTGGTTGCCGCGACGTCAGTGCTCGGAACCGACGTGGAAGCCTCCGGGGTCGTTGGTGCGGCCGTGTTGGCGATTGTGGTCGGCGTGACCTGCGCCGCCAACAGGCCGGCCACGCGTGTGTACGCCGCCAACACGGCGGCAGCGTCGTTGGCAGGCGTGACCGTGCCCAACGCCGTCAGGCTATTGATGTCGGTGCTCGAGGTGGTGAGGCTGATTGCCTCGACAGTGACGCCCTGGACGGCGGTGACCGCATCCTGCAGCGTTCCCAAGCTCCCCTCGTCCTTGCCGTCCGACAGGAGGACTAGCACCTTGTGCTCGGCAGTGGCCGAAAACTGCTGTGTCGCGGCAACCACAGCGTCGTAGAGCGCTGTATCGCCCAGCGGGGTAATGCCATTGATCAGGCTTGCTAAGGCTGCGCGGTCCGTCGTCGGTGGGGTCAACACGGTGACGACGTCACCGAAGGCCACAAGGCCAATCGGCACTTGCGCCGGCATCGTGGCCACAAACTCATTGGCGGCCGCCTTCGTGGCGTCCATGGCCACCCGCATGCTGCCCGATGCGTCGATCGCAAGCATGACCTCCAGTTCGGCTGGCGGTGCCTGCGCGGCTGCGCTGGTATTGAGCGCGTTGGCTGTGAGTCCAATGGCCGCCAGCGAACACAGCACTAGCGGCGCAAGCGACCGCAGTAACCGATTCATCTGCGCCACATCTCGGGACCGCCGAAGAGGCCGCTCGGCATCGTGACCCCGCGGTCGGCGAGTTTGTCGACGAACTCAGGTCGAATGCCGGTGGGGACAATGGAATTCAGTTTGTAGTCGAACTTGAAGATGTCTTGGAGCGTGATGATGTCGCCCTCCATACCGACTACTTCGGTGACGTTGCTTATGCGCCGCGAGCCGTCACGGAATCGTTCGATGTGCACGATCAGGTCCAGGGCGGAGGCAATCTGCTCGCGGATTGCTCGTGTCGGCAGGTCGAAGCCAGCCATCAAGACCATGGTCTCCACGCGGGCCAACGCGTCTCGCGAGGCGTTGGCGTGCACCGTGGACATCGAGCCGTCATGACCAGTGTTCATCGCCTGCAGCATGTCGAGGGCCTCGGCACCTCGGACTTCACCGACGATGATGCGGTCGGGTCGCATACGCAACGAGTTGCGCACCAGGTCGCGAATGGAGATTTGACCTTGCCCCTCGATGTTGGCGAGCCGTGCCTCCAGGCGGACGACGTGGTCTTGCAACAATTGCAACTCGACTGCATCCTCGATGGTCACGATGCGCTCGGTAATCGGAACGAAGCTGGACAACACGTTCAGCATCGTGGTCTTGCCCGTGCCGGTACCGCCGGAAATAAGGATGTTGAGCCCGCCCTCAACTGCGGCCGCGAGCATCGATGCCACCTCATCGGTCATCGAGCCCATCGCAATGAGATCAGTCGCGCGATACGGGTCGTGTGCGAACTTGCGAATGGTGAGGATCGAACCATCCAGCGACAGGGGAGCAATGATGACGTTGACGCGCGATCCGTCGGCCAGGCGGGCATCAACCATTGGTGATGCTTCGTCGACCCGCCGGCCCACCGACGACACGATGCGGTCGATGACACGTCGTAGATGGTCGTCGGAGATGAAGCGCGAATCGGTTTGTTCGAGAACTCCGTGTCGCTCGACGTAGATGAAGTTGGTGCCGTTGACCATCACCTCGGTGACCGACGGGTCGGCCAGAAATTGTTCCAGGGGCCCTAAGCCCATGACGTCCCGTGCGATTTCGTTGACGAGATTCTGGCGTTCCACCGGAGACAGGGCCGTGTCGTTGGCGTCCATCAGGGTGGTGATCTCGGCCACTACCAGCGCCTGCAGCTGGTCCTCTTTCGACGCATCGAAGAGCCTGGTCCCGAGGCGTTCGAACAGAGCGTCGTGAACCTTTGCCTTGAACTCGGCCAGACCGTCGATTGGAACTTGTTGGTTGGCAGCAAGTCTCCATTGTCCAGCAACCTCGCCGCGCTCCAGAGCGGCCTGCTGGGCCTGCGTGATGCGCTCGCTGAGGCTCATCGCCGCCACCCCTTGCGTGTCGTATCGCCGTGGATCGGCGAGTAGAGCTGAGCGAGCTCCTGCAGTTGGCGGGCTACCGCCGACTTAGGCTCGCTGATCACTACTTGCGTGCCTAGGTTCAGCGAGAGCGGAATTTCGCGGCTGGATGGAATGGAGCAGGAGATCTTCATACCAATTGCCTCCTCTGCGTCGGAAGGGTTGAGGCCGACTTTCGAGTCAGAACGGTTGAGTACCAGCTTGCGGTCCGCCTTGATGCGAATGTGGTCCAGCGCGTCCAGCGCCTTACGCAGGCTGCGAATGCTGGTGACGTCGAGGCTCGAGACCAGCAGCAGATCTGTAGCCCGTTCGAGCGCGGCAAGCGTCAACTCGTCGAGGCCTGCAGGCGTATCGACGACCACGTAGTCAAAGTTCTGCGCGAGAACGTCCAACACCGCTGAGACGTGTGTGTGTTTGATCGAGTCGGCGTCTGCTGGGTCACGGGCGCCAGCGAGTACGAAAAGGCCGCGCTCCGCCGCAGTCAGATGCAGCTTGACAGTGGTGGCATCGATGTTGGTTGCCCGCGAGAGTTGCGCCAGTGTTCGTTCAGAGGTGAGCGACAGGGCTGAGCTGAGGTCACCGAACTGCACGTCGAGATCAACCGCAACCACCCGACCCGGATGGCGCTGGGCAAGTGCCACAGCCAGGTTGGACGTGACGGCGGTCTTACCGGAGCCACCTTTGGGTGACAGCACCACGATCACCTTCGCCTGGTGCTGCTGCTGTGCCGGCGATGTGTCGGTGCGAACGTTCACGCCCATTCCGCGCAGCGCAGTTGCGACATCGACGAACATCTCGGGCGACATATCGCCGCCGATGGTGACGGTTGGCATGTCGTCGGGCGTGCCGCTGGCGAGGTCAGCAGCCATTACTTGACCACCGCGAACACTGTGCCCAGGGTGACCAGTCGGGTGCCGTCGTCGGCAACGGAGGCAGGGTCGATCGACAGCCAGACACGACCGAACTCGGTGGCGAAGACGAAGCGCTCCGATTGTTCGGGGGACAGGGCGAGGGTTATCACGTACTGCGACCCGGTCACCTGCACCACACCCACGCCGTCGGTCGTGTCGGGGCTGACGGGAGCGCTGATCGTTTGCACGTTGGTGACAAGGACATTTTGGAATTCCAGCCGGGTCACGTTGGGCGTCGAGGTGGGGCCCTGCGTAGTCGACGGCGCCGTGTCGCCGGGGGCGAGTGCCACCGTGGTCTCGGGTGCGGTGCCGTCAGTTGCCTGCTGACCCGCCGATGCGATGTCAAATGGCTCAAAAGAGATGTACACGCCGACCAGGTCGCCCTTTACCAGTGCGCCACCGACGGCTCGTTCGGGTGCAAAGAGTGCCGAGACCTGCACCTTGTCGGTCACTACTTCCGTCACCACTTCCGCCGGCACGAGCCGGGCCGCGACCAGCTGGTCGCCGGGCAGAAGGTCGGCGCCCGCCACGGTGTCGCCAACTGCGTCGAGGGCGGTCCGCGCCCCCGCCGGCTTCAGTCGCGCTGGCACCAGCTCGATCGAGACGG
>JANLPB010000378.1:0-10984 GCA_031366885.1 Ilumatobacteraceae bacterium
CACGCGTGGCCAACCTGATGCAGTCCACCGTTGTCCTTGTCTTCGGGTACGAGTCCGTGGCGATGGGGCCTCGCGGCGGCGCGTTGGAGGAACAGGTCGCCGCTGTCGGCGAGGAAGCCATCGCGGAGATCCGCGCTGAGCTGACTGCGACGTATCCCGAGCTGACCGTCGAGGTCGAGTTGGTGCCGTCACGCGCCGTCGATGCGTTGATCGAGGTCGCCGCCGAGCGCGGCGCCGAAGCGATCGCTGTTGGCCATGGCGGCAGTGGGCCTTTAAAGGCAGCGCTGCTGGGCAGCATCACGTACGAGATCGTGCACAGGTCGCCAATTCCGGTGCTCGTCGTACCCAACAACGAAGCCGACGACACATAAGCCCGACGACACACAGAGCGGCGCAACGCTGGGCTCATTTCGCCAGCCGACCCCACAACAGGATCCGTCGAAACGGGAAGAAGAACGGTGACTGGTCCCCGACTGCAGCAATCAGAGCCGACTCGTAGTCGGCGACGAATTGCTCGAACAGATCTGCCGGCAGCCGCTTTTCAAAGCGGGTGAGTGTCGTGCCGCGCACCCACTGCACAACCGCGCGGCTGCTGGGCAGCACGTGTGGATAGACCTGCAGGCGCACATGCTGCTGTTCGTACCCAAGGTCGAAGAGGATCTGCGAGTACTGTTCGGGTTCGAGGACGTTGTCGGCGACGGGGTCCGGCGGCGGATTGCCCTCGAAGACGTCGAGATACCGGCGCGTGTGGGCCAGGTCGTCGGCCACGCGATGCGATGGCATGCACGCATTCGCTGGAACCTGTACCGCCAACTGTCCGCCAGGTGCGAGCGCGGCGGTCCACTGTTCCAGCACGTGCGGGTGATCCGGAATCCATTGCAGGCTGGCGCTGGCCAACACGAGATCGACGTCGCGGGCGGACGTCCACCGGCTGATGTCGCCGTCAGTAAACGTGACGCCGTCGTTCACGTGCGCGGCCGCAGCGGCAATCATCGCTGGCGAATTATCGATGCCAACCATTTCTCGTGTCTGCAAAGTGGCAGCGGCCGCCGCGGTCAGCTCGCCGGGGCCACACCCCAAGTCGACGGCCCTTCGAAGCCCAGCGGCTTGCACCAATCCCACGAGGTCGTGAAAAGGCTGGGCCCGCTCGGCGGCGAACTTGCGGTACTGGTCTGGGTTCCAATCGACAGCGGTCATGACTTGTATTGTACTTGTATACAAGTCATCTGTCGAGCACTTCGCCGCTACTGGCCGGCGACGGGCTCCATCCGGTCGGCGTCGGTCAGCTCGAAGGCCGTGAACTCTTCGCCCGTGTCGGCCCAGTCCTCGAACTGGATGACACCCATCTCCTCGAAGCGGTGGCGCAACCACTTGTCGTTGCGGTCGAGCAGGCCCAGCTTCTTGCAGTTCGGGACAATCTTGCTGAAGAGCATGCTTTGGAAGACGGCGCGCGTCGGGTCGGCCAGCACCAACGGGATGACCTCGCGGACGTTCACACCCATGCGCTCCCACACCTCTTGCTGCATGAAGCGGTCGCGCATGCGAATGGCTGCCTCGAACGCGAACTCCTGGCGGTCCTTCATTTCGGCATCGGTCATCTCGTCGTAGCACTCCTTCAGGCTGAGCACGCCGAACGCAACATGGCGGGCTTCGTCGCTCATCACGTAGCGCAGCAACTTCTTCAACAACGGCTCGTTGGTGAACTGATGCATGAAACCGAAGGCAGCAAGTGCCAGGCCTTCCACCATGACCTGCATGCCGAGATAGGTCATGTCCCAGCGGCTGTCATTCACAATGTCGTCGAGCAGCATGCGCAGGTGCGCGTTCACTTGGAACTCGCCGCCCAGCTTCTCCTCCAAGTAGCGGGCGAAGACTTCCACGTGGCGGGCCTCGTCGACGACCTGGGTGCTGGCGTACAACTTGGCGTCGTACCACGGCACCGTCTCGACGATCTTGGCGGTACAAATCAGCGCGCCCTGCTCGCCGTGCATGAACTGGCTGAGGCTCCAGTTGCGGCTCTGCACGCCGAACTCCAGCCACTCCTTGTCGCCCCACTTCTCGACGGGCGTGCCGATGTACATGCTGGCGTCGACGCCAGTGCCGATCAGCGCTTGGTCCTCGAGGACTGACCTCTCGACATCGACATCGATCGACCAGTCGAGATCGGTGGTGGCGTTCCACTGGCCGGTCTTGGCCTTCTCGTAGAGCTTGCGGAGAGCCGGGCGCTGCAGCGAATAGTCCCACGTGAAAATCGAGTCGGCGTTGTTCTTGACGATGTGCTCGATCTCGTTCGAGTCGACAAGCGGGACGGCGAGGATTGCGTCGATGTCGTTGATCTCGGCTCGGCCGATGATCGTTTCGTTGTCGTTGTGGATGACAGTCATGACAAGTCCTTATGCGGTGAGTGATGCCAAGAAGGCAGGAAGGATGAAGGTGCTGACGAACAGGCGGGCCGAGTCGGCGTCGCCGAGGTCGACGTGATCGGACGGGGCCAGGAAGTAACTGATGACAAGGCGGGACAACAGCTCGACGAGGCGGGCCGACTCGCGCCGGGGCAGGTAGGGATCGACCATCGGCACCAGGAAGACGGTGGCCACGCGCATGATGCGCGGAAGGCCTTCCACGGTGAGTTGAGCGAGCGTGTCGCCAGGCTCAGACGCCATCATGATCGCCAGGTGCTGGTCGTCGCGCAGCTCGTGTGTGGCGGCCACGACGGCACGCACGAGCAGATCTTCGAGATCAACAGCACCCTCCACTTGGGCGGTGAGGCGCTCGAAAAACTCCTCCAGTTCCCGCACTCGCAACGCCTCGAACAGCACGTCCTTGCCGCCGGGGAACAGCCGGTAGAGCGTGGCGCGCGAGACGCCCGCCTCGTTGGCGATGTCGTCGATGGTGACCTTCTCGATACCCCACCGCTCACAGCACGTCTTGGCAGCGGCGATGACACGCAGCTCGACAGCGGAGGCGGCACCCGAGTTCATGGTGAGACAGTAAGACACTTTCCGTCTCACTGTCAACCACCTCTCCCCAGTCCTATTGTTGACCTGTCCAGTCAACAATTGGCCACGCCTGGTAGCCTCGGCGCACCAGTGTGAACAACTGCGTGAACAAGGAGCCCCATCAATGAAACGACAGATCTTCGCGACCGCCGCCATGGCTGGCTTGCTGCTCGCCGCCTGCGGCGACGACAGCACCACCAGCAGCGACACGACCCCCGCCGCCGAGTCGACGGCGGCACCAGCCGACACCGTGGCCGCCGCAGTCGGCACCGATGCCGCTGCGTGCGCCGCCGGCAAGACACTCGCCGCCGATTCACTGACGATCGCCACCGGCGACCCCGCGTTCCCGCCGTACGTCATCGACGACAAGCCCGAGTCGGGTGAGGGTTTCGAGAGCGCAGTTGCGCTCGCCGTCGCCAAGGAACTCGGTTTCGAAGGCGACGCCGTCAAGTGGGTGCGCACCTCCTTCGACACGGCGGTTGCCGGCAGCGATTCCAACAACGACTTCAACCTGCAGCAGTTCACCATCAACGATGATCGCAAGCTCGTCGTCTCCTTCAGCGACCCGTACTACACCGCCAACCAGGCTGTACTCGGCTACGTCGACGGCCCCGGCAAGGACGTGACCAAGCTCAGCGACCTCAAGTCGCTGCGCCTCGGTGCTGCCGCCGGTACGACCAGCCTGCAGTTCATTCTCGACGTCATCAAGCCCGATGCCGAGCCGTTTGCGTTCAACAGCAACGCCGACGCGAAGACTGCCCTCGACAACGACCAGATCGACGCCATCGTCACCGATCTGCCCACGGGGTTGTACATCTCGGCCGTCGAGATCGAGGGCACCAAGGTATTCGGTCAGTTCCCCATCGATGCCGGCGGCGCCGGCGACCAGTGGGGCCTGCTGCTGAGCAAGGACAACCCACTCACGGAGTGCACGAACATCGCACTCGCCAACCTCACCGCCTCCGGCGAGTTGGCTGCCATCACCGACAAGTGGATGGGCGAATGGACGCAAGCACCAACGCTCTCGAAGGACTGAGTAGCGAAGCTTCTAGAGTCGACACATGACGAACGACGAGGGCGCCGGCAACCTGTCGGCGCCCTCCCGCGTCGCTGCTCGTCCGACGCGGCGCGACGAATGGTTACGTCGGCAACGTCGAAAAGCCGCTTCAATCGCGGTCGTCTCGACAGTCGCGACATTCGGTGCGCTGACATGGCTGATCACCACCTCCAGTGGCTGGTCGAAGGTCAAGACGATCTTCTTCAATGCCGACCGCTTCAAGCAGGACTTCCCCGAGATCCTCGGCTATCTGTGGGTCGATGTGAAGTTGTTCCTGCAGACAGCGCCGTTCATCCTGCTGTGGGGAATGGCGATTGCACTGTGTCGCAACACACGCAATCCGGTGCTGTTCCCGCTGCGCGCGTTCGCCGCGATCTACACCGACTTCTTTCGTGGCGTGCCCATCATCCTCACCATCTACCTCGTCGGCTTCGGCATCCCGAAGCTGGGGCTCTTGCACGGTGACTTTCACGTGCTGTGGTTCGGTGGCAGCTGGAACTCCCCGTATCTCTGGGGGCCGATCGCGCTGGTGCTCGCCTATTCGGCGTATGTCGCGGAAGTGTTTCGTTCGGGCATCGAAGGGGTGCACGAGAGCCAGCGCGCCGGAGCACGTTCGTTGGGACTCTCGCATTCCCAGACCATGCGGCATGTGGTGATTCCGCAAGCAGCACGGCGGGTAGTGCCGCCACTGATGAACGACTTTCTCTCCTTGCAGAAGGACGTCGCCTTGCTCAGCGTGCTGGGCATCATCGAAGTCTTTCGCCGGGCCACATCGATCAAGGACCTCACCGGTAACTTCACTCCGTTGGTCGCTGCCGCAGTCATTTTTCTCGCGCTCACCATCCCCGAGACTCGTCTGGTCGATTGGTACACGAACCGCCAGCGGCGCCGCACCGGAGGTTCGCAGGTCGTATGAACACCACCCCGAAGGTGGACATCCGCAACGTGCGCAAGTCGTTCGGCAACAAGCTGGTGCTCGACAACATCTCGCTACAGGTCGGTGCGCACGAGGTGGTGTGTCTCATCGGCGCCAGCGGGTCGGGCAAGAGCACATTGCTGCGCTGCATCAACCTGCTCGAGCCCATCGACGACGGCGAAATCCTTCTGGACGGTGTCGACATCAGCGAGCCTGGGCTCGACGCAGATCCGGTGCGCCGCCGCATCGGCATGGTGTTCCAGAGTTACAACCTGTTCCCTCATATGAGCGTGCTGCACAACATCACGCTTGGCCCGACTCGCGTGCTGCGCCAGCCGAAGCGCGAGGCCGTGGCAGCAGCCACCGACCTCCTCGATCGCTTCGGTCTGGCCGACAAGGCCGCGGCGTATCCGGACCAGCTGTCGGGCGGTCAGCAGCAACGCGTGGCCATCGTGCGCGCACTGGCGATGCAACCCGAGCTGATGCTGCTCGACGAAGTGACGGCCGCGCTGGACCCTGTTCTCGTCGGTGAGGTGTTGAACGTGATTCGCGACATGCGCGGGCAGGGGATGACGATGATCCTCGCCACTCATGAGATGGGTTTCGCTCGCGAGATCAGCGACCTGGTCTGCTTCCTCAAGGACGGGGTGATCCTGGAGGCCGCTCCCCCGGCGAAGTTGTTCACGTCGCCGGACCGGCCCGAGACTGCCGATTTCCTGCAACGCGTCATCGCCAGCGGCCGTCTCTAGCCAGATTTTCGCCCGCTCGCCACCCCGCACACGACTTCACGGTGCAGGC
This sequence comes from Ilumatobacteraceae bacterium, assembly GCA_031366885.1. GTDB lineage: Bacteria > Actinomycetota > Acidimicrobiia > Acidimicrobiales > Ilumatobacteraceae > UBA668. The sequence goes on from JANLPB010000378.1 coordinate 5,771, forward strand.
ACAGCTCCACCTCGCTGGTCAGCTTCGCCTGATCCCAGCCATTCATGAAGTCGGCGTGGCCGGTGGTCAGACCTCCGCTCGCCAATTCCAGCCCTGTGGTGCTCCCCCACACTGGATACTCGACGCTGAATTGGAGCTGCGGAATCGACACCGCGTAGCCCTGAGGGCATGTGCCGCCGGTGCTGTACGCCACGTGAGCGTGGTGGTCATGGCTGTCGAGATTCGCTCCGTCCCAACAGTCAGGAAAGGTGACGAGGAGTCGTAGGTCTCGACCCTCGGCACACGTCGGAGGAAGCACAGCTCGCTCTATTCCTGCCCCGCAGCCCCACGCAACGATTGACAACGGCTGCTCACCGCTGGCACCAGGGTTGCCGGCAATCATCACCAACCCCACGGGAAACGGCTGCACCGATGTCGCGGGCACCGCCTCGCCCGGCCGATAGTAGGCGGTGCTCTTCACGGGCGTCAGTTCTTGCCCGTCGCGCAAGAGTGCGGGCGCCCAATACGCCGCCTTGTCGAGCGGCTGATCACACGTCGTCTCCCCGCTGGCAAGAGACTCGATAGTCGTGAACGCGTCGACCTGCGTGTTGCCGAAGAATTCGTGCAGGTGGCTTTGACCGGGTTGGCCGGGGTAGACGATCGGGTCGTCCGATGCCGCATGGCTGTACAGGCACTCGACGAGAAACTGCGGCGTTGCTCCTTGTGGCCCGGCAATGGGTTGATCCGGTTGACCCAGCGAGGTGGCGTCGGTGTGCGTATGCATGGTGTCGGCCGTGGCCTTGTCACCACCGGCCTTGTCACCAGCGCAGGCGGAAATCGCCACTACGGCGACCAGTACCCAGGCGATGACCGTTGGTCGTGAACTCATGTGTGCACCGAGCGGGGCAGGGCGTCAAGCTGGCGTGGCCGGCACGGTGATGGCATCGAGGTCGACAGTCTTGGGGCCAGTCGCCGGGCGCACCGCTGCGGTCGCGGCATCGGGCATGTTGACCTGGGGTTCCAGTGCGGGCAGTTGCGCGATCTTCCAATCCACCGAGGGCGGATGGGTCTCACCCAGCCACGCGGCAACGTTGTACTCGCCATCCTTCCAATCCCCACTTCCGGTCGCGTCGCATGGCGCCAGCGTCTCGAGGTTGTTGGGAGCGGTGCTGGTGTACGTGTTGCCGGTGAAGCAGTGCCCCAGCGTGCTGACATCGGTCCCCGCGGAAGCTACCAGCATGTCGGCGGCTCGATTATCGGAGAGCACGTTGCCGATTACTCGGTTCTGCTGCGAGTCCCACAGGATGGCCGCACCGGGGTCGACCGGCGTGTTCGACTTACTGTCTTCGCACGTGGTCTTCCACTCGTCGGGCAACGGCGCGGCGTCATTCGGGTCCTCCTCGAGGAAGGGGACCAAGCCGATTCCGCTCTTGTCATGGTCGTAGACGAGGTTTCGCTCGATGTCGTTGAGGACGCCGCCGGCGACGAGGATGCCGTTGCCCATGGCCAGCAACGCAACGTCGATGGCAGGGGTGTCGCTCTGGTTGTTCGAGTACACCGTGTTGCCAACGATGGTGGTCTGGCGCTCGGGGTAGCACAGCTCGTAGCTGCCGCTGTTGGGCACGACGCCAGCGCGGTTGAAACGAAATGTGGAGTTGACGATCAGCAGGTTGCCGCCAGAGTTGGTGCCGGAATACCCCAGACCGTTGTGCTCGCTGACGGTGTCGTCGAGCACCGAGTTACACGGAAAACACTCCCCGATGTACACGCCAGCGTCGGGGCTGCCCGCGGCATAGATGTGTTCGAGATCGCCGTTCATCGAGTCGAACACGTACACCCCGTAGTCACCGGTGCGATACGACGTCAAGTACGAACCACGAAAGCCATCAACCCCCGTCCAGAAGAATCCGTTGCGGGTGTAGTTCATCGCCGTCATGTTTTCGACCGCAACACCTTTCGCCCCAAGGATGCGGATGCCGTTGTCCATCTCCAGCTTTCCGTCGAGGATCACGGTGTTTCGATCCAAGCCACGAATGGTGATGCCGTCGGTAGTGACGTTGACCGCCTCGTTGTAGGTGCCCGGCTTCACCAGAATGAGGTCGCCGGGCAGCGCCGCGTCGACCGCTGCCTGGATCGTGGGAAAGTCGTCGGGCACGGTGATGGCGCCATGCGTCGCGCCAGTGGTTTCGGGAGACACAGTCGTGTCGGCGGCAGCAGTCGTGTCGGCGGCAGCAGTGGACTCAGCGGTGACAGTGTTGACTGGTGCTGGTGTGGAGCCAGTCGCGCTTTCATCGCCGCATGACGCCGTGAACAACAGAGACGCGGCCAAGGCCGCGGCCACAATGTGTCGTTGCATTTGTTCCCCCAGAACATTCGATGACTCTCGCCGGGACCATAGTGGCGGGGGCACGCAATGTGCGAGGCACACGAAACGGACGCCGCGAGCGACGGCCACCGTTATGGAGAGGCGACGACAATCGTGCCGATCATTCCGGCCTTCGCCGTGCCGTGAATCGTGCAGAAGTAGGCGTACGTGCCCGGCTGATCGAAGACGTGGGAGTAGGTGGCCTTGGGCGCAAAGGCTTCCGACTTCACACCCCATGTCGTCGCCGAAGGGTCATCGACCGGCGTCACGTCGTGGTCGTTGCGACCGGTGTTCTCCCATACGACCTCGGTGCCCGCGTCGACCGTGAGCGACTGCTCGATGAAGTTGTTGTCGAGAGCCCGCACCGTCACCGTCGTGCCGTTCGCGGCAAAGGTCACGTCGGTGTGCGGCTGCACCGGTAACCCCGGGGTGGCAGTGCCGCCCTCCGCCGAGGTAGTAGAACGCTCGGTCCCGGGCGAACACGCGCAGAGCGACACCGCGGCCAGCACTACCGCTCCGATGGCAAACTGATCCCGCACGATTTTGCTCCCTGCCGCGCACCCTGTCGTGGAGACTGCGTCGGCGGCGCATAGGGTACGCGCACGTGACCGACGAAGAAGAAACCGAGATCATTCCGGAAGCTCCGCCGCCGCCACGGTCCGCACGGCTTTGGCTGGTTGCATTCGTCGCGCTGGTGATCTGCAGTCAGGTGGCCTCCGCCTCGTGGGCGGCGTGGACGGAGCCGGGCAACGAGCGCCCGGCGCTGCTGCTGTTGATGTCGTCGCGCAACCGGTACTTGGTGGCCACCGTCGCCAGTGGAATCTCGATGTGGAGTTGGGCGCTGATCGCCGCCGTCAGGCTGACTGCGGCGGCTGTGGTCTGCCACTTCCTCGGTCGGGCCTATGGCGACAAGGCGCTGCGTTGGTTCTGGCGGTACCTCGGGATGCCTCAGGAGCAGGTCGGCAAGTTCGAAGGCGTCTTCAGTAAGGCTGAGCTGATCATCGTTCCGTTCTTCGTGGGCAGCAACATCGTCTGGGTGCTCAGTGGCGCCGCACGCTCGAGTTGGAGGCGGCTGGCACCGCTGATGGCGATTGGTCTGGCTGGTCGATTGGCATTGATGTGGTGGCTGGCAAAGTTCTTCGATGACGAAGTCCGCTCAGCACTGAAGTGGGTCGATCGCTACCAGGTCTGGATCATTGTCGGTTCGGTCTTGCTCGTCATCCTGGTCAACGTCCGCAACTTCCGCGGTCGGTGAGTTGCATGTCCAAGATCGCGTGGTAGAACCTGCGGATGGCTCAAACTGCACTCGGCGGCAACCCCGTCCACACCGTTGGCGACCTTCCCACGGTCGGCTCCCCGTCCCCCTCGTTCGCAATTACCAAGGGCGACCTGTCTGAGGTCACGGCCGACGACTACGCCGGTCAGCGCGTCATTCTCAACATCTTCCCCAGCGTCGACACCCCCACCTGCGCCACCAGCGTGCGCACGTTCAATGAGAAAGCGTCCAGCCTCGACAACACCGTCGTGGTCTGCGTCAGCGCCGACCTGCCGTTCGCCCAGGGTCGCTTCTGTGGTGCAGAAGGCCTGACCAACGTGGTCACCGCCAGCACGTTCCGCAGCGACTTCGGCACCGCCTTTGGCGTCACCCTTGCAGACGGCAAGCTGGCCGGTCTTCTGGCACGCGCGGTCGTGGTGCTCGACGAGCATGGCACCGTCATCCACAGCCAATTGGTGCCCGAGATCGCGCAAGAGCCCGACTACGACGCCGCCATCGAGTCCTTGAACTGATTCCGGGCTACACGCCCAAAAACGTGTCGAGACCGATCGTCAGACCAGGGTGGTCGGCGATCTTCTTACACGCGAGCACCACGCCCGGCATGAAGCTGTGGCGGTCGTAGCTGTCCTGGCGAATGGTGAGCGACTGGCCTTGCGCGCCGAGGATCACTTCCTGATGAGCGACCATGCCGCGCATTCGGACTGCGTGCACGTGTATGCCCGCCGGACCGACGCCGCCCCGCGCCCCTGGGTACACCTCGTGCTGCGTGGGGTCCGGCGCCCATTCGCTACTGGCAGCGGCCATCCGCGTAGCCGTGGTGACAGCAGTGCCCGAGGGCGCATCGATTTTGGCGTCGTGATGCAGCTCAATGATCTCCGCCGTGTCGAAGTATGGCGCGGCAAGTTCAGCAAATCGCATCATCAGCACGGCACTGATGGCGTAGTTGCTGGCCACGATGCAGTTGCTGCCACTGAACGCCGTGCGGAACGCAGCGAGGTCGTCGTCGTTGAGGCCGGTGGTACCAACCACCGCGTGCATACCGTGCATCGCCAACCACGGCACCGCGGTGCGCGACGCGGCAGCCACCGTGAAGTCGACAACCACCTCGGCGTGTGCGTCCGCGAGTGCCCGCAGCTCCGCGTGAATCTCGACGCCGTTGCGACTCTGGCCGGCCGCGTGCGGGTCGATCGCCGCGACGAGTTCGAGGGCAGGATCAGCCGCGACCGCCTGGCACACAGCGGTGCCCATCCGCCCGCCAGCCCCAACGACACCAACTCGGATCAAACCCATAGGGGACGAACGTAGCCGCTCAGTCGGACCGACCATCCATACGTTCACAATCGCTCGTGTCGCGCCCCCACCGAATCACACTCAGGTGAATCGATGACACGAGCGTTGTGGTCAGGCGTTGTGGTCAGGCGTTGTGGTCAGGCGTTGTGGTCAGGCGGTGGGGCCGACGGTGACGACGACTTGGTCGGCCGTCAACACATCGCGGATGACGTCGTTGACGGCTGCCTGATCGACGGCGGCCCAGCGGGCGACCTGCTCGTCGATTGGGCGGACAGCGCCGCTGGTCAGCAGCAAGCCCCCGTTG
>JANLPB010000247.1:0-6339 GCA_031366885.1 Ilumatobacteraceae bacterium
TCGGTACCGGAAACGGCACCTGATACTCGGATGGCGTCAGCCATAGCGAGCTCCTTTCGACCTCACGCGTCAATATCGCGTGGGTATTTGGAGCGGAGGCCGGTTCCCAGTCGACAATGTCGAGACTCTCAACCTTGTCCAAACCTCAGTAGGAGGCTCGCAAGGTGAGCTCGGCACTCACGACTGACAACCGATCCAAGTGTTCCGCTCGGTGTATATGTCAGGTCAAGACTAGCAGCAACCTGGGGATAACCGGCGGATCAGCGCGTCAGCCAAGCCGACGCGGAGCACACGCGAGTTAGCGGCGAAGGCCGTTGGCGGCGACGATGGCGCGGTAGCGCTCGACGTCGATGCCCTTCACGTAATCGAGCATGCGGCGGCGTTGGCCGACCAGCTTGAGCAGGCCACGACGGCTGTGTGGTCCTTCTTGTGGGTCTTGAAGTGGCCGGTGAGGTGGTTGATGCGGCCGGTGAGCAACGCAACCTGCACCTCGGGCGAACCCGTGTCGCCCTCGTGGAGCTTGTGCTTGTTGATGATGTCTTGATCTGCCATGAGAAAAGCCTTCCAGAAGGAGGTCGCCGTGGCGGGTGAGCCACTGGCATCACATCGGAGGTTGAGCCCCAATGGACGTCGCAATGCTAGCGGCGACCCTTCACACTCACACGGCCGGGGCGCTTCACATCCCTACACTCTGCTGCGATGAGTCGGATCGAGCTGCGGGACCTCACCAAGTCGTTCGGCGATCTGGCCATCGTCGACACGCTCTCGCTCGACATCGACAGCGGCTCGTTCGTGAGCGTTATCGGCCCATCGGGTTGCGGCAAGACCACCCTGCTGCGGGTGATCGCCGGTCTGGAACCGGCCACAAGCGGCGGCATCACCGTGGACGGCGACAGCCCACGTGCTGCGCGCTCGCACAAGCGGGTGGCGATGGTGCCCCAGCAGCCCGGCCTTCTTCCGTGGCGCACGGTGTACGAAAACGCCCGCCTGCTGCTCGACGTCAATCGCGGTGCGAACCCGGCTGAAGCAACTGAGCCGACACCTTTGCTGCAAGAAGTTGGCCTCGGAGACTTCCTCGACGCATACCCGCACGAACTGTCCGGCGGCATGCAGCAGCGCGTCGCACTGGTGCGAGCGCTCACCCTCGGTGCTCCGCTTTTGGTGATGGACGAGCCGTTCGCCGCGCTCGATGAGATCACCCGCTCGGAGATGCGTACGATCTTGAACCGATTGGTCGAGGGCCGCGGCGTGACAGTCCTGTTCGTGACTCACAGCATCGGCGAGGCCGTCGCCCTCAGCGATCGTGTTCTCGTCAGCAGCCCGCGCCCAACCGACGTCGTTGCAGACCTTGCAATCGACCTGCCGCGTCCGCGCGCCGCCGACGTAGAGGACGACGCGCGCTTCGTGGAGCTCTGCGCGCAGGTGCGCCACGCACTGCACCAGGGAATGCGGTCATGACCCGCCGGCTGGTGGCGCCACTTGTCGGCATCGTGGGCTTCCTCGCGTTGTGGGAAGCCGTCGTCCGTCTGGGCGAGGTGCGGCCGTTCGTGCTGCGTGCGCCCTCACGCATCGTCGCCTACCTCGCCGATCACTTCGGCGATTACGCAAGCGCGGCGTGGGTCACTGCACAGCACGCGTTGTTGGGCACCGTGCTCGGTTTGCTGGTGGCGCTGATCATCGGCTCGGCCATGGCTGCATCCCGCTTTGCCGAACAGGCTGCCCAGCCAGTGTTGACTTTGCTGCAAGTGACCCCGTTCGTCGCGTACATTGCGTCGGTAGTGCTGTGGCTTGGGTCCGGCACCCGCCCCGCCGTGTTCATCGTGGCACTGGTGTGCATGCCGGCTTTTGCATTTGCCACAGTCGATGGCATGCGTAGCGCCGACCCAGCGGCTCGCGAACTGCTGGCCTCGGTCGACGCTTCTCGGTGGGAAGTCCTCTGGCGATTGCGGCTGCCATCCGCGGTGCCGTCGCTGTTCACCACCGCCCGCTACAACGTCGGCCTTGCACTGATTGCGAGCTATCTGGTCGAGGGCGGAAACTTCGCCAACGAAGGATTGGGCGCAATCGGCAAGCGGGCTGCGGCGCTCAATGAGGGTGATGCACTGTGGGGGGCAATCTTCGCAATGGCGATTCTCGGCACCATCGCGTTGCTTCTCCTCTCGCTGCTGCAGCGCGTGGTGATGGGCTGGCACGTGTCGCAACGAACTCGGACGACCTGACCGGATACGGTGCAACCCAATGGCCGACGAACTACCTGCGACCCCGACGCCAGACCTTGCCGGGCTGCGCACCAGAATCGATCAGCTCGACGCAGCGCTGATCGCAATCGTTGCCGAACGACTGGCCGTCTGTCGTGAGGTCGCGGCGGTCAAGCAAGGCTCCGACACGCCAGTCATCCAGCCCGCCCGCGTGCGCGATGTCGTGACCTCGCGCCGCCAGCGCGCCATCGAGGCGGGCGTGGATGCAGATTTCGCCGAGCAACTGTTTCGCGTGCTGCTCACCGAGACTCACCGCATCGAAGTTGCCGGCCACCGGCGAGACCCTGCCCCCGACAAGCAGGCTGCACTGGGCGATCGATCTGGCCTCGACACCGTAGCCACCAGGGTCGACCACGTCGTGGTGGCTGTGCCGGACCTGGGCGCCGCGGTGGAGTCGATGACACAGCGCTTCGGCTTCCACGAACTGGCACTCGCCGACCCGCGGCCGGGGGTCGTGGCACTCGCCGCCGGCGGAGTGACGTTCGTGCTCGTCGGGCCGGAGGCGAGCGCCGGCGTTGCCCGCTATCTCGCCCAGCGCGGGCCCGGGGTGCAACACGTGTCGATCGAGGTGCTCAACGCTGGCTACGCCCGCGCTTGTTTGAGCGATGCGGGCGCACCGCTGCTCACCGACGTCACCGCCGACGCTGATGGGCACGAACAGTTCTTCGCGGCCGACGACCCCGCCACCGGCGTTCAGTTCGGTTTCATCTCGCGTACCGGCCATCGCGTCGGCGTTGGGACTGCAAACGTCTTGGCGCTCTTCGACGGGCTTGCCACCTAACATTTCGTCAAGCCTGCGAGTAGCGTTTCAGAACCCTTTGCGAAGTGCTGCTTGCTACAGTTTCCCCTCATGCTTCGTCGGGTCACTTACCCACTCATCGCCGCCTCTCTCGCAGCAATGTCGCTGGCCAGTTGTAGCGGCGATGACACCACCATCGGTAGCCCGGAACCGAGCACCATCGCAAACGTCGGCACCGACTCGGTGCCGGGCGATTCCGTGCCCGCCAGCCTCGATGTAACGGCGGGTGAGGCGTTTCCCGCTGCCCGCTGTGATGCCAACAAGGCCGCCGGCACCATCACCTATCTCTCCAGCTACGACTTTGCTGCCTCCGCCTCCATCGTCGACGTGCTGGTCGCACAGTCCAAGGGCTATTACGCCGCGCTGTGCCTCGACGTGGAAGTCAAACCCAGCTTCTCCACAGAGAACTATCCGCTGATCGCTGCCAACGACGCCCAGTTCTCCTCGGGCGGTTCGTTCAGCGAGATGGTCGATTTCGCCGGTGCCAACGACGCCGGGTTTGTGGCGCTCGCGGTCGAAGGCCGGACGGGTATCGATGCACTCATCACCAAGGATGGAGAGGTGCCGACGCTCGACGCCGTGCGGGGCAAGAAGATCGGCGTCAAGGGCGCGATCACCCCTTCGGTGAAGGCAATGTTGGCGAAACAGGGTCTCGTCGAAGGCACCGATTACGAGACCGTGACCCTTGACGGCTTCGACCCGCTCGTGCATATCGCAATACCCGACATCGTCGGCTTCCCAGGCTTCAAGAGCAACGAGCCCAATCAGCTGACGGCCGCCGGCATTCCCTTCAAGCTCTACGACCCCAGCGACTACAGCATTCCCGCCAGCTTCGGCGTGCTCTACACCAACCTCACCTTCCTGGCCGAACAGCCGACCGCCGCGCAGGACTTCATGCGAGCAACGATGCGGGGTCTCGCCGACGCAGTGGCCGACCCCGCGGCCGCTGCTCAGGTAGCGATCAATGCACTGAACGCCAGCGGCAACGCCCTCTTCCTGTCACCCGATGGCGAAACGGCCAGGTGGGCAGTCGAGTCGAAGCTGGTCGCGGAGAGTGCGACGCCCGACGCTCCGATGGGCCTGCCGATCTTCGACAAATTGACCACCGAGGTCACTGCGTACGCGCAGATCGGGCTATTCGACGGCATCGTGCCGGTGATCGACACCATGGTCGACGATTCGGTGCTCGACGGCATCTACGATGACACCGGCACCGTGATCTGGCCAGCGGAGTAACTAGGCCAGAACAGTACGAGCGTGGTCGATGTCGTTTTTCAGTTGACTGACCAGCGCATCGATGCCGTCAAACTTGCGTTCGCTGCGCAGGAAGTGCATGAACTCCACGTGAGCCGCCTCGCCGTACAGATCGCCGGCGAAGTCCAACAGGTGAGCTTCCAGCAGTGAATGGTCCGCGTGCTCGTAAAACGTTGGCCGCCGCCCCAGGTTGATCGCGCATGCGGTGCGGCTGCCATCGGGTCGGTGGTACCAACCGGCGTACACGCCGTCAGCGGGAACGCAGATGGCAATCGGCACTTCTACGTTGGCGGTCGGGAAACCCAACAGCCGACCGCGTTGGTCGCCTTGCACCACCACCCCCCGGGCTTCGAAGGGATGGCCGAGCATGGTTGCAGCCAGCTCGACCTGCCCGCCGGCCATTGCACGGCGGATGGCAGTCGAGCTGATTGGCTCGTCGGGACCATCGGAACGCGGCAGCAGCGAGAGCGGCAGCACTTCAAAATCTCGTGCGGCACCGAGTTCGCGCAGCGTCGCGACGTTTCCTTCGCGATCGTGCCCGAAGTGGAAGTCCTCCCCCACCACAATCACCGAAGCGGCAACGCAGTCGACCAGGACGCGCTGCGCGAAGCTCATCGGGGCCTCCAGCGACTGCGCCTCGTCGAACTTCACTACCAGCGTTGCGTCGATTCCCGTTGCGGCCAGCAGCTCGAGTTTCTGGTCCAGATCAGTGAGGAGCTGCGGCGCCGACTCCGGTCGTACCACGGAGGCTGGGTGCCGATCAAAGGTGAGCACTGCGCTGCGGGCACCGGTGGCTTCAGCGATACGGCGCACCTCGGCAATGACGGCCTGATGGCCGAGGTGCACGCCGTCGTAGGCGCCGATGGTGATGACGGTGCGCTCGCCTGGCCACGGAGAAACGGACAGATCGGTGACGACTCGCACGTCGGCAACGCTAGCGGGGCACAGTCAGGCGAGCACTACCCCGCGGGCGCTGATCAGCAGCCGGCAGCATCTGACGCGGTTCCGAATGCAATCTTCTTTGCGAGCACTGCAGTGATGTCGGGCCCGACGTACGTCGCCAGCTCGGCCGGCGCCGCAGTGTCGGCGGCGAAGCCGCGCTGCGCAATCTCGTTCGCACCTCGGTAGAAGGCAATCGCATCCGCGACACCAGCGTCGTAGGGCTCCAGGGTCGCCAGCGTGTCGAGTTGATTCCCGAAGTCGGACATCGTGCCGACGCCCGTCATCCACTGAGTCACGTCTGGCTGGTTGCCCAGTTGCGCGATGAGCTGGATATTGACAATCGCGTAGCCAAAGGCATCAGCGACGGCCGCGCAATCGACCGCGCCACCGGGCGCTGCGGAGGAGCCGTCGGTGGTGACCGGTGCTGGAGAGTCGGCGACGAGCGACCCGTTGGCCAGCGTGCCTGATGCCCCGGAATCTCCCGACGACGAGTCGGTGCCGCACGCACTCAGCAACCCTGCGATGGCGATGACGACTACTGCTGCTCGACGAATCATGCGTCGAACCTTACCCGTGCGTCATTGCGCGAGGACGACCGCTGGCTTGGCCTCGGTGCCGTCGCGTGGTTCATACATCGCGAGCAAGTCGCCATCGGGACCGAGTACAGCCCACGGCCCATCGCCGTCAAAGCCGGCGCGAACTCGGTCCAGTGACCGACCGTTCGCGACAAGCGCCGCAGCCTCCGCGCTGAGGATGACCTGCGGGTAATCGCGCATTGCCTGCGGCAACGACAACAACTCCACATCGTCGGGCGCAGCGGCCTCCGTCGCGGTGAAGCTGCCGACCGCGGTACGGCGAAGGTTGCGGAGGTGGGCGCCGCCGCCACAGAGTCGGCCCAGGTCGTCGGCCAACGTGCGGATGTACGTGCCCTTGGAGCACTGCACTTCGATGGCGTACACCAGCGGGCTCTCCGTGGGCGCCACCTCGAAGCGACTGACCGTGACGGGGCGGGCCTGCCGCTCGACCTCGATGCCTTCGCGAGCAAGCTCGTGCAGGCGCTTGCCATCTACCTTGAGAGCGCTGACC
>JANLPB010000009.1:0-6524 GCA_031366885.1 Ilumatobacteraceae bacterium
ACGCCGCCAGTGCGAGTGCCACGCCGCCGGTGCGAGTGCCACAGCGCCATTCGAGTGGGTACTCGCACCCCGGGGTGCGAGTGCCCACTCGCACCCCCCGGATGGCAGGCTGGCCCGCCCACGGGCGGCGGACCGTGCCAAACCTGGGCTCACGACTTGCCGGCTGCCCACGTTTTGCCCCAGGCCACGTTGACTTCCAGCGGTACATCCAGCTCGGCGGCGCCGCGCATCAGGTCGATCACCAGCGGACCGACCTTGTCCATCTCCGCCTCGGGCGTCTCAACGAGTACCTCGTCGTGCACTTGCAGGACCAGCCGACTGGCGACGCCGGCAGCGTCCAACGCTTGGTCGATGCGGACGAGCGCGACCTTGAAGATGTCGGCAGCCAGACCTTGGATGCCCGCGTTCATTGCTTGGCGCTCGCCTGCCTGGCGGATGCGGAAGTTGCTGTTGGAAAGCTCTGGGATCGGGCGACGACGACCAAACAGCGTCTCGGTGTATCCGCGCATGCGAGCCTCGACGACCGTGCGATCCATGTAGTCCTTCACGTTCGGAAAGGCCTCGAAGTAGGCGTCGAGAATGACGGCCGCCTCGCTGGTGGGAATCGACAGCCGCTGCGCCAGCCCGTACGCCTCCATGCCGTAGGCCAGGCCGTACGACACCATCTTCGCCTTCGACCGCTGCTCGGTGGTCACGGCGGTGGGCTCGACGCCGAACACACGCGATGCCGTCGCGTTGTGGATGTCGGTCCCGCTGGTGAACGCTTCGATCAAGCCCGGGTCTTGAGCGAGATGGGCAATGCAGCGCAGCTCGATCTGGTTGTAGTCGGCGACCAACAACTGACAGCCGGGAGCCGGAATGAACGCCTTGCGGAACAACTTGCCCTCGTCGCTGCGCACCGGAATGTTGTGAAGGTTCGGCTGGTCGCTGGAAAGACGACCGGTGCGAGCAACGGTCTGGTTGAACGTGGCGTGGATGCGACCATCGGGCGCGACCTCCGCCAGCAGGCCCGTGCCGTACGTACCGCGCAGCTTCTCGACTTCGCGGTACTGCAACAGCGGATCGATGAACTCGGGCCACTCGTCGCGCAGCTTCTCCAACGTCGCGGCGTCGGTACTGAAGCCAGTCTTCGTCTTCTTGCCGGGCGCCAGGCCGCGTTCGGTATAAAGGATTTCGCGCAACTGGATCGGTGAGTTGATATTGAACGGGCGCCCGACAACCTCCTGAAGCACCGCCCCCAGCCGCTCGACGTCGGCGGTGAGCCGAGCGTTCAGTTGCGTCAACTCTGCAACGTCGACCGCGATGCCGACGTGCTCCATCTTGGCCAACACCCCCACCAACGGATTCTCGATCGATGTGTAGAGATCGGCCATGCCCTGCTTGTCGAGCGACGCCTCGAGCGCTGCCGACAGGTGTGCCACTGCGAGCGCGCCGCGAGCGGCGAGCTGCCGTTCGTCCGGACCACCACCGAAATCGAGCTGACCACTGGATGCCGCGCCATCGTCGGGCAGCTGGAATCGCGTGTAGCGCGCCAACAGGTCGCGCAACGCGTAGCGAGTGTCAGCCGGGTCGATGAGGTAGGCCGCAATTGCTGTGTCCAACCGCAGACCCGGGACCTCGCCGCCCTGGTCGAGCAGCCAGCGCATCAGGGCCTTCGCGTTGTGCCCGCGCCAGCCAGCGTGCGCTCCAAGGGCCTCCAACACTTCCGGCGTGTGCACCACGCTTGAAGGCAGCCACGCGACTTCGGCGTCATCCGGATCTGTCACGATCGCGAGACCGGTCACGTCGCTGCGGCCAGCGAGGCCAGCCCAACTTGGAACCAGATCGAGCGTGACCTGCGCGGCAATGAGCGCGGCCGCATCGGCCGCGCTCGTCACGTCGCTGATCTCTGCCTCCAGCACCTCGCCGGACGGCGCAAGCGGAATCGCACCAGCGGCCGCACCGATGCCGAACGTGGCCAGCGCTTCGTACAGCCGGTCGTGCAAGGCACGGAACTCGAGGAAGTCGAACAGCCGCTTCACCTCGGCGTCGTTCGGCTCGACGGTCAGCGTCTCGAACGCCACCGTGACGGGAGCATCACGACGAAGCGTCATCATCTCGAAGTTGTGACGAGCTCGGCCCTCGTGCTCGATCAGCGACGCCCGCAACTTGGGGGTCTGCTCGCTGACGTGAGCGAAGATGCCGTCGAGGCTGCCGTACTGGTTGAGCAGCTTGGCCGCCGTCTTCTCGCCAACTCCGGGCACGCCTTCGAGGTTGTCGCTGGGGTCGCCGCGCAGGGCCGCGTACTGCGGGTACAGGGTGGGTGTCACGCCGGTCTTCTCCGCGATGCCAGCCTCGTCGTACAGGGCATAGTCGCTGACGCCCCGCTTGTTGTACATCACGCGCACATGCGGGTCTTCGACCAGCTGATAGCTGTCGCGGTCGCCGGTGACGATGATTGCGTCGTGGCCTTCCCGCTTCGCCTTCTCGGCGAGCGTCGCGAGGATGTCGTCGGCTTCCCATCCGGCCAGATCCAGCACGGTGATGTTCAAGGCGGCAAGCACCTCGCGAACGAGCCCCATTTGCTGGCGCAAGATGTCGGGCGCTGCCTCGCGCTGCGCCTTGTAGTTGGGGTCGGCTTCGTGGCGGAATGTCCTTTCGGGTCGATCGAAGGCGACGACGACCGCGTCGGGCTGTTGGTCCTTCACCATGTAGATGAACATGGACGTGAATCCGAACACCGCGTTGGTGACCTGCCCGGAGGCAGTGGCCATGTCGGTGGGCAACGCAAAGAAGGCGCGATAGGTCAGCGAGTTGCCATCCAGCAGCAGGATCTTCACGGGTGGAGCGAGCCGTCGAGAATTCTGTCGGCGACGTCGCGCATGCGGGACCGTTCGCTCATTGCGGTGCGCTGGATGAAGGTGAAGGCCTCGCCTTCCTTCATCCCGTGCTGATCGATGAGCACGCCCTTCGCACGGTCGATGACCTTGCGCGCTTCCAGCTGCTCGCCGAGTGCGTCGACTTCGCCGCTGAGCTGCTGCAGTTCGCGAAAGCGGCCAATCGCCACCTCGATCGCTGGAATCAGATCGCTCTTCTGGTACGGCTTGACCAGGTAGGCCAGAGCGCCCGCGTCTCGGGCATCTTCGACAACTTCACGTTGGCTGAATGCGGTCAGCATCAGCACGCCACAGATGCGCTCACCGCTGATGATGCGGGCTGCCTCCAGCCCGTCCATGTGCGGCATCTTGATGTCGAGAATGGCAAGATCGGGCCGCAACTCGCGCACCAGATCCACCGCCCTGTCGCCGCGCCCAGTCTCGCCAACAACTTCGTAGCCCTCTTCTTCGAGGGTCTCGCGCAGGTCGAGGCGAATGATGGCTTCGTCTTCGGCGATCACCACACGGATGGTCATCGATGGCGTCCTTTCGGCCCGGTCAGGCAGGGTGTTGCCCGGCCCACATTCAAGCACGTCGGGCGAATCATCGTGCCGACAAACGGTCGAGCAACTGATCCTGCTTGGCTTCGAGCTGAGCGATCTCGTCGACGATATGAGCACGGGCCTTGCCGTACGCGGCCGCGTGCCCGACCGCCTCGTGCGCTTCCGATCGTGCCATCGGCGAGTCAGACACGACGGCGCGCAACTGCAGGTCGTCGGCGTCGTCGACCACGTACATGCGCTGCTCGTCAATCACCTGCAACTCGTCGCGCAGCGTGCGCAGACGTGAGCTCGTCCTCTTCAATTGCCACTTCACCACCGCGGAGGCCATGCGCAGAGTGTACGAAGCGGCACAATGGCTGCGTGGATGACGACTGGGGCATTGCCGACGGCTACTACGAGGTTGACGGCACCTGGCATGACACCCCGGCGGCCACTCGTGAGTACCTGCGGGCTGCAATCGGCGACACGCCCGCTGGGCCACCGATGTGGTTCATCGACGGCGGAAGCACACATCATCTACATAACCGTTGCCACCTCACGCTGGAGGACGGCAGCGACTGGGGCGAAGTCGAATCGCTGCCAGCGGATATGCCTACGGGCTATCACTCCCTCGCTCCGCTTGATGGCGGACCGATCACGACGCTGGTCAGCGCCCCTGCCGAGTGTCTCGATGCCCCGAGTGGTTGGGGCGTTGCGGCGCAGGTCTATTCCTTGTGGCGGGCAGACGGATGGGGCATCGGCGACCTTCGCGATGTCGAACTACTCGGTCGGGAAGTAGCTGCCCGCGGCGGATCATCGTTGTTGCTGAGCCCGCTGCACGCACCTGCGCCAACGCTGCCGCAGGAAGCGAGTCCGTACTACCCCAGCTCTCGACGATGGTTGAACCCGCTGTTGATCCCGCTCGACGGCACCTCGCCGGCGACGAATGAGGCGGGCGGTTTGATCGACCGCAGTCAGGCATGGCCGGCACGGCGTCGCGCTCTGATGGAGCGATTCATCCACAACGCCGAGGGAGCCGAGTGGCGGGCGTGGGCCGACGCGCAAGGCGACGAGTTGTGGAATTTCTGCTCGTGGAACGCACTGGCCGAACGGCTTGGACCGCGGTGGAGCGAGTGGCCAGCCGAGTTCCGCCATCCTGCCTCTCCAGCCGTTGGCGGCCTGCCGCGGGCGGACCCACAGTTCGCTACAACGCGCGACTTTCATGCGTGGCTGCAATGGTTCGCCGCTCGCACGCTGTCGCGCGCGGCTGCAGGAGCAGGTGTTGGGTTGATCGGCGACCTTGCCGTCGGCTGCTCGCCCGACGGCGCCGACACGTGGATGCATCAGGAACTGATGGCCCTCGGCGTGCGCATCGGTGCGCCACCCGACCCGTTCAACGCGGCCGGTCAGGAGTGGGGTCTGCCGCCCTTCATCCCGTCACAGCTTCGAGCCGCTCAGTACCGACCGTTCGTGGGAATGGTTCGCGCTGCGTGCCAGTCGATGGCGGGGTTGCGGATCGATCACGTGATGGGGCTGTTCCGACAGTTCTGGATTCCCGAGGGCGGAGCACCCGCCGACGGGACGTACGTGCGGTTGCCAGCGACAGACCTGCTGGCGATCATTCGAATGGAGGCGACCCGAGCCGGCGCGTTCGTGATCGGCGAAGACCTTGGCACCGTCGAACCCGTCGTGCACGACGCCCTTCGGTCCAGTCGGATCATGGGCACGAAGGTGTGGTGGTTCGACACCAACCCCGCGGCCTGGCCCGAGCGCAACCTGGCAACGGTCACCACACACGACCTGCCCACGGTGCTGGGCGTGTGGAATCACACCGACGGCAACGCCGAGATGGTTGCGGCGCTGCGGCAGTCGCTGGAGGCGACCACCGGCGAGGCCGCGTCCGTTGAGTTGCATCGCCAGGTAGCGGCCAGTCCAGCTCGCCTGTGCTTGATTGCGCTCGACGACTTGGCCGGTTGCACCGAGCGCCCCAATCACCCCGGCACCCTCGGCGACAAATACCCCAACTGGTGCCGCCGCATGCCCGCAGACGCGTCAACGATCTTGACTGGCTCCCCCGGAGCGGCGATCGTCGCCGCAGTCTCCGCTGAACGCTCGAAGTAGCGGCTGGTTCTGGGGAAGATGCGTCCCGCTTTTCGGGACTGACTCTCCCCAGAAGCGACCGCTGAACGGATCGACCCGATTGCGCCATGCTGCTGGAGTGCGGATACATGGGACATTTGTGGCCGCCGCTGCGATGGTGTCGTCCCTCGGCCTGGGCGCCTGCTCTCAGGATTGCAACTCGGCGGGCTTCGCGTCCGGTTTCAGCATCTCGCTTCCGTCTCGATCATGGGGCCTCGCCGAATTCTGCATCGACGAAGAATCCTTGCCGCCGGCTTCATTGCCCAACGGCGACGGGTTCATCGAGGTTGGCGACGAGCCAGCCGAGTATGACTTTCGAGTTCGCCTCGTGAAGCCCGACGGCACGGAGGTGACCCAGGAGGGCACCGTGCGGACGGTCCCGTTCCGGGGCAACGGCAAGGGCTGCGAGCCGCTGACAGCTAACGCCGTCGTCATGGTCAACGAGGACGGAACAGCTACCGCACATAAGCCGTGAGCGACGCGTCGACCCGAGTGACAACTGCAGCTTCCGGGTTGCGAAAACAAGTCCCCGGTTCCGGTTGCCGCAGGGCCACAGCCGGGCCGCAGGTCTCACCGACGCACCCTTCAGGAGCAATCAGTAAAGCCGGTGGCCAACGAGCCGAAGCGACAACACCCGCCGTAACCACAAGTGCCCGAGGTGGGACTCGAACCCACACGCCCTTTCGGACAACGGATTTTGAGTCCGTCGCGTCTGCCATTCCGCCACTCGGGCGAGTGACCCGAGAGAGGCTATCGGGCCGTCGGGCCGAGGCATCATGCGGTTACCGCCCGTAACCTGCCGGTTGCCCGCTCGTTACCCGTCGGTAGCTGAAAGTACCCATCGGTAACCGTCTACGATCAGCGCATCATGCTTGCGTTCACCTTCCCCGGCCAGGGCTCTCAGCGGCCGGGCATGGGTCGCCCCTGGGCCGACCACGACAGCTGGGAACTTGTGGCCGAGGCCTCCGAGGTTGCCGAGCGCGACGTC
>JANLPB010000057.1:0-3685 GCA_031366885.1 Ilumatobacteraceae bacterium
GCTTACCTCCGCCCCCCCAGTGCTAGTGCCAGCCCACCAGTGCTAGTGCCAGCCCACAATTGTGTGTCCCAGCGGACCATGCGTGTGGTTACTCGCACCCCGGGGTGCGAGTACCCACTCGGGTGCCGTCCTACAGGCCCAAACGCTCGAGTTGCTCGGTGGGCGCTTCCAGGTCGTGCAGCGCCGCACGCAGCAGCTCCTGCATAGTGCGCTCGGCCGATTCACCGACGCGATTCTCGACTTCTCCGGGGTCGACCGAGATGTCGTAGAGGTGATGCTGCCCCACGTTCGCGCCGCCGCTGACCCAGTACGGCAGAGCGTCACCTGCCCCGAACGGCTGACGAATGACCGGAACGTCGCTGCCGGGCATCCGGTCAAGCCATGCCCGCTCGTCAGGTTTGGGAAGGGCCGTGATGCCCTTGACGTGCAACGGCATGGTGCTCCAGCGGTTGCTCCACATGGAGAGCGGAAAATTGTCGGTGTCCGCAGCGCGGGCGTACTTCATTCGTCCATCCGTCACCTGGACCCAATTGCCGAACACTCCGCCGACCGCGTAGTCGCGGATGGACGATGCCTCGCCGCGCAACAGGGGCGCCAGCGAGTGACCGTGCGTGCGGTGCTGTGGTGCCACGTCGAACACTTCAGCCAGCGTCGCGTGCAGGTCGACGGCGGTGGTCAGCGCGTCGCAGACTCCCCCGCCGGGCACGCCTGGCCAGTGGATCATCAGCGGGATGTGGCCGAGCGTCTCGAACTGCGGCACCATCGGCTTTCCCCACAGATCGTGCAGCTGTCCGTTGACCAATCGTTCCTCGCCGAGGTAATGGCCGTGGTCCGTACACACGATGAGGGCCGTTTCCTCCCACAGCTGGTGCGTATCGAACTGGTCGAGGATACGGCCGAACCAGTGATCGATCATCGTCAGCTTGCTGCCGTAGTTGGCGCGGATGTGGTGCGCTTCGGCCACGTTGAGGTAGCCACCGCTAAGACCGCCGACGATATACGGCGGCCAAATCAAACGCTCACCGTGCCATGCCTCAGCCTCGTACATTCCCTGCCACGGGGCCGGAGTGTCGAATGGTTCGTGTGGATCGAATTCGTCGACGAACAACATCCACCGCCGGTCCGTGTCCGACCTCACTGCACTGCTCAGCCACTCGGCGGTGGCAGTCATCGTGCGCGGACCGGGATAGTCGGTCTCGGCACGGAAGTGAGTACGGGTGCGGTCGTAGGCGCGGTCGATGTCGGGCGCGCGTTCGCCGAAACGACGCTTCAGAAACCAGTCGCCCGTGGTCGCAGGTGGAGCGGGTATACCCATCCACGAAGGGTCCAGCCACGTCTTCCACGGATCGCCCTCGTGCCCACGCACGTAGTCCCATCCGCCGAAGTCGGTGTGATAGTTCTCGCCGCCCGTCTCAAAGAGATGCGGGTGATCGGTGACCAGCATCGTGGTGACGGCGTGATCGCGCAGCTCAGCGGTGATCGGCTGTTCCCAGAGCTCGATCGAGCCCCAAGGCCTCCAGAGGAAGTCGAGCGCACCGCACAGAATGTCGTGACGAGCAGGCATGCACGGCAGCGACCCCGTCACGTGGTTCGTGAAGCGGGTGGCGCGTTGCGCTGTGAAACGATCGAGGTTGGGCGTGGCGAACTCAGTGCCGCCGTAGCTGCCCAGCATGTGCCGGTTGAGCGAGTCGAGCAGCACGACGACTACGTTGCGGGGCTGCGCGGGGCCGTTCGTCATGGCGTGCAGCTTGTCACGCCGATCATTCACACGACAGCGAAGACGATCGCCGTCGTGCCCGCGAGGAAGAGCAAGACCAGAACCATCACTCGGAAGCGCTCGCCGTGCATGTGTTTGCGTACCGGCCAGCCGAGTCCCTGCCCGATGACCCATGCGGGAATCGCAACCAACGACGCGTGTATGCCGTCCGCTGTGATTTTCCCATCGGCAATGAACAACGCCAAGCCCACGACATTGCTGACTGCGAACACCGCGGAAATCGTGGCACGAAACTCATTCGGGGCCAGTTGGCGCGCCTGTAGATCGAATACCAACGGCGGGCCATTCGTGGAGAGTGAGGTGTTCAACACGCCAGAGATGAAGCCAGCCGCAATGTCGAACGTCGGCCCGACGTGCGCAAGATTGATCCGTCGCACGAGCAGGGCGGTGGCGATCAGCACCGCGACGCCAAGCGCCAACCGCAGCGCCCTGTCGCTGACGACGTTGAGAATCCACAACCCCAGAGGCATCCCGGCAAACGCCGCAAGCGCGAGTCGCTTGGCAATTGGCCGAACCACAACCGCACGTAGATGCCAGCCCATCCAACTGGTGGACACCATGCCGAGCAACGTGCTCACCACGACGGCCTGCTCGACGGGTACTGCCAGCGTCATGATCGGCATCGCCAGCAAGGCGAACCCGAAGCCGGCGATGACCTGCGTAAATGCGGCGAGGAAGATGGCCACCGCGACCACGATGAGTTGCGCCGTGGTCATGGCCATCGAGTCTGCCACCTACGCTGCCCAACGATGAAGCTGTTGCCGCTCCGCTCGCTACCGATCATCGATCCGTCAGCGCCCGACGCTGCCGCCCGAATCGATGCGGCATGCAGGGCTGTCGGCTTCTTTGCGGTTCCGCTCGGCGATGAACTGAGGGTCCGACGCGACGAACTCATCGCGCTCGCCGCTGAGTTTTTCGCGTTGCCGACTGTGGAGAAGCAGCAGGTATCGATGGCAGTCGGTGGCAGTGCATGGCGAGGGTGGTTCCCGTTGGGCGGCGAGCTGACCTCGGGCGTACCGGACGGAAAGGAGGGCTACTACTTCGGCGCTGAACTGCCGCCCGATCACCGTCCGCTGCACGGGCCGAATCTGTGGCCGGCGCGACCGGCCGCATTGCAGACCGTGGTGACCGAGTGGATGGCCGCAATGGAGGCGCTTGGTCAGCGGCTGCTGGGCCTGATGGGGTTGGGTCTTGGCCTCGGCGAGGATTACTTCCGGGCGGGGCTGACGGCCTCACCGACACCGTTGTTCCGAATCTTTCGTTACCCGCCGCAGCCAGCGGGCGACACGGTGAGTTGGGGTGTGGGTGAGCACACCGACTACGGCCTACTGACCTTGCTGGCAACCGACGGGACGCCTGGTTTGCAAGTCAATTCGTACGGCCAGTGGATCGACGCACCCGCCGATGCCGACCTAGTGATCTGCAACCTGGGCGACATGCTCGATCGCCTCACGGGCGGCCGCTATCGTAGCAATCCGCATCGGGTACGCAACCACGGCGGTACTGACCGCTACTCGCTGCCGTTCTTCCTCGACCCGGGCTGGCACGCCGAGGTCAAGCCAATTGCCTTTGACGACGAGTGGGACGTACCACTCGACCAACAGGCACGCTGGGATGCAGCAAATTTGCGCGAGATCAGCGGCAGCTACGGCACCTGGCTCAGCGCGAAAGTGTCCAAAGTCTTTCCCGACCTGGCCACCGAAGTGGCCCTCCCCCTCGATGAGCGCGACAGGGTGTAGGTGCGGGCTTCGCGGTCGACGGCGGAGACCTTCCAGCCGTCTTCCAAATGTGGCGCCATGGCATCGCGAACTGCGAGGCGAGCATGCAACGCTTCAGGTGCGCTTGCCGCGATCTCGGCCGGCGAGACGGCTGGAACATCGAGCACGAACGATTCCCCGAACAACGGTC
>JANLPB010000071.1:0-6241 GCA_031366885.1 Ilumatobacteraceae bacterium
CCGCACCGAAACGGCCGGAGGGGCTCCATTCGTTCTTGTCGCTTTTCGGACGCCCGCCCGCACCCAACAGGCCAGCGCCCGCCAACTTCTCGACCCCGACGGCGAGGCCCATGTCGACCTCCCCCGACTTGACCGCCATGATCGCTGTGCGCAGCGCAGTCGCCCCGGTGGCGCACGCATTCGCGACGTTGTAGACCGGGATACCGGTCTGGCCGATCTGCTTTTGGAGTTGCTGGCCGATGCCTGCATTGGATGCCATCAGGCAACCAGCAGCGAGGACGCCCATGTCCTTCATCGTGACGCCGCCGTCCGCCAGTGCGGCGAGTGCTGCCTGGGAGGCCAGGTCGACAGTGTCCAGGTCCGGGTACTTGCCGAACTTGGTCATGTGAATGCCGAGAATCCAAATGTCGTCGCTCATGGTGAGTCCTTCAGTCCTTGTTCAGTTGAACGGTGCGAAACCGAAGCCGACGGCTTCGGTGCCGTTGTCGTCGGTGCCAATGGTGTACGTGGCGAGAGCCACTTTCATGCCCAGTGAGACGTGCTCGGGCGACGCCTCGACATTGATCACGTTGCCGCGCACGCTGGTGCCGCCACAGTCGACGATTGCCGAGACGAACGGCACCGGAACACCGGGCGCGGCAAACGTGACGATGGTGAACGCCTTGACCTCACCAGTGGTGTCGATGGCGACCGTATTGAACTCGGTGCCACTGCAGCTGGCACAGGCGTTGCGGCGACCGAAGAAGCGAGCCCCGCAGCCGGTGCACTCATTGGCCGTCAGGTGCGGCGTCTCGCCGAGTATCAGGTAGTCGACAAGGGGGATCTGGTTGGCCATTGCGAACATCTCCAGTGTGCGTCGTTGCTGCGCGCCAACCTAGTCAGCCAAGGTGGTCCCGTACCGAGCCGGAGAGGCGCGCTGTCACCAGCGCTGATGATGCACGACGTCGGCCGTTGCGCGCCGGGGTCGGGTGCGCGCGGAGCCCGATTGCTGATCGTCGACGGCGCGGTGGCCCAATGCAACTGCGCCCACCTGCAGCACGTGTGCCGGCACGCCGAGCTCGTCGAGCAGGACGCGAGCGTTGCGGAAGATGCCGAAATACAGCGCGCCAAGACCACGATCTTCGGCCAGCAGTAAGAGGTTTTGAGTTGCCATTGCGGCATCGGTGAGCCAGAACGGCACCTCCCAATTGGCGGCATCCTCCAGACCGTGCCCGGCCTTGTCTTCCTCGGAGTATCGCGACGTGTATGCAACGGGATCGGCTAAAGCAAGCACGAGCACCGGGGCCGCACGGGTGTCATCGTCGAACCAGTCGCCGCTGCCGGTGATCGTCCAGAACGACGCCGCAGCGGCGCCTGACAGCACCAGAAAGTGCACGCCCTGGCTGTATCCGGCCGACGGGGCGCGACGGGCAAGGTCGACCAACTCGTCGACCTGGGCAAGATCGATCGGAGAGGAATCGAACCGCCGAGTCATTCGCCGGCGCCGGATGATGGCGTCGAGCGAGGAGCCCGCGTCGATCGTCATCTCAGCGGTTGGCGCCGAGCTTGACCAAGTCTTCGGCCATGATCCAGCCATGAACGACCAGCGAGCCGCTGGTCTTGGCGGACACCGTAGCGAACAACGCCGCCAGCTCGGGCTTGATGCGTTCGGGCTTGAGCGACTCGTGATCCAGGAAGCCGTGAGCGTTGGATTTGACGACGAAGGTTTGCTCGTCGTACTGACCGTCGACACCGAAGCGCTTGGCCAACCGGCGGCCCCAGGCCCGCTCCTCACCGACGGCGCGATGGCCGGGCCGGGGAATCAGTTCGTCGACCTGTTTGAACGCTTCGAGGCCGTCGGGCAACGCGAAACGCGAGCCGACCACCACGTCTTCGTCGGGGAAAGCCATCAATGCGCGATGGAATGCCTCGTGCATGACACCCTTCAGCACCTGATCGCGCTTGGAGGTGCGCTTTACGCTGAGCAGGCCGACCAGGACGCACGGCGTGCCGCCGATGCGCTCGAGCGTGGCAAACGCGAAACCGTGCAGCTTGCCCTCGACGCGAGCCGCGGTGCTGAGCACCCAGTCTTCCTTCGCCTTCGAGAGGATGCCGATATCGAACGCCCCGCCCATCGACGCCATTTCGTCGAGGTCGGCGTCGTTCAATGCTGCAGCATCCCTGGTGATGACCTGGATTGGCATTGCCCGAAGCTCCTGTCGAACTCGTACCCCACACCGAGGCGTGACCTGAGTTCTCTATTCTGCCACCAGTTCCGCCAGTTTCCTGCTCGGAGGTGTCACAACGCTCTACAGCACAACCGCGTCATGGCCCAGCGCCATGCGCAATTCGCCCACCACGCGATCCAGGTCGACACAGAAGTCGTCGGCCAGCCGTAACACCTTGCCCTGCCCAATATGTAGGTACACGGGTGAGTCACCTGGGTGTTCGCGCAAGATTTTGCGTATTTGATGGATCTTGAGTTCGGTCAACGACGTCGCCGGCACCCGCAGACGGAGCGGAGCGGCGTTGCCCGTGTCGAGGCCCTCAAGAATCTGAATGTCTTGGGCCATGAAACCAACACGGGTCTCGTCGCGACGGTCGATTCGACCCTTCACGGTCACGATCGCGTCGTCGATGAGCTTGTGACTCTGCTCGGTGAGCACCCGCGGAAACACAGTCACCTCGATTGCTGCGTCGAGGTCCTCGAGGATGAAGACCGCCATCTGGTCGCCCTTCTTCGTGAACTTGCGGGACAGGTTGGTGATGACCCCGCCCAACGTGATCATCGCCCCATCGTCCTTCTCCGTTGCCTCGGCGACGCTGCAATCCACCTTGCGCCGCAGCGCGGCCTCCACCCCCAGCAGCGGATGATCGCTGATGTACAGGCCCAGCATCTCCTTCTCGAACTTCAGACGATCGCTCTTGTCGAATTCCAGCGTGGGAATGTTGACCCGCTCGTTGAAACCACCTCCCGCCGCAGCGTCGCCAACGTCGCCGAAGAGACTCATCACACCTTGGTCTCGTTCGCGACGGCGAACGACCGTGCCGTCGATGATTTGTTCAAACACCATCAGTAGGCCCTTACGCGGATGGCCTAATGAGTCGAAGGCACCCGCCTTGATGAGCGATTCGACGGTGCGCTTGTTGAGAACGGCTTCCGGCACCCGCTCGGCGTACTCATGAAATGAGTCGTATGGGCCGTTCTCGTCACGCTCGCGAAGCAGTAGCTCGACGAGGCCCTCGCCGACGTTGCGAATTGCCGACAACCCAAAGGTGATGGCCCCTGGGCTTCCCGCGGGCAAGACGACATCGACGGGCACCTCAGTGGGCATGAGCGCCGCGAAATCGGTGATCGAACGATTGATGTCGGGTGTGAGCACCTTGACGCCAGTGGCGCGAGCGTCGCTGAGATACACCGCGGCCTTGTCGAGGTTGCTCTTCACACTGGTGAGCAGACACGCCATGTACTCGACCGGATAGTGCGCCTTGAGGAAGGCGGTCTGATACGTCACGAGGCCGTAGCCGAACGTGTGGCTCTTGTTGAACGCGTAGTCGGCGAACTTCGCAATGACGTCGAACAGCTTCTCGCCCATCTCGCGCGTGTAGTTCATCCGCACGCAGCCATCCTCGAAGCTGCTGCGCTCCTTCGCCATCACCTCGCGGCTCTTCTTGCCCATTGCCTTGCGCAGCAGGTCCGCGTCGGCCAACGAGTAGCCGGCGAACTTCTGCGCCACCCGCATCACGCTTTCCTGGTAGATCATCAGGCCGTAGGTGTCGCCGAGCACTTCCTCTGCGTCGGGGTGGAAGTACTCCACCGGTTGCCGATTGTTCTTACGGTCCGCGTAGTCGTAGTGCATGTTGACGCTCATCGGCCCCGGCCGATAGAGCGCGAGCACAGCCGACACGTCCTCAAAGGACGTGGGCGCCAGCGAACGCAGCAGGGCCCGCATCGGCGGCGACTCCAGCTGAAACACGCCCATCGTGTCGCCGCGTGCCATCAGGTCGAACACAGCCTGATCGTCGAGATGGACAGAGTCGATGTCGAACTCGGGGTCTTTGGTGGCGCGCACCATTGCCACGGTGTCGGAGATGACGTCGAGGTTGCGCAGGCCGAGGAAGTCCATCTTCAGCAAGCCGAGTTCCTCGACGCCATGCATTTCGAACTGGGTCACGATCGGCGCGTCTTTCGGGTCCCCTCCGGCCACTGGCTTGCGTTGCACCGGTAGATAATCTGTGAGCCGCTCCTTCGTGATCACCACCGCCGCCGCGTGAATGCCGTCGCTGCGCTTGAGGCCTTCGAGGCCCTTGGCGACGTCGACAACCCGTTTGACATCGGGGTCTGCCTCGACGGTCGCGCGAAGTTCGGCGGCTGCCTTGAACCCATCGGCGTACTTCGGGCTCTCCTCGAAGCAGTACTTCAGCGGTGTGTCGCGGCCCATCACCAATGGCGGCATCAACTTGGCGACCTTGTCGCCCATGCCGTACGGATACCCCAGCACTCGTGCAGCGTCCCGCACGGCATTGCGCGCCTTGATGGTGCCGAACGTGATGATCTGCGCGACGTGGTCGCGACCGTACTTCTCTGCTGCGTACCGGATCATCTCGTCGCGGTACCGAGAGTCGAAGTCCATATCGATGTCGGGCATCGAGATACGGCTGGGGTTGAGGAAGCGTTCGAAGAGCAGGTCGTACTTGATGGGGTCGAGGTCGGTGATGCGCAGGCTGTAGGCAACCGCACAGCCGGCCGCCGATCCGCGACCAGGGCCGACACGGATGCCTGCGTCTTTGGCGTGTTTGATCAGGTCCCACACGATCAGGAAGTACGAAGCGAAACCCATGTTCTTGATGACTTGCAGTTCGTACGCAACACGCTCGACAACGCCGGGCGGCAGTACTTCGCCCCAACGTTGCTTGGCCCCCTCCCAGGTGAGATGGTCGAGGTACCCGGCGTCGTCCGCGAAGCCATCCGGCAGCGGGAAGTTCGGCAGCAGCGGCTTACCGAAGTCGATGGTGACATCGGCGCGCTCGGCAATCCACAGCGTGTTGTCGCACGCTTCGGGAAAGTCGCGGAACAGTTGCCGCATCTCGTTGCTGCTCTTCAGGTAGTGCTCGGTGCCTTCAAATTTGAATCGCTTGGGATCGCTGAGCAGCGCACCGGTTTGCACGCACAGCAGCGCACCATGCGCCTCGTGGTCCTCGCGGTGGACGTAGTGCGAGTCGTTGGTGGCGATGATCGGCGCACCGATCTTGCGGGCGAGCTCGATCAGCTGGGGGTTGGTGTCGTGCTGCGCTTGCAGACCATGGTCCTGTAGCTCGACGAACAGGTTGTCCTTGCCGAAGATCTCTTGCAGCCGACCGGCGTGCTGGGTGGCGAGCTTCTGGTCACCCTGCAGCAGCGCCTGCAGCACGTGGCCGCCGAGGCAGCCGGTGGTGGCGATCAGGCCGTCGGAGTACTTGGCCAGTAACTCCCAGTCCATGCGCGGCTTGTAGTAGTAGCCCTCCAGGAACGCCAGGCTGGCCAGCTGAATCAGGTTCCGATAGCCCTGGTCACTCTCGGCAAGCAACGTCAGGTGGTAGTAAAGCTTCTTGCCGCCCTCTGTGTCGCCACCCGAATCGTCGACCCGGCCGCGGCGAGCGGGGCGCTCGTGGCGTGAGTCGTATGCCATGTACGCCTCGGTGCCGATGATCGGCTTCACGCCCTGGCTGCGGCACTCCTTGTAGAAATCGAGGACGCCGTACATGTTGCCGTGATCGGTGATGCCGAGAGCTGGCTGACCATCCTGCACGGCCTTCGCGACCAACTCGTCGAGGCGGGCCGCCCCGTCCAACATCGAGAACTCGGTGTGGACGTGCAGGTGCGTGAACGAGTCGCCCACGGGCGCAGACCTCCTCGAGAGGGTTGGGAGTACAAGGGATTACAAGGATGTGATTCGCACGACCCTAGCCGCGATTGTCGACGTTACAAACAGCCGTCGCAGTGCCGTCGAGGGCACCTCAGAGATACGTGCCGGGGCGCTCGTTGGCCTCGACGGGCCGCTGTGCGTTGGCGCCGCCGACACCAGCCGGCGGCAGTTGGCGCATCTGTTCGAGCTGCTGGCGAGCCACGTTCTGCTGGGCCATGAGGCTGAACTGAATGCCGTGAAACAGCCCTTCCAGCCAGCCGACCAGCTGTGCCTTCGCCACCCGCAGGTCGCCCTCCGACGGCACCACGCCGTCCTTGAAGGGCAACGCGAGCATGTGCAGTTCTTGCTGCAGGTCG
>JANLPB010000256.1:0-3664 GCA_031366885.1 Ilumatobacteraceae bacterium
TCCTTGAGGCTGACGCCCTCGACTCCGGCGATCTCGTCTGCTGTCGCTCGTAACAATTTTGCCAGCTCACCGAAGTGCTCGGCGATTGCGGATGCCTGCTCGTCGGACAGTCGCGGCACCCGCGCCAGCATGCGCAAACCCTTGGGCGACGCCGGCGCCTCGCCCGCTGCCGCGGTGGCGAAGCTCTGCGACTCGATTGGATAGTCGGCCACAACCAGTTCCAGCTCGTCGTCGAGCGACGTGAACACTTCCTCCAGCTGCAGGCGCAGCAGGCGGGCGTCGACACCGAGCTCGACGATCATCGTCTCGATCTCGGCAGCGATCTGGCGCACCATCTCGCCGCGCTGCACCACGGCGGCAACGTCGCGTACCGTCACCACGTCCTCCACCTCCAGCGAGGTGAGAGCGCTGGTGGCGTCGTCGAGTTTCGTCTTGTAGCGCTCGAGCGTTTGCAGCGCCTGGTTCGCGCGGTCGAGCAACCGGCCAATGTCGTTCAGCTGGCGGCGCATGCCTCCGGCGTAGACATTGATGACGCTCATCTCCTCGCTGACACTGATGACTGGCACGCCCAGTGATACGGCAACGCGCTCGGCGGTGCGGTGGCGAGTACCGGTCTCATTGGTGGGCACGTTGGTGTCTGGCACCAGGTGCACGTTGGCCCGAGCGATGCGACTGCCATCAGTGGTGAGGATGATGGCGCCGTCCATCTTTGCCAGTTCGCTGAGCCGTTGCGGCGTGTACTCCGCGTCTAGTAGAAAGCCGCCGCTGCAGATGGCCAGCACGGCAGGCTCGTCGCACACGACGATGAGAGCGCCCATCTTCGCCCGCACCACACGGTCGATCCCGTCGCGCAACGCCGTCCCCGGAGCCACCTGCGCCAGCGCGGTGTGCAGTGCGTCGTTGGGGGTGGGCTGCGGCGGCACGCACGCAGTCTACGAGGGAGCAGAAAGCCTCGGACGCTCGTCGTCAGACTGGCGGCCGCGACTATTGCCTGCCCGACTTCTCCTTGATTCGTAAGTGCGGAAACAACGTGATGGCGAGCTGTCCGTTCGAGAACCCGTCGTCGAACTCGCAGAGAATGTGCGGCGCCTCTCTGGACACCGTGAGGTGAGTGGCGGCCTGCTTGTCGCTCTGAAAAACGAGGCCCACGTCGGTGTGCACCTGCACCGTGATGGTGACGGTCGATGGACTCTCCGTCACCCACACTCCGACTTGTTCGCCGCCGCCCGCAACGACATGGAACGACCACGGCTGGTCCGACATCAGGAAAGAGACGCTGGCGCCCAGCACGTCGAGAATTTCTTCCGCCGACGACGACACGAATGGAATCTGTGAGGTGATGTCAACAGCGTTTCACAAGTGAACCACCGGCGGCTGCGACTATTGCCTGCCCGAAAGACCCGCAGCGACGAGCGCCTCATTGACCGTCGCGACGCGTGTGAGAGCAATGCCCTCTACACCGTTTGGCGAGTTGGCGGGAACGATGGCGCGTGTAAAGCCCATGCGCGCTGCCTCGGCCAGCCGCCGCGGAGCATGGGCAACCTGGCGCAGCTCGCCGGCCAGACCCACCTCACCGAACACCACCACGTCGGGTGGAATTGGGTGATTGAGCAGCGCGCTGACAAGTGCAAGGCACAGTGGCAAGTCGGCGCCTGGCTCGGTGAGGCGCACGCCACCGACTGCGGACGCGAACACCTCGTGCTGCCCTAGCTGCAGCCGTGACCGTCGCTCGAGCACCGCGAGCAGCAATGCCAGCCGACCCGGGTCGAGCCCCTGTGCGCTGCGTCGCGGGGGTACGCCAGCGTTGACCTTGTTGGTGAGCGCTTGCACCTCGACCAACAGCGGCCGCTGCCCCTCAAGAGTTGGGGTGATGGCCGAGCCTGCTACGCCCGTTCGCCGGTCGGTGAGGAACAGCTTGCTGGCATCGGGTACGCCGACCAGACCCTCGCCGGCCATCTCGAAGACACCCAGTTCGTTGGTGGGCCCGAAGCGGTGCTTGGCCGCGCGCAGCAGACGTAGCGAATGGTGACGGTCGCCTTCGAAGCTGAGCACCGTGTCGACCACGTGCTCGAGCACGCGCGGCCCGGCCAGCCCGCCCTCCTTGGTGACATGGCCGACCATCACAATGGGTAGGTTGCGGCGCTTTGCTTCGCCCACCAGACGATGCGCGCAGCCACGGACCTGCACCACGCTGCCAGGTGCTGATGGCACATCGGGGTCGGCGATGGACTGGATGCTGTCGATGACGACCAGCGTGGGCTTCACATCGTCGATAGCCGCGATGATGTGGGGGAGCGACGTCTCGGGCAGCAGCCATAGCTCGGGGCGTACCGCATCCAACCGCTCCGCGCGCAGACGAACCTGCTGCCCACTTTCCTCCGCACTGACGTACAGGGTGCGGTGTGGCCACTGCGCCAACAACTGCAGCAGCAGCGTGCTCTTGCCGATGCCCGGCTCGCCCCCGAGCAGCGTGACCGAGCCGGGCACCAGCCCGCCGCCGAGCACGCGATCGAGCTCGGGAATACCGGTGGACTGTGGCGTGGAGAACGTGGCGTCGACCTCGCCGATCCGCATAGCCGGCGCCGACGGCCCCAAGTTGTGCCCGGCCGCGGCCTCCGGTAGGTCGACATCTTCCACCAGCGAATTCCACGCCTCACACGCGGCGCAACGGCCCGCCCATTTGGGGGTGGCGGCGCCACACTCTGTGCAGCGATAGACGACTCGAACCTTGGCCATTACAGCACCCTACGAAATGGGTGTCACAGAGAGGTGGGCTGGCGTTGGGCGCGTTGCTTTCGTGCCCTCGCCACAAACGCGATGAACGCGACGGCAACCAGACACCAGGCGATCAGAGCGACCAGCGCCAGAGTGGCGACCGTGCCCCAAATGCTGGAGGGCGTGCCCTGCGCGAGCACCGAGGTGGACGCCATGTCGATCGACGTCTGGTCCAGCGGTACAGACCACGTCAGTGCCGGTTCGCCGTCAACTGACCCGGTCGCTGGTGTGGTCGATTCGCCGGGGAGGTCGGCACTGAACGTGAAGGTGACCACGTCCGTGGGTCGCAAGCCGGTGGCCGCAATGTTGTCGGCATAGGGGCTGCCCCCGATAGCCGCCAGTACATCAGGGTCAGCGAACGCATCGATGCCGCCCTCGACCCGCAGCGTTCCGGCAAGCGAGGTGGTGATGTCGTCAGGAGTGACGACGCGGGTCAACGCGACGTCATGCAGTGGTCCGCTGGCTCCGTTGATGGATTGCAGCAGTGCCGTTGCTTCCTCGACCGTGACGAAGCTGTGGGTCAACACCACTTCCAAGCCGCCGGCCTCGGTGGCCGCTGGCGGCGTGAGAACCCAACCAGCAGCGATCGCGTCGTCGAAGCGAAGGTCCTCGGCCAATCCGGGTGCTTGCGCCAACACATCGGCGTCGGCCACTGCAGTGAGCGTGATGACACCCGTGCCGTCAGCCTGCACCGTCACGTCGACCGATGTGTCCACCTTGCACGCCGTCAGCGCAAGCGCGGCAACAAGGAAGGCAAGCAGGCGGCGCATTCGACCATTGTGCCAGTCGCGGGGGGGGTGGCCCCGGGGCGCCACACCAAAAAAAAAACGAAGTGGCGTTGGGTTAAGGGGGGCAACCGGTGGAATCGGAGGTGGGGGGCCCCCAGCCG
>JANLPB010000109.1:0-18757 GCA_031366885.1 Ilumatobacteraceae bacterium
GTCTGCTACTCCTCCTCCAAAAACTCCTTCAGCCGTTGACTGCGCATGGGATGGCGCAGCTTGGCCAGCGTCTTCGCCTCGATCTGGCGGATGCGCTCGCGGGTCACGCCGAATTCCTTGCCCACGTCTTCGAGCGTGCGCGCCTGGCCGTCGTCGAGGCCGAACCGCATGCGGACAATCTCCTGCTCGCGCTCGGTCAGCTCGCCCAACGCCAACTCGACGGCCTGGGTGAGCATGCGCTTGGTGGCCATGTCCGCCGGGGCATCGGCGGTGAGATCCTCGATGAAATCGGCAAGGTTGCTGTCGTCCTCCTCGCCGACGGGCGAATCCAACGACAGTGGGTCTTGCGAGATACGGAGAATCTCGCGGATACGTTCGGTGGACAGTCCGCAACGATCGGCCAGCTCGTCGAGGGTGGGCTCGCGTTCAAGTTCCTGGTGCATCTGGCGCTGCATACGCAGCACCCGGTTCATGCTCTCCACCATGTGCACCGGAATACGAATGGTGCGCGCCTGGTCGGCGATGCTGCGCGTGATGGCCTGGCGAATCCACCAGGTGGCGTAGGTGGAGAACTTGAAGCCCTTGGTGTGGTCGAACTTGTCGACCGCACGCATCAGACCCAAGTTGCCTTCTTGGATCAGATCGAGGAACTGCATGCCGCGCCCGCTGTACCGCTTGGCGATACTGACCACCAGTCGCAGGTTGGCCTGGATCAGCTCGCTCTTGGCCTGCTGCCCGGCTGTCACCGTGCGCATCATCCGTCGGTGATCGGCGGGGTCGATGATTGCACCGTCGTGCTCGGCGTCGAGCATGACGGCGGCACGGTTGCCCTCGTCGATGGCCTGCGCCAGCCTGCGCTCGTCGTCAATGGTCAGCAGATCGACCCGGCCGATTTCTTTGAGGTACATGCGGACCGTGTCGGCGGTGTTACCAACCTCGCTGCGATCGGCATTCATCCGCTCGCTACGGCGCCGAATCCGGCGCGCTAACAGCCCCTCGGTGTCCTCCACTTCGACCGAGCGCAACCGCTCGGTACCGACTGGGGGCGTGTCGTCATGCAGCTCGGCCATGCCGTCGTCGACGGCGATACCCAGGTTGTCGAGAGTCGCGTGGACATCCACCAACACATCGGGAGTCAGTTCGATATGGCGCAGCACCCGAGTGATGTCGTCAGCGTGCAACACACCCGCCACCGAGCCGCGCGCCACCATTGCACGCCACTCGCCTGCTTCGACGCCCTCGTATGGAGGTGACGCTGCAGATGCATCAGCTGTGGTGTTGGTCACGGCGTTGGTCACTCGTTCCCTTCATGCTCCCGTTGCAGCCACCCTAGCAATGCCTCCGAGGCGACATCGGCCCGCTCAGGATCCTCGATCTCATCGAGCTGCAAACGGGCGTCGCGGATGGCCAGCAGCTGGTCGGGCGCGATGTCGACCACCATCTGTGCGAGGCGACGACGGGTGGCCGCCGCAATCAGGTTGCGCGCCTCCAACAATGGATCGGCATCGACATCAGCTACCGCTGCCCGCTCGAGGAACTCGCGCGCCTCAGGGTCGGCCAATTCCAACGCCGGCTCTATTGCACCGCCGGACTCGGCCACCGCCAGAAAAGCGCGCCGAGCAACTTCGTCGGCAAACAGTGGCTCCATCAGCCACGGCGCGATGTCGTCCCACCGCTGCAGCAGCATCGCGATGCAGACGAACTCAGCATTCTCCGCGGCACCGATGCGACGGACAGGTGCAACACGCACGGTCGGCGCCTTCACACGCCGCGCCGCCAGGGCGACGAGGTCGGCGGGCGGGATGCCGACATGGGTGGCCACCTGGCCGGCGTAGAGCTTGCGGAGTTCCACGTTCGGGTGCTCGTTGACGACGGCCATCGCCTCCCCTGCGACCTGTGCACGATCCTCCGGCGAGCGCAGCCGGCGGCTGTTGAGCGCTCGATTCACCCTGAACCCGAGGAAGGGTAGGGCCTGGTCCACCGCGTGCTTCAGGCCATCGGGGTCGCTCAAGCTGAGCTCGCCGGGATCCTTGCCATCGGGAAAGCGCGCCACCTTGACCTGTACCTGGTAGCGCTCCTCCCACTCGTAGAAACGCTGCGCAGCACCCTGGCCAGCGGCGTCGGCGTCGAACGCCAACACGACAGTCGAGGCGTAGCGCTTGAGCAGCCTCACGTGATCTTCTGTCAACGCCGTACCGCACGTCGCCACTGCCCGCTTCACGCCGGCGCGGTGGAACCCGATGACGTCGGTGTACCCCTCGCACACGATCACCTGATCGGCAGCCACGATGTCGCCCTTCGCCCAGTTCAGGCCATAGAGGGTCTTGGACTTGGCGTAGATACCGGTCTCTGATGAGTTTTTGTACTTCGCCGGGTCGGTGCTCCCGGGCAGGATGCGACCGCCAAACGCAACCGGGTCGCCGTTCTCGGTCAGGATCGGGAACAGCACCCGCCCACGAAACGAATCCTGCATGCGCCCGGCCTTGTTGGTGAAACCGAGCCCGGTGTCGCGCAATACTTCGGCGGGTACACCGAGGTTGCGGCTGAGCGCATCCCACTCGTCGGGCGCCCACCCGATTTTGAATGTGCGCGCAGTGTCGCCGGCCAGCCCACGTGTGCGAAGGTAGTCGCGTGCTGCACGCGCGTCGGGACTGTTGAGCAGGCGATCGTGGTACCACTCCACCGCCTTTCCCATCGCATCGATCAACTGCTTGCGCTTCTGGCGAGTGCGGTCACCGGCCTCACCAGTGGTGTAGCTGAGCTGGATGCCCGCCTTCGAAGCCAGCGACTCGACGGCGGTGACGAAGTCGACGTGGTCGATCTCCTGGACGAACTTGAAGACGTCGCCCGCAGCGCCGCAGCCGAAACATCGGTAGCGGCTGGTTTCGTCGCGCACGTTGAACGAACCGGAGCGCTCGGCGTGGAACGGGCACAGGCCCACCCAATTGCGGCCGACACGTCGCAACGCGACGTACTGCTGCACGACGTCGGACAGCACGAGCGATGCCCGCAACTTCTCAAGATCCTCGTCGACAATCGCCATTTGCTGCACCCTACCGGGCGCACGCCGAGCGAGATTCGGCGTCAGCGTTCGCTGGGTGGCGGCGGCTCTTCGGGTAGCGAAATTGTGTCGCCACGCGTCTTGCGGAGGGAGAAACCGACCGACGCCAGCAGCACGAGAGCGATCACCATCAGCGACAACCAGGTGGCGATGTGCACGCCGAAGAAGCTCAGGATCATCTTCGCACCGACGAACGCGAGGATGATGGCGAGACCCTGCTGGAGGTAGCTGAAACGTGCACGCATGTCGGCGAGCAAGAAGTACAGCGAACGCAGACCCATGATGGCGAACGCGTTGGATGTGAACACGATGAACTGCTCGTTGCTGACCGCCAGCACCGCCGGCACCGAATCAACGGCGAACAACACGTCGGTCAGCTCAACAAGTACGAGCACCGCAAACAACGGCGTCGCCAGCAGCCGCCCGTCGATGCGGGTGAACAGCCGTTGGCCATCCATCACTTCGGTGCTCGGAATCGCCCGCTGCACCAGTCGCATGAACTTGCTGTCAGCCGGATTCGAGTGCTCGCCGTCGCCAGACACCACCAGCTTCACTGCCGTGTAGAGCAAGAACAGCCCGAAGAAGACGAGCGTGATCTCGAACTTCTCGACCAAGGCAAGCCCGGCAAAGATGAAGCCGGCGCGCAAGATCAGCGCACCGAATACACCCCAGAAGAGCACGCGGTGCTGGTAGTTCACCGGTACCGCGAAGTGAGCCAGGATGATGGCCCACACGAACACGTTGTCGATCGACAAGCTGTACTCGATGAGGTAGCCGGAGAACCACTCGCCGCCGGCCGCCCCACCCCACGCCAGAATGACGCCGATGCCAAATGAACACCCGACCAGCACCCACGCAATCGTTTCGATCGCGGCGCGACGAACCGTGGGTACCTTCGGTTTGCGATGCAGCACGAGAATGTCGAGCAGCAACAGGGCTGCAATGATCGACAACGCGGCTATCCACGCACCCGTCGAGACGTCGAGGTCGACGAAGCGACCCTTTGACTCTGAGGCGAGCAGCACTTCCGCTTACTTCGTCTCGGCCTTCGAGCCGCCGATGATGGCCTGCGCCGAGGCGAGGCGAGCGATCGGCACGCGGAACGGGCTGCAGCTCACGTAGTCGAGGCCAGCTTCGTAGAACAACGCAATGCTCTCCGGGTCGCCGCCGTGCTCGCCGCACACGCCCAGCTTGAGGCCCTTCTTCACCGAACGCCCACGAGCGGCGCCGAGCTTGTCCAGCTCGCCGACGCCGCCGACATCGATGGTCTCGAACGGGTTGCGCTTCAGCAGGCCCTGCTCGAGATAGGCCGGCATCATCTTGCTCTCGACATCGTCGCGGCTGAAGCCGAACGTCATCTGTGTGAGGTCGTTGGTTCCGAAGCTGAAGAAGTCGGCCTCTTCCGCGATCTCGTCGGCGCGAATTGCTGCCCGCGGCGTCTCGATCATGGTGCCGATGGTGACGTGCGGCTTGTTCTTCAAGCCCTTCACGGCCCGATCGATCTCCGTCTGCACCCACCCACGAGCCAGCTGCAGTTCTTCACGGGTGACGGTCAGCGGGATCATCACTTCAACGATGGGGTTCTTGCCCTTCTTGCGCAGCGACGCCGCCGCGGCCATGAGGGCACGCACCTGCATCGCGTAGAGGCCAGGCTTGACGACACCCAGGCGCACGCCGCGGGTACCGATCATCGGGTTGTGCTCGGCCCACTCTTCA
Organism: Ilumatobacteraceae bacterium; assembly: GCA_031366885.1. Lineage (GTDB taxonomy): Bacteria > Actinomycetota > Acidimicrobiia > Acidimicrobiales > Ilumatobacteraceae > UBA668. Next base: position 4,778 of record JANLPB010000109.1, read on the forward strand.
GCGGCCTTCAGCTCGGCCGTTTCGTTCTTGCTGAGGCCCTTGGTGGCCCTCTTGATCCGCAGCTCTTCGGCCGACGGCAGGAACTCGTGCAACGGCGGGTCGAGCAGGCGAACTGTGACGGGCAACCCGTCCATCGCCAGCAGGATCTCCTCGAAGTCGATCTGCTGCACGCGACCCAACTCGGCCAGCGCTGCCTCTTCTTCGGCGGGCGTATCGGCCAGGATCATCTGGCGGACAACCGGCAGACGGTCGGGCGCGAGGAACATGTGCTCGGTACGGCACAGACCAATGCCTTCGGCGCCCAGCTCGCGAGCGTTGGTGGCGTCTTCGCCGGTGTCGGCGTTCGCCCGCACGCCCAACTTGCCCCTGCGGACAGTGTCGGACCACTTCAGGATGGTGTGGAACTCGGGCGGCGGCTCGGCGGCGGCCAGCGTCATCGCTCCCAGCATGACTTCACCGGTGGTGCCGTCGATGCTGATGACATCGCCTTCCTTGACGACGACATTGCCAACGCGGAACGACAGACCATCGATCTTGACGGCGTCGGCGCCCACGATGGCGGGGGTACCCCAGCCACGGGCAACGACAGCGGCGTGACTGACGAGCCCACCGCGAGCGGTGAGAATGCCCTGCGCCACCATCATGCCGTGCACGTCTTCGGGGCTGGTCTCGTTGCGGACAAGGATGACCTGCTCGCCACGGCCATCAGCCAGCACAGCTTCATCGGCGGTGAAGTACACCTTGCCGACCGCCGCACCGGGGGATGCGGCGAGGCCTTTCGCCAGCGCCTTGACCTTGTTGGCGAACTGCGGGTGCAGTACCTGATCCAAATGATCGGCGCCGACACGCATGATGGCTTCCTGCTTGGAGATGCTCCACTTGCCAGCACCCTTGCCCTGCTGGCGAGTCATCTCCACAGCCATGCGCAATGCGGCCGCGCCGGTGCGCTTACCCACGCGGGTCTGCAGCATCCACAGCTTGCCCTGCTCGATGGTGAACTCGGTATCGCACATGTCGGTGTAGTGCTGCTCGAGGCGGGCGAAGATTGCCAGCAGCTCGCTATGGCATGCGGGGAAGACCAGCTTCATGTGGTCGAGGTCTTCGGTGTTACGGATGCCGGCCACCACGTCTTCGCCCTGCGCGTTGACCAGGAAGTCGCCGTACGGCTTGTTGTCACCGGTGGCAGCGTTGCGCGTGAAACCGACGCCGGTGCCGCTGTTCTCGTCGCGGTTGCCGAACACCATGGTCTGCACGTTGACCGCGGTGCCCAGGTCGTGGCTGATGCGCTCACGCACGCGATATGCAATGGCGCGGGCACCATTCCAGCTGGCGAACACGGCCTCCACGGCACCACGCAACTGCTCGCGCGGCTTCTGCGGGAACGGCTTCTTGGTGACCTTCTTCACGACGGCCTGGTACTGCTCGCACAGATCCTTCAGCGCCTTGGCGGTGAGCTCGGCGTCGGTCTTCACACCTGCGGTGGCCTTGGCCTTTTCCAGCGGGTGCTCGAAATGCTCGCCGTCGACGCCCAGCACGATGCGGCCGTACATGGCGATGAAGCGGCGGTAGCTGTCGTACGCGAAGCGCTCATCGCCGGTGATGTGAGCAATGCCCTTCACGCTCTCGTCGTTGAGACCAAGGTTGAGGACGGTGTCCATCATGCCCGGCATCGAGAACTTGGCGCCCGAGCGGACCGAGACCAGCAGCGGGTCGAACGGATCGCCCAGCTTGCGGCCCATGGTCTTTTCAAGCTTGAAGACCTGCGTGGCGATCTCTTCGTCGAGACCTTCCGGCCAGCCGCCGTGCATGTATACGCGGCAGGCATCGGTGGAGATGGTGAAGCCCGGCGGCACCGGCAGTTTCAGAACGCTCGTCATTTCGGCGAGGTTGGCGCCCTTTCCACCAAGGAGATCTTTGTACTCCATGGGAGGGCGGCGGTGCTTGTGATCGAAGGCGTAGACGTATGACACGAGGAGCGAGTCTACGCCCTGGCCTGGCCGCCTCGCGGAGTTACGGAGGGTTTCGGGGTCGTAGGCTCATGGGGTGCCGTCATCGCTCACCGCGTTTCGCCTGTTCGGCTTTCCTGTGCACGTGGGTGCTGGGTTTTGGATGTTCATGGTGCTCATCGCGGTCACCAACTCGTCCGACGGCGGGTTGGGCACCGAGGGCGCCATCATCTTCGCCGGCCTGATTGCACTGTTCACGCTGATCCACGAGCTCGGCCACGCGGTTGCTGCGCGTGCAACTGGAGCGAAGGCCGAAATTTCCTTGGCGTTCATGGCCGGCTATGCGTCGTTCGGTCCCTCTCGACCACTGTCCCGATTGGAGCGAGTCGGCATCTCGTTCGCCGGGCCAGCAGTCCAGATCGTCACCGGCACGGCGCTGTACCTCGCGCTGGGCGGCCCGATGGAGTGGCCCATCCGCGGCCTCACGCCAGCCCAGTTCAGTGCGCTGTGGGCCGGCCCGGGTATCGGCCTGTTCAACCTGATTCCAATCCTGCCGTTCGACGGAGGCACCATTCTCGAACAGGCAGTCGACGCAGTGACGCCCAAGCACTCGCGGCGCATCATGATCATCTTCACCGTGGTGGCCAGTGTCGGCGCCATGATCTACATGTCGACGCAGCCGGGGTTGCGCGGTCTCATCATCTTCATGGCGATTCCGTTGTTGTCAGTCGCACAGATTGTCTCCTCCGAAAAGGCGCGAGCGAATCACACCAATGGGCAGGAATCGCTGGCACGCGCAGAGGCGCTCGCGTGGGCAACGGGCGATGTCTCGCGCTTCGTCGACGGGCATGTGCCGTCACCGTGGTTTCGCGCCTATCAGCAGCTCAGCCACGGGCACCCCGAGGTCGCGCGTCAACTGCTGCTTGCCGACCTCTCCGATCCGAACCCGGTGAACTGGTGGCCACCCGACGCGGCTCCACTGCGTGCGCTGGAGGCGCTGGTTGGCCTGCTGCCTCGGCCGTTGCCGCATGGACGCTCGTTCAGCGATTTTGTCGTCTCCGGGATCCTGCTGCGACTGGGCGAGTACACAGAGGCCGCGACGTATGCGGCCACCAGCTACAACAACGGTCGGCCGGCAATGTTGGCGGTGCACGTCGCACGTGCGGCGGCAGCTCTTGGCGACCGCGATCTCGCCATTGCATGGCTGCGCTCGGCCGCGACTACGGCTCCCCCACACACGCTGCAGGCGGCCATCGACGCCGCACCCGAGTTCGAGCAACTGCGCGCCGAGCCGCAGTTCATGAGCGCCCTCGCGCAGTAGGCCACTACTGAACTTTCGCGGCCAGCGTCTTGGGAGCGATCAAGCAGTACGAGGTGGTGACCAATTCGCGAACCTCGTCCCAATCCACCTTGGCTGTGTCGAAATCGAGCACGATCCAGCCGCCCCGTGCCAGGTACGGCGCCGGACGGCAGCGAGGGTCGTCCAGCAACGCCGGCAGTTCCTCTCTGTCGGCCTTCACGCAGATGGAGGCGCCCGAGCCCGGGAAGAGGAAGATCTTCTTGCGGACACGAAAGTTGATCTCAGTACCCCACGTCAGCTCCTCGGTGGCCTCCGGCAATGCAAGGGCGACGGCGCGCATCCGCTCAAGATTCTTGGCCAGCTGCGAAGGAGAGAAGATCGTGGACACCAGCCGAGTTTCGCGCGTCACGCTTGCAGTGCGCTGCGCTTGACGTAGGCCAGTGCGACCGAGCCACTACGGCTGGTAATCGTTCCGACTGGCTCACCGTCGCCGAGGACAATGCGCTGCAGCAACTTGGGGGCCGTCGCGCCGCGGCTGTCCATCCGCTCCACCAGCTCCTGGCCGGGATAGCAGCCCTTGGTGAAGCTGACAGCCACTGCGGTGATGCCTGTCTCTGCAGGAATCGTCTCGCCAGACTTGATCTCGGCGCCCATCTGCGGCCACACCGCATCGATGCGCGCCGCCAGCAGATCTTCCGCCGTGCCCTGCTCGACGCCCGCCGGCGGGCGCACGTCAGCGCCCAGCAGGTCGTATCCCTCACCCCAGGCAACCAGCGCGTCGGCCGGAACTTTGCTCGCTCCGCGCACCGCGACGCACTTCCAGTCCAACGCCGTGATGTCGGCTTTCACACGAATCTTGAAGCGGTTCAACCGCGCGACGAGCACTTCGCCGAAGCCCTCGTCAGTGTCGAGCACGAAGGTGTCGTCATCCGTGCGCCACACCCGCAGCAGCACATCCAGCTTGCCCGTGGGTTGGAGCACGAATGACCACACCGACTGGCCAACTTGCACAGGTCGGAGGTCCTGCGACAACTGCGATTGCAGATACGTCAGCGCATCAGCACCGGCAACCTGAACGACATCACGCGAATACTCGGTCCAGAAGCGCTGCGAGAAGGCCATGCAGCCAGTGTCGCACCGTCGATTGCCGCTGACACACTGTGTCCATGGAAACCGATGTCGTCGTCCGACGCGTCAGTAGCGCACTTCAGCTGACACTCACCAGGTTGTCCCGCCTTGCCTTTGGGGTTGCCGTCGTGGCCGCCATTGTCGGGACCGCCACCTTCGCTACCGGCTGGTGGGTGTTCCCGAACAATCGATCGACGTGGGTAGTACTCGGCGGACTCGTCTGCCTGATCCCGGTTGGGGCTGCGCTCTTCGCACGGCTGCTGCTGCGGGTCACGGCCAAGCACGCGCCGCAGCTGATCGACAACGTGCGAACGTTTCTCGGCGGCTCGTCACCTGCGTCTCGCGCTCTGATCGACTACGACAGTGGGCAACCGGTGATCGCATCATCGAAATCGTTCACCGGGCTGCGTTCTGAGCTGAAGGACCGCGGTCGCGAGCTCCCTGCGTTGTGGGCTGGTGTGCGTGCCATCACCAGTGTGCCCGGGCTGGCGGCGATCGCTGTGCTCGGCATCGTGGGGGTCGGCCTTCTCGGCACCGTGCTCCTGATCAGCGGTCTTGCCGGCTGACTATGACATGCGGCGCTGGGCCGTCATGCGGCGGGCGGCAGGCACTGCCGACAGCAACGCCGCAGCCTTGTTGCGGCACTCGAGATCTTCCTCGTCCGGGATGGAGTCAGCGACTATGCCGGCACCAGCTTGGAACGATGCCCCGTGCGCCCCGACGAACATGGTGCGAATGGCGAGCGCGGTATCCAGGTTGCCGCTGAAGTCGACATAGCCCACGACGCCCGCGTACGGCCCACGCTTCACCGGTTCGAGGGCATCGATGATCTCCATCGCGCGTACCTTCGGCGCGCCACTCACCGTGCCGGCGGGCAGCGTTGCACGCAGCACGTCGATGGCGGTCTTGCCCTCCACCAGCTCGCCCGTCACCTGCGAGGTGAGGTGCATCACATGGCTGTAGCGCTCAAGACTCATCAGCTCGGTGACCTGCACGGTGCCGAACTTGGCGACGCGGCCAACGTCGTTGCGAGCAAGGTCGACCAGCATGATGTGCTCGGCGACTTCCTTCGGATTTTCTTTCAGCTCGCCGGCCATGCGACGGTCGTCGTCGTCATTGCGACCGCGGCGGCGGGTGCCGGCGATCGGTCGGCTGACCACCGTACGACCCAGGACTTTCACCATCGGCTCGGGCGAGCTGCCCGCGATGGTGATGTCGGGGTGGCGCAGAAAGTACATGTACGGGCTTGGGTTCACCTGCCGCAACACTCGGTAAAAATCGAACGGGTCGGCCTGCAGGTCGATGTCGTAGCGCTGCGCAAGCACGACTTGGAAAATGTCGCCGGCGAGAATGTGTTCCTTGGCCACCTCTACGGCCTGCTGATAGACGCCGTCAGACATCGAGCTGCGCACCTGCGGCGCCATTTCGTCGGGCAGCGGTGGCTCGGCCGCTGGAGCGGACAGCGGCATCGCCAACTTGTCGACGGCCCGCTGCGCACGCAGACAGGCAGCGTCGTATTCGCGGTCGATATCGGCGGTGCCCATGTCGAGCACCGGCACGCTCTCGATGAGGTACACGCGCTGACGCCAGTGGTCGAAGGCCGCAAGCGAACCAATAATGCTCATCACGGCATCCGGTAGCCGGCGGTCGTCCATCGGGACGTCAGGAAGCCGTTCCACCTCACGTACTACGTCGTAACCGAGGTACCCCATCACGCCACCTTGCAACGGCGGAAGGTCGGGGATGATTGGCGCGCGGTAGGCAGCGATGATCGCGTCAAGGGCCGCCAACATGCCCTGATCCAGCGGGATCTGGGCACTGAGATGCTGCCCCTTGATCTCGATGAGCCCGTCGCGTAGCTCGAGCGTCGCAACCGGATCATGACCGACGAAGCTGTAGCGAGCCCAGCGCTCGGCATGCTCGACGGACTCCAGCAGGAAGCCTTCGCCGTCGCCCACCAGCTTCAGATACGCCGCCACGGGCGTCTCCAGATCCCCCAGCACCTCGGCCCACAACGGCACGACCGTGTGCTCAGCCGCCAGCGCGTGGAACTCTTCGCGGCTGGGCCGCATCGTTGCGGTCACGCCCGCGACATTCACGGCTGGGCGCCGAACGTTCGGTAGAAGCATGAGTACTCGCCGGTGTGGCAGGCGCCCTTGCCCTCTTGCTCCACAAGGAACAGCAGCGTGTCGCCGTCGCAGTCGTAGTAGCCCTCGCGCACGAACTGGCGGTCGCCGCTGGTGTCGCCCTTGCGCCACACTTCCTGGCGGCTTCGGCTCCAATAGACCATGCGACCCTCGGCCAACGTGGTGGCCAGAGTTGCGGCGTTCATCCAGGCCATCATTAGCACCGCACGCGTGTGTACGTCCTGCGCGATGACCGGCACCAGTCCGTTGCTGTCATATTTGACGGCTGCCAGTTGTTCCGGGCTCGCGGACAAGGGGGTGAGATCTGGCATCACGGAGCCTTCGTCGGCGCGTTAGCCGCGTGAGCGACGAGTGCGCCGCTCAGCCGTCTCGGCTGGAACCGAATTGGTAAGCGGGCCAATCTGGTCAATGATGGCCTCCAGCGACGGGCGCGTGCCGGGCGTATACAAGTCGATGGCGGCACGCATCGACGCCAAGTGTTCCGGGCTGGTTCCGCAGCATCCACCAACAATCTGCGCGCCGGCATCGATGGCCATCGTCGCGTATTTCGCCATCAGCTCGGGCGTGCCGGTGTAGACGATCTCGGTTCCGACGAAGTGTGGGACGCCGCAGTTGCCCTTGCTGACCAATGGGTGCGGCGAGCCGTCCATCTCCAAGAGCGTGACCAGAATGTCGGAGGCGCCGACGCCGCAGTTGGCGCCCATTGCGAGGGGCGGCACCGGCTCGTCGGCGAGCGTCTGAGCCATTGCGCCAGGCATCAGACCCATCATGGTGCGACCGGCGGTGTCGTACGAGCAGGTGACCACGTATGGCATGCCGCCTTCAATTGCAGCCGTGACCGCCGCGTGCACTTCCTCGGGCGACGACATGGTTTCGATCCAGGCAACATCGGCGCCGCCATCACGCAAGCCTCGAATCTCGTCGGCAAATGACGCAACCGCGGCGTCGTGGTTCAGGGCGCCCATCGGCTCGAACAGCTCGCCGGTGGGGCCGACCGAGCCAGCCACGACGACGGGACGCGGTGAGGCATCGGCTACCCGACGGGCCAGTTCAGCGGCACCCTTCGCCAGCTCGTACGTGCGCGCCTGGGCGTTGTGCAACTTGAGACGATGCGGGTTACAACCGAAGGTGTTGGTGAGGATGATGTCGGCGCCCGCGTCGACGAACTGCTGGTGCAGCTCCATGACATCGTCGGGACGATCGGTGACCCAAAATTCCGGTGGCTCACCAGGCCCGAGGCCGTTCATCATGTAGTTGGTGCCGGTGGCACCATCGGCAAGCAGGACGTTGCCTGTAGCCAGAAGGTCGGAGAGCGAAGTACGCATTGACGCCAGGTTACCCTCGCGCCTCAGGCGACAGCGTGCTCGATTTGCTCCATCACCTCGGGGGTCAGGGCGCTCAGCACGTCGAGGGACTCGAAGTTCTCCACCACTTGACTGGCGCGGCTGGCTCCGGTGATGACGGTGGACACGTGCGGGTTGGCGGCGCACCAGGCAATCGACAACTGCGCGAGCGAACAGCCCAGCTGGGCCGCGATCGGCCGCAAAAGCTCGACCTTGGCGGCCGAGGCCGGGTCAGTGATGCGCTCGGCAAGCCACTCGTAACCGGGCAACGCGCCGCGACTGTCGTCGGGCACGCCGTCCTTGTATTTGCCGGTAAGAAGACCGCTGGCAAGCGGGCTCCAGATGGTGGTGCCCAGGCCGATGTCGTCGTACAGGCGGGCGAATTCCTTCTCCACCTTGTCGCGAGTGAGCAGGTTGTACTGCGGCTGCTCCATCACCGGCTTGTGCAGGTGGTGCTTGTCGGCGATGTCCCACGCCGCGCGAATCTCGTCGGCGGTCCACTCGCTGGAGCCCCAGTAGAGGGCCTTGCCCTGCGTGATCATGTCACTCATTGCCCACACCGTCTCCTCGATGGGTGTGTTCGGATCAGCGCGGTGGCAGTAGACGAGGTCGATGAAGTCCAGCTGCATGCGCTCGAGCGAGCCGTCGATCGCGTGCGCCAGGTACTTGCGGTTCAAGGTGTTGCGCATGTTGCGCATGTTGCCGTTGAGGCCCCAGAAGAACTTGGTGCTCACGACATACGACTCGCGCTTCCAGCCCAGCTCCTTGATGGCGCGTCCCATTTGGCCTTCGCTGCCGCCGCCGGCGTATGCCTCGGCATTGTCGAAGAAGTTGCAGCCTGCGTCGTAGGCAGCCGACATGCACTCCAATGCCATCGCGTCGCCGAGCTGGTTGTCGAACGTGACCCAGGACCCGAAGGAGAGCACGGACACTTGCAAGCCGCTGCGACCGAGCCGGCGATACTGCATCTTTGAAGCCATACGCCGACTGTACCGGCGGGCCGCCTCGGTATGCCGAGTCGAGTCCTTTGGCTCCGAACTTTGAATTCGATGGTCGCTACGTACGAACCATTGAATTCAACGTTCGGGACCGAATCAATGCGCGGTGCGGAGCGCAGCCAGTGCTGCGATCCCGGCGGTGCCGACTCCGCAGCAGCCGCCGATGAGGCGGGCTCCGGCGGCCAGCCAAGACGGCACCAAACCTGGGAGCTCGACGCCGCCCGTGGCGCCCGACCAGCACTTGTGGTCACCGTCCCACGTTGCCCCGTGGTTGGGATAGACGACAAGCGGCAACGAGCTGTTCACCGAATTCAGCAGCGGTTGCACGAACCCGGGAGCGGTGCAGTTGACCCCCACCGCGGACAGCGCCGGTGCCACCGTCGCGACCGCGGCGGCAAACACGTCTCCGCTGCACGTGTGCGTCGGATCAGCGCAGGTGAAGGTCAGCCACGCCGGCGCGTCGGTGAGCGCTCGCAGTTCTTCCACCACGATCTCCGCTTCGGCGAGTGACGGAATCGTTTCGATGGCGAAGAGGTCTGGGGCGGTGTCCACCAGCACCGCAAGCCGAGCCCGATGGAACGCACGTACCTCTGACCACGTGGCCGCGTAGTGACCGCTGTACTCGCTGCCGTCGCCGAGGTACGCCCCGAACGGCCCGACCGAGCAGGCGACGATGGACGGCTCTGCAGCACGAGCGACCGCCGTCGTCGACGCCAGCAGTCGACGCGCCTCGGTGGCGTTGAGGCCGGCCGCGACGAACCCCGGTTCGCTGGCCTGATAGCTGGAGGTGATGACAACGTCGGCCCCGGCATCGACATACCGACGGTGCGCTGCGGTGATGACTTCAGGCCGGTCGATCAGCACCGCCGCGGTCCACAACAGACCCGCCGGGCGCTCACCCATCTCCTCCAGCACCGTCGAGAGCCCGCCGTCGATCAGCGTGAACGGCGAGCGAAGAAGGGCGGTCATGCCGGTCGCACCTGTACGCCCGCGGCGGCCATGACCGCCTTCGCTTCAGCGATGGTGTGCTCGCCGAAGTGGAAGATGCTGGCCGCCAGAACACCGGTGGCATGCCCCTCGACGACTCCCGCGGCGAGGTGGGCGAGCGTGCCGACGCCGCCGCTGGCGATCACGGGCACCCCGACAGCGTCGGCAACGCGACGAGTCAGGTCCACGTCGAAACCCTCGCGGGTGCCGTCGCGATCCATCGACGTCAGCAGAATTTCCCCCGCACCCAGTGACGCCGCTCGCTCGGCCCACTCGATCGCATCGATTCCGGTCGGCGTTCGCCCACCATGTAGGTACACCTCGAAGCCACCCGCAGGCGTGCGTTTCGCATCGATCGCACACACGCAGCACTGGACACCGAACTCCGCGGCGATCTCGCGAATGAGGTCAGGACGCTGAACTGCCGCGGTGTTGACGCTGACCTTGTCGGCGCCGGCGCGCAGCATCAGGCGAGCATCGTCGGCGGTGCGGATGCCGCCGCCAACGGTGAACGGAATGAACACCTGCTCTGCCGTACGGGACACAACATCGACCATCGTCTCTCGGCCATCAGATGAGGCCGTGATGTCGAGGAAGACCAGCTCATCAGCACCATCAGCGTCGTACTTCGCAGCCAACTCGACGGGGTCACCTGCGTCGCGCAGCCCCACGAAGTTGACGCCTTTCACCACGCGACCATGAGTGACGTCGAGGCACGGAATCACACGCGCCACTCTCATCGGGCCAGCTCCTGTAGCGCCTGCGCGACGGTGAACCGGCCTTCATACAAGGCCTTGCCGGAGATGACGCCGGTGATGCCGTTGACCGCTTTCAGTGCGGCCACGTCGGCCAAGGTGGCTACTCCCCCACTGGCAATGATCGGGATGGATGTCGCGCGCCCGGCGGCGCCCAAACCCTCGACATCGGGGCCGATGAGCATGCCGTCGCGAGCGATGTCGGTGATGACGAACACGGTGGCTGCCGGGAACCACTGCAGCGCGTCAGAGAGCCGCACACCGGAGCCTTGTGTCCAGCCGTGCACTGCAACCTCGCCGTTGCGATGGTCCAGGCCGACAGCGACGTCGACGACTCCCGATGCGTCGGCAACCAGCTCTGGCCGGGCAACGGCCGCACTACCCATCACCACTCGCGCCACGCCCGCATCTGCGAGGGACTGCGCGTCGGCGACACTGCGCACACCGCCACCTGTCTGAACGCGCGCCTGGCCGGCGACCGCACTGGCGATCGCCGCAACGACTGGTCGGTTGACCGGCGAGCCAGTGCGTGCTGCGTCGAGATCCACGACGTGAATCCACGTCGCTCCGGCCTCGGCGAACGCCAGCGCAACCGCAACCGGGTCGTCACCGTACGTCGTCTGGTCGTCATAGTCGCCTTGCCGCAAACGCACCACCTTGCCCTCGCGAAGGTCGATTGCCGGGTACAGATCGATCACGACGTCGCCTCAGCCGCTGGTTGCAGCAAATGCACGAAGTTGCTCAGCAGTGCAAGACCCGCGGGGCCCGACTTTTCGGGGTGGAACTGGGTCGCGAACACGTTGTCGAGGCGGAAGGCAGCATTGACCGTGCCGCCATATCGGCACGTCGCGGCAACGACTGTCGGCTCGGCGGGGACCCCGTGCAGTGAGTGCACGAAGTACATCCACGGGTGTTCGCCGAGCCCGTCGAAGATCGGGTCGGCCTGAACCAGATCGAGCTGGTTCCATTGCATCTGCGGGCGTGGAAGCTGATCCGATATCCACTCGATGGAGCCATCGATGACGCCGAGCCCCACCGCAGAGTCGTCCTCGGCACTGCGATTGAAAAGCATCTGCATTCCCACGCAGATGCCCATGAACGGGCGCCCGGACGACACCGCATCGAGCACGACATGTTCCAAGTTGGCGGCGCGTAACGCGTTCATGCACGCACCAAACGCTCCGACGCCGGGCAGTACAACCGCTGCCGCGTCGGCCACGAGACCGGCGTCGGCCGTGAGGCGTGCATCGGCCCCGCAGTGCTGTAGCGCCTTCTGCGCGGAGCGCAGATTGCCGATGCCGTAGTCGAGTACTGCCACCAACGGGCCTTGGGAACCGGTGGTCACAGGACGCCCTTGGTACTGGGCACGCTGGTGCCCTCCACGCGCACCGCATCGCGCAGAGTGCGCGCCAAGCCCTTGAACGTCGCTTCGATGATGTGGTGCACGTTGGTGCCATGGCACAGCCGCACATGCAACGTGATGCCCGCTGCCGTAGCAAACGAGTGGATGGCGTGTTCGGTCAGTTGCGGGTCGAAGGCCGGGTTGCCGAGTGGCAACACTTCCGGCATCGGCACGTTCCACACCACGAACGGCCGACCAGAAAGGTCGAGTGCCACCTCAACAAGCGCTTCGTCCAGCGGATACATTCCGCTGGCGAAACGACGCACGCCCGCCTTGTCGCCCAGCGCTTCACGGAAGGCCTCGCCAAGGGCGATACCGACGTCTTCCACCGTGTGATGCGTGTCAATGTGCAGGTCGCCGGTTGCAGCGATGCGCAGGTCGAACCCGCCGTGCTTGCCCAGCTGTTCGAGCATGTGGTCGTAGAACGGAATGCCGGTGCTGACATCCACCGTCCCCGTGCCGTCGAGCTCGATCGACAAGTCGATGGACGTTTCTTTCGTGGTGCGCTGGCGGCTGGCAGAACGGCTCATCGTGCAACCTTCGAAGGCAGGGCCGCCGCGAGGGCGGAAAGGAACAGATCATTCTCGGCTGCGGTGCCGATGGTGACGCGGAGGCAGTCGTTCAGGCGCGGCCAGCCGGAGCAGTCGCGGATGAGCACACTATGGTCCAACAGCGTCTGCCAGACCGTCTTGCCCGACACGTCGCGGGGCCGGAACAGCACGAAGTTCGCCCCGCTGGGAAACACATCAACGGGCATCAATGCCATCGCCGCCGAAAGCCGTTCGCGCTCGCCGACGATGAACTGAACCCGCTCTTCCATCTCGTCGACGAACGTGAGAGCCAGTCGACCGGCGATCTGCTTGGCAGCGTCGAGGTGGTACGGCAGCACAACTTTGTCCAGCTCGGCGACCAGCCACGCCGGTCCGATCAGGTAGCCCAACCGCGAGCCTGCCATCGACCACGTTTTGGAAAACGTGCGCGTGACGACCAGCGGCGTGTCGTCGTCGATCAGTCCGACAGCCGACCACTCTGCGAACTGGCCGTACGCCTCGTCAACGACAAGCAGACCGGGCGCAAGGGCCAGCACTTCGCGAACGTTGGCCTCCGGCTCGACCACACCTGTCGGGTTGTTGGGCGAGCAGAGAAACGTCACCACCGGCGACGCCGCAGCAATCACCTCACGGACGCTGTTCATGTCGAGCGAAAAGTCCGCGTCTCTCTCGCCTTCGACGACTGTCGCGCCAGTGAGGCGGGCGATGTGCCCATGGAGCTGATATGTGGGCTCAAACGTCGCCACGGTGCGCCCAGGGCCGGCGAAGGTGAGTAGCAGAGTTTGCAGGACCTCGTTGCTGCCGTTGGCGACGAAGACCTGTTCAGGCGACACGTCGTGGATGGCTGCGATTCCGGCCCGTAGTGACCAGGCGGCACGGTCCGGGTACCGATTCCATTCCACTTGCTCAAGCTCCGCCGCGAAGGCCTCGCGCCAGGCTTCCGGCGGCGCGAACGGCGACTCGTTGGTGTTCAAACGCACGTCGACCTGCACTTGCGGCGAGTGGTAGCCCTCGAGGGCCTTCAGATCGTCTCGCACAGGCACTCGGGTCACCGGGCCACGCTACCGAGACACGGCCCCGCCAGCAGAGTGGATTCGTCTGACTGCCCCTCCAGTTGTGCCCACGCGCGGATGGCGAGTTGCGCGGCAGACTGTGCGCCATGTCCGGTAACCCTTCCGTCTCGCTGTCGGTGATGGCTGACCACGTCGATCGCTACCAGCAGGAGGTCGCCGACTTCGTTCCCGGCTTTCAGCAGAGCGAGCACGATGACGTTGCGGGAGCGCTGGTCGAAGCGGAACGGGCGCTTCGCAGCGCGGCGCGCCTTGTCCGGCGCGCCGCCAAACTCGCCGCTCACGCTCACTGAGCGCGAACTACACGAATTGTCGGTAAAACGCGGCGACGGCCCCGTACGGGGCCGTCGCCG
>JANLPB010000112.1:0-5611 GCA_031366885.1 Ilumatobacteraceae bacterium
TCCGCTTGGTCCTGAGAGATTTCAGTGAAGTTCATACCGGCATCGAGCAACCGCTTGAGAAGTGCGTTTCCAGACATGCCCACAGCCTACCGCCGTATGTTCCAGCCGCTAACCAGCGCGTCAGCGACGGCCGCGAGGTCGCTCGCCTCGAGATCTGGAACAGGATCGATGGTGGTGCCGCGTGGCGTCACCCCGCTCCACACGTGCGCGTACCGGCATCCGAGCGTCACAGCGAATCGCCCGTCGGTACTCGGCCGGTCGCCGACCATCACCGCCGCACGCGCCGCCTGCATACCGACCTCCGCAATGACCAGCGCTGCCATCGGTTCGTAGGGTTTGCCGGCAACGACCGCCGAGATCCCACACGCCGTTTCGACCGCAGCGAGTATCGACCCACCGCCTGGTATCGGGCCATCGGGCGTCGGATAGGTGGCATCGTCGTTGGTCCCGATCAGGCGCGCTCCCCGCCACACGGCGCGGGCAGCACGAGCGAGGCCGTCGAAGTCGAAATGGCGGTGGAAGCCAACCACCACGGCATCCGCATCGCCGTCGAAGCACGGTTCGACACCCCTCTGTTCAAGCGCCTGGACGACTCCGTCCCCACCGCACACGAGCGCTCGTTCGCCGGGCTGCATCAGCATCGCAGCGGCCTGGGCCGAGGTAAGCACGTCGCCGAACGCCGGAATGCCGATGCTCTCGAGGGTGGCCACCTGAGCTTCGAGCCGCGCCGCCGAGTTGTTCGTCACGAACAACACCCGGTGACCCGCCGCGCGCAGCCTGGCGATCCCCTCCACGGACCCAGGGATCGGCTGGTGCGCCAACCACACCACTCCGTCGAGGTCGCACAACACCACCTTTGGAGGAGCTTCGTTTGCTGTTTGGACTACTGGTACTTCGGTCATGGTCTCGCCATGTTGGCACGAGAGGTGCCAACCTGTGGGTGTGCCCCGCTTCGAACCATTCACTGCGCTTCGCTTCAATCCGTCGCTCCCCCTCGACGATGTCGCGGCGCCGCCCTACGACGTCCTCAGCGACGCCGACGTCGACGCACTCCTCGCCCGCCACCCACGCAATATCGTCGCCATCGACGTGCCACGCGATACCGATGGACCTCTGCGCTACGAGCGCGCGGCACAACTGCTTCAGAACTGGGTTGCAGACGGCACCCTCGTTCGCGATGCGACCCCGAGCTTCACTCTCTATCGAATGTCGTTTACGGACGAGGCTGGTGCAGCGCGCGAAACGGTCGGCGTCCTCGGCGCGCTTGAGGTCGTCGACGAAGGCGCGGACGGGGTGCTCCCTCACGAGCGGACCACGCCGAAGGCCAAGACCGATCGACTGGACCTCACCCGGACCACTCACGCCAACCTCTCCCCCGTCTGGGGCTTGTCACTCACCGCGGGCCTCACTGACCTGCTGCTGGAGGGCGGCGAACCAATGGGCTCTCTGACCGACGATGCCGGCGTCGTCCACACGGTTGAACGAGTAACCGACCCCATCCGCATCGCTGCCGTCGCCGCCGCAGTCTCGGCCAGTCCGGTACTGATTGCTGACGGACACCACCGCTACGCGATCAGCAGAACATTTCGCGATGAAATGCGAGCAGCAGGCGAGCTCCATTCCGGCGCCGAGTTGACACTGACCTACGTCGCTGAGCTCGTTGGTGACCAACTCAGCATCGATGCCATACACCGGCTCTATCACGGCATCAGCGAGTCGGCCCTGCTTCACATTCTTGCGAAGTCCTTCGACATCCAAGACGCCGGAGAAGTCACGCCAGCCTTTGCAACGCACGTCGTGCAGCGCTCTGCGTTGTGCCTCGTCCGGAGCAATGGAAGTGGTGTGTGGCTGAGCGCCAAGCCGGAGGCCTTCGAGGGGATTCGTGCCCTCGATGGGGCACTGCTCGAGCACGCCTTGCGCGATCACAACATTGACGTCAGTTACCAGCACGGCGTACACAACGTCGTCGAGCGTGTCGCTGCAGAGCCTGCGACGGTTGGAGTCTTGATTCGACCGACTGGAATCGATGAGATTCGGCGAACCGCCAACGAGCGATTGCTGATGCCACCGAAGTCGACATTCTTCACGCCGAAGCTGCGAACCGGCCTGGTTCTTCGGCCCCTGGCGTGACGCGCCATACAATGGCGACGTGACTGCTTCCTCTGTTTTCCCCGCCGGTGTTCTCACGGGCGACGCCGTAACCGAACTCTTCGCGCTGGCCAAGGAACGCGGCTTTGCGCTGCCGGCAGCAAACTGCACCGGCAGCAATACCGCCAACGCGGTAATGGAAACTGCGGCGCGGGTGAACAGCCCTGTCATCGTGCAGTTCTCCCACGGCGGCGGAGCGTTCGTCGCTGGCAAGGGAAGCGGGTTGAAGGGCGACGCCGCGGCAGTCGCAGGCTCGATCGCCGCAGCGCATCACGTGCACACCCTGGCGGCTGCGTACGGGGCACGAGTGATTCTTCACACCGATCACTGTGCCAAGGACAAACTTGGGTGGGTCGATGGCTTGCTCGACGCTGGCGAAGCCCACTTCAAGCGCACCGGCAGTCCGCTGTTCAGCTCGCACATGCTCGATCTGTCCGAGGAGCCCATCGAGGAGAACCTCGACATCTGCGTGCGCTACCTCGAACGCATGTCCAAAATGGGTATGACGCTGGAGATCGAGCTCGGCATCACGGGCGGCGAAGAGGACGGCGTCGACAACAGTGATGCCGACGAGAGCGACCTGTACAGCAAGCCGGAGGAGGTCGCGTACGCCTACGAACGCCTCCTTGCAGTGAGCCCGCGCTTCACGGTTGCCGCTGCGTTCGGCAATGTCCACGGTGTGTACAAGCCGGGCAACGTGAAGTTGAAGCCGGCTATCTTGCAGGCATCTCAATCATTCATTGAGGCCAAGCACGGCACTGCTCCCAACCCGGTGAACTTCGTGTTCCACGGCGGCTCGGGCAGCACGCCGCAGGAGATTGCCGAGGCAATCTCGTACGGCGTGGTGAAGATGAACATCGACACCGACCTGCAGTGGGCGCTGTGGGACGGTATTCGCCAGTACGACCTGGAGAATCACGACTACTTGCAGGGGCAACTCGGCAACCCGAAGGGCGCCGACGCCCCCAACAAGAAGTACTACGACCCGCGCGTCTGGCTTCGTGCTGCCGAGGTCAGCTTCTCGACCCGCCTCGAGCAGGCGTTCGTGGAGCTCGGCAACATCGACACCCTTGGCTGAGCTATGCCGGCTCGCGTTCCAGTAACAACGCTGCGCGCGACAGTGCAGCTCGTTCCTGACGGCGCCGACCACCCGCGATCACCTCGGCAGCAACCACTTCGGTACGGCTCTGTGTGAGGCCGCCGGTGCGGAAGAAACGACGGCGCACGGTTCCGGTGACCAGCAGGGTGTCACCAGCTGCCCACGTCACCTCGGTCGGCGGGTCGAACCAGGCCACCGGCACCGAGACACTTGCCCCGTCGACGACGGTGGTGAGTTCGAGCGATACCAGAACGGACCCGGAGGCGAGAGTCCGCGTTACAGGCTCACTGCTGAGCGTTCCATGAAGAACGACGACGTTCATGTGGTTTCCCTTCAGCCGCAGCTCTGCGAGCGCGCGACGACAGACAACGAATTGACGTATCGGGGGAAGCCGTACTCAGCAGCCTAGGGAAAGGGTGTGACAACGTTCGGGCACACGGAAGTCAACGACCGAGGGTGCGCAGACGTTCCTTGACGTCGGCAAACTCGTTGTCCGCCGCGAACACCAACCCGAAGTACCGCCTGGCCTTGATGACATCGCCAGAGCGATCGAGGAGATCGGCGACCACGTACCACTGACGAAGATGATAGTCGCGCGGTTTCTTGGGTACTTCCAACGCCTTGGCCATGGTGTTCAGTGCGCCCTTCAGGTCGCCCTGGTCGGCAAGAGCGCCTGCGGCAACGATGCGGCCCTCAGCCAGCAATGCTGGCGCTGGCGACGCCTCGCGCAATTCGCGCCACAGCTGCTCCACCTCGTGGTAGCGGCGCAGTGCGCGATAGCAATCGGCGAGCACAGCGTGGTGATTGACAGTGCCATCCAGCAGCCGGGCAGTTTCCAACTCCGAGGCCGCCTTGCGCCACTGCCCCATGCGATACGAGGCCAACCCAGCAATCTCGTGACCGAACGCCATGTCGGGCAGGTCGCGAATGACCGGCTGCACCATTCGCCGAGCATCGGCAAACCGACCGCGATCGAGTGCTTCGGCTGCGGAGGCGAGGCGCTCTTTGTAGCGCGCCTGACGGCTGGCAAGGGCAACCTTGGCGAGTTCGGCGGCAACCTCCGGCGACAGATCGGAGTGTGGTGCACGTCCACGAGGAGCATCATCGGTTGCTGCGCGCTGTGCTGCCTTGCTTGCCTCCTCGCGAAGGGAGCCTTCGTCGATCCACTGCTCGCGTTCCCACGGCGGCGGGGCGGCCTCGACCCGCTCGGGCTTCGGCCCCCGCTTGTTCTTGACGATGATCGAGCGCTGATCTGCTGCCGACATCGGCCGACCAGTGCTCCGTGACGTCGGGCGCTCCGAACCCGGACGGCGAGGTCGTTCGACGCCGGAGTCAGCACGAGGATCTCGCCGCTGCCCTCCGGTCGGGCGCCCACCACGGGGACGATCCGAACCACCGTCAGGACGAGGACCACGGGGACGATCTGCACCTGGACGCGACGACCGGCCATCGTCCTGACCGGCGCGTGCTGGCCGGCCTTCGTACCCGCTGTCGGGACGACGGGAACCTTCCGACCGCGAGGAGGGAGACTCGCCTGCCCGTCGAGCCGTACCAGAACGGTTGTACCCCGCTCCGCCGCCTGCGCTGTCACGCGCACCGGAGGGACGGGCGTCACGTGAGCCGTATCTGCTCGACGCGCCCCCACCGGGGCGACCGCGGTCCGCGTCGCCTGCACCCGATGGACGGCTTGGCCGAGCCCCGCCACCCGAGCTGCGTCCAGCGCCGGCGCCGGTGCCTCCGCGAGCGTTGCGCCCGGAGGAGCTGGAACTGGGGCGACGGTCGTTCGGCATAGGCATCAAGCCTACGGCCCCCTTGCCTCGATTCCAGCGTGCCGGGCTCCACCGACGATGAAACGTTGCACCGCTGGCGAACAGGAGCAGAAAAACACCAATACCCCTGCCCGAAGGCAGGGGTATTGATTTCGAAATCCGGCGGCGACCTACTCTCCCAGGGGGTCTACCCCCAAGTACCATCGGCGCAGGCAGTCTTAACTTCCGTGTTCGGGATGGGAACGGGTGTGACCCTGCCGCTATAGCCACCGAAATCTTTAGTTGTCAAGGATGCGCCCCCGAATGGGGCAGCCCTCCAAGGACTCCAGAGCAAACACGAGCGATTGTAAATCCAAGCCCTCGGCCGATTAGTACCGGTCGGCTACACACGTTACCGTGCTTACACCTCCGGCCTATCAACGTGGTGGTCTTGCCACGGGCCTTACTGCGTTAACCGCATGGGTGTACTCATCTTGGAACGGGTTTCCTACTTAGATGCTTTCAGCAGTTATCCCTTCCGGAGGTGGCTAATCTGCCATGCCCTTGGCAGGACAACAGACACACCAGAGCTCCGTCCGTCCCGGTCCTCTCGTAC
>JANLPB010000263.1:0-3393 GCA_031366885.1 Ilumatobacteraceae bacterium
GGTCGCTGACCACCGGACCGGCCTTCTGTGAGAGGCCGGTTTGGTCGAGCCCGCGCACCTGATAACCGCCCAACATGGCGGCCGTACCAAGGATCTGACTGACCGTGACAACGCCCGTGCCACCGATGCCCGACATGCGAATCGTGCAGTCACCGACCGCACCCGGCCGGGGCGACGGCAGGTCAGTGGGTGGTGTTCGCACCGCCGACTTCTTCGTCTTCTCGGGTGCGACGGTGACCGTCATGAACGCAGGGCAATCACCCTTCATGCACGAGAAGTCGAAGTTGCATGAGCCTTGATCTATTCGGGTCTTGCGGCCGAATGGCGTGTCGGTGGGCTGCACCGACAGGCAGTTGCTCTTGTCCCCGCAATCGCCGCAGCCTTCACACACTCGCTCGTTGATGACAACGCGAAATGCGGGCGTATCGATGCGGTCGCGCTTGCGGTCGCGGCGTTTCTCCGCGGCGCAACGCTGGTCGTGGATCAAGATTGTGCAGCCGGGGACAGCGGCGAGTACTTCCTGCGCCTCGATCAGGCGCGTGCGGCCCCATACCTTGACGCCGGCTGGTAGTTCGATGCTGCGGTAGCGCTCGAGTTCGTCGGTGGTGACGATGATCTGGCGGGCCCCTTCGGCCTGCAGCACCTTGCACAGTGTTGGCACGTCCAGCTGGCCGAATGGATCCTGCCCGCCGGTCATCGCGACCGCGCCGTTGTACAGAATCTTGTAGGTGATGTTGGCACCATTGGCGATTGCGGCGCGGATGGCGGTCATGCCGCTGTGGAACAGGGTGCCATCCCCGAGGTTCTGAATGAGATGGTCGTCGCCCACGAACGGTGCCATCCCGAACCATTGGGCGCCTTCGTTGCCCATCGAGGTGAGCCCGACAATGTTGCCCGCACGCCCGGGCTCCATCATCATCACCATGCTGTGACAGCCGATGCCGGCGCCGACCAGCGAACCCTCCGGCACCTTCGTCGAAGCGTTGTGTGGGCAGCCCGAACAGAAGAACGGTGTGCGGCTGACTGACAGCGGAATCAGCTGGCGTGCGGCGGCGGGCTCGGGGACCATCCTGTCGCTCAATCGCTCGCGCAGCCTGGGTCGCAGATGTGCGGCAATTGAATCGGCTTCCAGGGTGCCGGTCATCGGGAACAGCAGGGCGTCGTTCGGCGCGTGCTTGCCGTACACGAGCGGAGCGTTGGCCCGTCCGTATAGAGCGTCCTTGACCAGCCACTCGAGGTTTTGCGTCTTCTCCTCGACGACGATCACTTCCGTCAAGCCTTCTGCGAACTCGCGCACCTGCACTGCGTCCAGCGGTACTGGCATCGCCAGCTTGAAGAGACGAATGCCGGCGGCGCTCAGTTCGTCGGGCGTACGGAACCCGAGAATTCGTAGTGCCTCCAGCGTCTCGTGGTAGGTGTGGCCACTGGCGACGATGCCCAGCCAATCGCTGGGGCCGCGTACAGGAATCGTGTTGAGGTGGTTCAGAACGCCGTACTGCCTGGCCAGTTCAAGACGAACTTCGTGGAATTCGCGCTCGAGTTCCAACGTGAACGGTGTGATCACCTGCCCGCTGGGGTGCGGCACCCACAGCTTGCCGTCGACCTCCATGGTCGGTACCACGGGTGCGATGCGCTCGTGGTGTAGCTCCACCGAGCCAGTTCCGTCGGCGACGGCCTCGACCACTTTGATGCTGGCCCACACCCCGCAGGCGCGGGACAGTGCGATGGCGTGGCGGCCGAGGTCGATGGCTTCCTGCACGTCGCCTGGGTAGATGATGGGCATGTTGAGATCGACAAGCGTCGCGCCGCTTGACGATGGCAGCGTGCTGCTCCTGGCCGCGGGGTCGTCGCCGACCAACGCCACTGCGCCGCCCTTGCTGGACGTGCCGGCGAACACTGCGTGGCGAAGCGCATCGCTGGCACGGTCGAGTCCGGGTGCCTTGCCGTACCAGATGCCGATGATGCCGTCGTAGCGACACGAGTCCAGTGTGACCGCCAGCTGCGACCCCATGACCGCGGTGGCAGCCAGCTCCTCGTTCATGCCGGGCTGGAAGACCATCTTCAGACCGTCTGCGGTTGCCAACTTCGCCGCAGCGGTGACATCGCGGTCGTAGCCGGCTAGTGGGCTGCCCGGGTAACCGCTGATGTACGCGGCGGTGTTCAGGCCAGCGCGACGGTCGGCGCGTAGCTGCTCGTAGGGCAGGCGCGCGAGCGCCTGCGAGCCACTGATGAAGGCGCGGCCTTCGTCAATGCGGTATCGGTCAGCCAGTTCATAGGTGTCGATCACGGCCACGCGGCCCATGTTGTCACCTTCGCGGGTCTGCCGCTGCCCGGGTACCTGTCGCACGACCTTGGGCTTCTCGCGCGGACGCAGGGGTCGTGCGCCAGACTGTGCCGATGGCGAAGGGTGGAACCCCAGCAATCGCGACATTGCAAGCGTCAGGCGTCGCCTTCACCGTCACCGAGTTCCACCACGAACCTGGCGAAGGCAACTACGGGATCGTCGCTGCCGAGGCTCTGGGAGTAGAGCCCGGGCGGGTGTTCAAGACCCTGATCGCCAACCTGACCACTGAGGTCGGCGTCGAGCAGGTCGTCGCCATCGTTCCTGTCAGCGGGCAGCTCTCACTACGTGAGCTGGCGTTGGCGCTGGGAGGCAAGCGGGCCGAGATGTGCCCGGTGGAGCTCGCGCAGCGGCTGACGGGCTATGTGGTCGGCGGGATCAGCCCCTTCGGGCAGAAGAAGCGGCTGCGGACGGCGATCGACGAGACGTGCGTGCTGTTCGACACCATCTACGTCAGCGGCGGCAAGCGAGGCCTGGACATTGAAATTGCGCCCGACGACCTCGTCGCCGTTCTCGACGCTGCCGTGGCCCCCATCGGCTCCGTCCGCTAGGCAAAGCTCTCGAGGCTGACGCGGGCTCGGGTACGGTTGGCGCGCATGGCACGGGAGCGTCGTTGGCGACGGATGGTGGTCGTTGTAGTGGCCGTCGGCCTCGCCCTGTCCGCATGTGGGTCGGGCTCGGCTGACCCGGCAGCGACGACAGTGGTAGCGCCAGCAACCGAGGTTGCCTCCTCCGACCTCAGCTCTGCCGTCACCTCTGACGTGAGCGCTGCGACGCTGCCGCCATCGACAGCGGCGGTGAGCGGGCTGCCCGCGGCGGCGACCCCGACGAGTCCACCCGCCACAGTGTCGTTGGCACCCTGTCGCGTCGTCGCGGTCGGTGACTCCGTAGGGTCCGGCCTCATCGCGCAAGGTCTCGACGAGTCGTTGGCGGCTGTCGGCTGCGAACTGCTGTGGACCGGCGGCCGCCCGTGAATCACCTTCACCTCTGGGGCCACCGAACTGAGTGGGGCCAGAGCCATCGATGCCGAGGTCGCGTTGGTCATTTTGGGC
>JANLPB010000154.1:0-5976 GCA_031366885.1 Ilumatobacteraceae bacterium
GGTCGGATCGTGCATCGACGTTCATGGGCTTGGTGTCCGTCATGGGCCACCTCCTGGTGCGAGGCTCGGCCCCTTTGCCGTCCCTCGATGGCACGTTACCGTGCTGGCCTCAATGTGAGCGCGACACCAGCAAGAGCGACCGTGAGACCGACAAGGGCCAGCATGCCCAACTGTTCGTCGAACAGGATTGCTCCTTCGATCGCGCTCAGCGCGGGGGTGAGGAAGAAGAGGCTGCTGACCTTCGCCGCGGCCTCTCGTTGCAGCAGCCACAGCATGATCAGTACGGCCGCGATCGAGAGCACGATCACTGCCCACGCAAGCGCGAACATCGACTGTGCTGTCACAGTGAAGCCTTCGTTGGCATGCACGGTCGCGGCCAGCGCAAGCACGCCCGCGGCAACCACGTACTGCGTCGCAGTGCCCCACAACAGCGGAGTGGTGTTGCCGTAGCGACGCTGCACGAGCGTGCCCCCACTCATCGCCAGCACGCTGAGACTGGCGGCCAGCAGCGCGCCAGGACTGAGGCCCACCGACTTGGCCAGCAGCCGGTCGACCACGACCACGATGACACCCGCGAAGCCGAGCGCAACGCCGAGCCACTGGAGGCGCCGCAATCGCTCGCCCAGAACTGCTCGACCGGCGATGGCCGTGAGTACCGGATGCAGGCCCGCGATCAGCGCACCGATTCCCGACGGCATTCCCCAACTGATCGCCAGAAACACGCCGCCCAAATACACGGCGTGCATCAAGACGCCCACCACTCCAGCCCACATCACCTGCCGACGAGTTGGCCGGGCTGCACCGCTCGCGGCTGCAATGAAGCCGAGCACGACAGCGGCAATTGCCAGCCGGATGGCGAGAAACGTCAGCGGCCCTGCGTCTTGCGTGCCGTAGTGAGCAACGATGAAGCCCGTGCTCCACAGGACCACGAACACCCATGGTGCACCCGCCACCAACACGGGCGCGACGCGAGAGGGGCGGGTCGCCGAAGCAACCCGCCCCTCGCCGTGACTCTCCACGGCTTGCGTGTGTTCGGCCTTGGTCAGGCGCCGCCCTCAGTGAGCGTGACGTCGATCGGGGCAAAGTCGGCTCCATTGATGTCGACACCCAACGACTTCAACAGCGCGTGGGCTGCAGTGACGATGTCGTTGGTGTAAGCGTCTGCATCGGGGGCCTTGGTCAGCACCGTGCTGCCCTCCAGGTTCTTGGTCTCCTGCGAGATCTTGGCCGTACGGTCCCAAGCTGCGGAATCGATGTAGCCAACGCCACCGTCGGCGGGCCAGATGAGCTTGTTGATTTCGTTCATCTGCCACGTCTGGTGGGTGAGACCCAGGATTGGGCTGAGATCGCTGACGATGCCTGCGCAGTCGGCCGCGTTGTCGCGGCAGAAGGCCCAACCTTGCAGCGATGCGGCCACGAAGCTGACAGCCGTTGCCTTGTAGTCCGCATCGGCCAGACGAGTGCCGTCTGCCCAGATTGCGTCCTGCAACATACCGACGCCGACGTCCTCATACGAGATGACGTTGAAGTCTTCGGGCTGGTACAGCTTGTCGGTGGCAGGGTTGATCGACTCGAGGACCTGTGCGTACTCGTTGTAGGTCATGGCCTCGGCGGCATCGATGTCGCCCTCCAGCAGACCGACCATGTCGAACTGCTGAGCCACGTTGTCCACCGATGCCGGGTCGATACCAGCAGCGGTCATGGCAGCGAAGACTTCGAACTCGTTGCCGTAGCCCCAGTTGCCGATCTTCTTGCCGGCGAAGTCTGCCGGCGTGGTGATGCCCGCATCCTTGAAGCTGACCTGCAGGGTGCCACTGCGCTGGAACACCTGGGCGATGTCGACGATGTCGGCACCGGCTTCACGGCTGGCGAGTGCCTTGGGCACCCACGCAATTGCGAAGTCGGCGTCGCCATTGGCGAGCACGGTCTGCGGTGTGATGTCGACGGCGCCTTCGAGAATGGTGACGTCGAGGCACTGCGCCTCGTAGTAACCCTTGTCGATCGCGGCGTAGTAGCCAGCGAACTGGGCCTGAGTGACCCATTGCAGCTGCAGCTTCACCGGCGTCATCTCGGCACAGTCACCTGCTGCCACCGTGTCACCCGTCGTATCGCTCGGTGCCGTCGTCTCGGCCGGTGCCGTCGTCTCGGCGGGAGCGCTTGTCTCCGCCGGTGCCGCAGTCTCGGCCGGTGCCTTCGTGTCCGAGGTGGTTGCGTCATCGCCGCATGCTGCGGCCACGATCGACAGTGCCATCACGGCAGCGATCACACCCTTGTTACGTTGCTTCCTCATTGTTGCTCCTCCCCTTTCGGAATGATTCCTCTAGGCCTGTGCAGGTGGGTCACGAACCCTCCCGATTGCGGTTGCGGCCACCCGGTGTGGCGGCCGCTTCCAGAATAATTGCGATCAAATAGAACGCCAGCCCCAAGAGGCAGGCGCCGGTGACGTACGCCCAACCGGCGGCATTCTTGGAGTTGGCGATGTTGCTGGTGATCCTGCTGCCGAGACCGTTCTGCGCGCCACCAAAGTACTCCGACACATAGGCGTAGATGACGGCTAACGGTGCCGAGATACGCAGCGCGGTGAACAGAAACGGAATGGCATTGGGAATGCGCACCTTGCGCATGACGTCCCAGCCGCTGGCTGCGTAGCTGCGCATGAGTTCGGCATGGACCGGCTCGACCTGGCGGAGACCCTTGGCCACGTTGACCAGCACGACGAAGAACACAACCAGTGTGACCATCAGTCGGCGGGGCACTTCGCTGGTGCTGGAGAACATGTTGTTGAAGACCGAGACCAACACGAATGCAGGGATCGCGTTGATGGCAATCGACATTGGGGTGATGAGCTCGTCGGCGATACGGAAGCGACTGAGCAGGAACGACATCAGCACGCCCGCGATCGTGCCGAACAGCAGACCAAAGGCGGCGTTTGTGCCCGACACCTGCATCGCTTCCCAGATGTTGCTCCAGTTGTCGGTGAGCGCCACCCAGATGTCAGTGGGCGCGACCAGGAAGTACGGCTGCAGATCGAATCCGCGCACGATCAACTGCCACAGCGACAGCATCAGCGCGCCGAGCAATGCAGGCGGCCACAACGCGTGCAGCACGGGGTTGAGGCGGGCCGTCACCGGTCGTCGGCTCCCCCAAGTGAATGGCCAGTCGTCGTGTGGCCGACAGTCCCGTATTCGGCGCCGCGCAGCGCCTCGCGCACCTCGGTGATCTTGCCGAAGAAGTCACCCGACTCGCGAGTGTCCAGGTCGCGAGCCGAACCCAGCGGCACGTCGATGATGGCGGTGATACGGCCCGGCCTTGGCGACATGACGACGACCCGCGTGGACAGGTACACGGCTTCGGGAATCGAGTGCGTGACGAAGATGACGGTGGTCTTGGTCTCGGCACAGATGCGCAGCAATTCGGCCTGCATGTGCTCGCGGGTCATTTCGTCGAGCGCACCGAACGGCTCGTCCATCAGCAGAATCGGCGGGTGCGCGGCCAACGCGCGAGCGATCGCAACGCGCTGTTGCATTCCGCCGCTGAGCTGCCATGGCATGTGATCCGCAAAGTCGGACAGCTTGACCAGCTCCAGCATCTCGCGGGCCCTCGCGCGCCGCTTCGAGCGGTCCCAGCCCTTCAACTCCAACGGCAGCTCGATGTTCTTCGCGACCGTGCGCCATTCGAAGAGACCGGCCTGCTGAAAGGCCATGCCATAGTCCTGCTCCAGCCGCGCCTGCTTGGCCGGCTTGCGATTGACGGTGACCGCGCCGGAGGTCGGCTCGGTCAGGTTGGCGATCAGTCGCAGCAAGGTGCTCTTGCCGCACCCCGACGGCCCGATCAGCGAAATGAACTCGCCCGGCTCGATCGCCACATTGATATCGACAAGCGCGTCGACCTTGCTGGCCTTGCCAGCGTTGAAGACCTTGCCCAGCCCAACGACCTCTACGGCACTCACGCAATGCTCTCTTTCGGTCGATTTCGCATGAAGAAGGAATCGGCGAGCGCGATCAGCGCCGCCATGATCAAGCCAAGGACTGCCGCGCCGATGATTGCCGTGTACACGATGGCCGGGTCACTGGTGGTGGCCCGACCGAACTCGATGACGAGTCGCCCGATGCCGCCTCGCAGACCGGTGGAAATCTCCGAGACCACGACGCCAATCACGGCACCGGCGGCGCCCAATTTGAGACCCGGCACGATGTACGGCACGGCCGCAGGAAAGCGCAACGTGAACAACGTGCGGTGCCATGGCGCGGCCAAGCTGTCCATCAGTTCGAGCGAGGCGGGGGTGGGCGATTGCAATCCGCGCAGCGTGTTCACGGCGATCGGGAAAAAGGTCAGAAAGGCGCCGAGCACCGCTGCCGACAGCCAGCGTGGCCACTCCCATCCGAACAGTTCCACCTTGCCGCCCCAGCTGGCGACCAGCGGTGCGAGCGCGATCAGGGGCACCGTCTGCGAGATCACCAGGTACGGCAGAATCGCCCGCTCCGCAAAACGGAAGCGAGTCATCACGACAGCCAGCGACATGCCGGCAATGAGGCCCATCGCGAAACCGGCCAAGACCAGCCGCAACGAGAACCACACCGCGTCAACAACGACGGACAGCACGGTCTCGTCGGCGGCGCGGCCGACCGGGTCGCCGAAGCGACTGAACATGTCGCTCACGTGGGGCATCACTCGATCTTTCGCACGCGGCAGGATCTTCCAGCCGAACACTTCCCCACCGTCTTGCGGACCGAACTTCTTGTAGAGCTCCCAGCTGATGGCCACCAATGCGAGCGCGACGAAGAACATGACTGCGCGCCGTGCGCGTAGCAGCCACATCCGGGGGGAACGGGCGACGTTCGGGACGGTTTCTGCCGTCACGAACGGGCCTTCACATGCTCGGCCACAGCCGGCATGACCTTCTCCCCATACGCCTGCAGGGTGTGGTCCTTGTCGTCGTGTTGCAGGTAGATCGCGAACTGGTCGACACCAAGGTCCTTCAGCTCCTGCATGCGCTTGATATGCGCCTCCACCGGGCCAACGATGCAGAACCGATCGACGATCTCATCCGGTACGAACGTCGTGTGGGTGTTGCCGGTCTGGCCGTGCTCGTTGTAGTCGTAGCCCTGACGGTTCTTGATGTAATCGGTGAGCGCCTTCGGCACGGGTGCATCGTCGCCGTAGCGGGCAACGATGTCGGCCACATGGTTGCCAACCATGCCCCCGAACCATCGCACCTGTTCGCGCCCATACGCCAGCCCGGCCTCGGTGCCGTCAGTGACGTACGCGGGCGCAGCGACGCAAATGGTGATGTCGTCCGGGTTGCGACCAGCAGCCGCGGCCGCATCGCGAACAGCCTTGATCGTCCACTCCGCAATCGACAGGTCGGCCAACTGCAAGATGAACCCATCGCCGACTTCACCGGTGAGCGCAAGCGCCTTGGGACCATAGGCAGCTACCCACATCTCCAGACGACTCTTCGAAGCCCACGGCAAGCGAAGCTCGCTGCCCTTGTAGTCAACGGAGCGACCATTCGCCATTTCGCGGATGACGTGAATGCTCTCGCGCAGCGTCGCCAAGTTGGTCGGCGCGCCATTGGTGACCCGCACCGCGCTGTCACCGCGACCGATGCCGCAGACGGTGCGGTTGCCGAACATTTCGTTCAGCGTGGCGTACAGGCTGGCGGTGACGGTCCAGTCGCGGGTGGCCGGATTGGTGACCATCGGCCCGACGGTGACATTGCGCGTCTCGGCCAGAATCTGGCTGTAGATCACGTACGGCTCCTGCCACAGGATGTGGCTGTCGAAGGTCCATACGTACTCGAATCCGTACGACTCCGCCCGCTTGGCAAGATCAAACACGCGCCGCGACGGCGGCGTGGTCTGGAGGACAACTCCGAATTGCATGGGTCCTACCTGTTCTGCGGGAAGCCGAGGTCGACTTTGCTCGTGCGCGGGTCGGGCCAACGCTTGGTGACGACCTTGGTGCGTGTGTAGA
>JANLPB010000173.1:0-13206 GCA_031366885.1 Ilumatobacteraceae bacterium
CTACGACCGCACCGCGCTCGTGGCTCCCCATCCGTTGGACCTCGCCGGAGCTGGTCGCGCCCAGACATTCTGGGATGGCGCCCGCCTGTTCTTTCTTCTCTTCCAGGTTCTGTGGACGGCCGAGATCCTCGTACGCGTCCATCGGGCGCGAGGCGACGAGGTTCGTCAGCTGCGCTGGCTGGTGTACGCGGTGGTGATGGAGATCATACTTCTGGTCGGTGGGTTGGCCCTGGTCGGTAGCCCCGTGCCGGGGCTGCTCGCGCTGCCGCTGGTACCGGTGGCCGCCGGGATCGCGATTCTCAAATACCGCCTGTACGACATCGACCCAGTGCTCAACAAGACGATTGTGATCGGCGCGATGGTGCTGGTGATCACCGCTGGATATGTGGCGATGGTGCTCGGTGTCGGCGCCCTCATTCCCGCAGGTCGCGGCGTCCTCTGGCTGACCACAACCGCAGTTGTGGCAGTACTGTCCGAGCCGCTTCGCAGGCGAGCCCAGCGTGTCGCCGACCGCCTCGTCTACGGCCACAGGACTACGCCGTACGAGGCACTCGCGCAACTCACGGCCGGCCTCCACGGCGCGCCGGAGGCACTCCTGGCAGGCATCGCTACGACCGTCGCCAACGCCGTCGGTGCGAGCGAGGTGGTGGTCTGGATCGGCGACAACGAGCGCCTTGTGCCCGCCGCGGCGTGGCCAGCCGCGGTGCCCGGGGACGGCGTCGACGATCAGCAACAGTCGATGCACGACCTCTACCGGCCCCGGTGGCAGTTGCGGCCGGTGACCCACCATGGCACCGTCCTCGGAGCCATCGCACTGCGCAAACCCGCCGGAGAAGCTCTCACCGCTACGGAAGATCGACTGCTCTCGGATCTCGTTGCACAGACCGCGCTGGTCATCGTTCAGCAACACCACGCCCATCAGCTGCAGGCTGCTGCGCGGCGCATCGTGACCGCCGAGGACGTGGCGAGGCGCCGAATTGAACGAAACCTCCACGACGGTGCTCAACAGCGCCTATTGACCCTCGGACTCGAGCTCGGTGCGTTGGCCGAGCGGGCGACAGCCGACCCGGCCCTCGCCGCGAGGGTAAGGGAAGCGCGTGCACATCTCCTCGACGCCACCGCCGAATTGCGCGACCTTGCCCGCGGGCTGCACCCCATGGTGCTCACCGAGCAAGGGCTCGGCGCCGCGCTCGAGGCCCTTGCCGACCGAGCCCCAGTGCCGGTCAAATTATCCGTGGAGTTGGAAGGTCGGTTGCCCCGAGAGATCGAGGCGACAACCTACTTCCTCGTCAGCGAGGCCCTCACGAACGCCGCCCGACACGCCGACGCCCACCTGGTCACGGTGTGCGTGACCAAGGTCGACGGCGGGTTGCGAGTAAATGTGTCCGACGACGGGCGCGGCGGTGCAATCCTCAGTGTGGGCGGCGGCATCCAGGGAGTGACCGACCGGCTGGCGGCGCTCGGCGCACGGTTACAGCTCGACAGTCCCGCCGGCGGAGGCACTCGAATTTTGACGGTGCTGTCGTGCGGGTGATCGTGGCTGACGACTCGGTGCTCTTCCGCGAGGGTCTGGCGCGGATCCTCGCCGAGGTCGGTTTCGAGGTCGTCGGTCAGGCCTCGGACGCCCCAAGCCTCGTTGAGCTAGCGCTCAGCAAGGCACCCGATGTCGTAGTGACAGACCTGCGAATGCCCCCCGGCTTTGCAGACGAGGGCATCGAAGCCGCCTCCGCGATCCGAGCCACGGCACCGAACGTTGGGCTGATGCTGCTCTCGCAGTACGTCGAGGTCCACCACGCGTTACGACTCATGAACGACTTCGAAGGTGGCGTCGGGTACCTGCTCAAAGACCGAGTGTCAGACCTGGGTGCGTTCGCTGTCGATGTTCGCCGCGTCGCTGCGGGTGAGGTGGTGATCGACCCCGAGTTGGTCACCCGGCTCGTCGGCCGGCGGCGCGAGCAGGACCCGCTCGCGGACCTGACCGAACGCGAGCGCGAGGTTCTTGCCCTCATGGCACAAGGGCTCACCAACACCGGCCTCGCCGAAGAGCTCTTTGTGAGTGTGAAGACTGTCGAGGGCTACGTTCACAACATCTTTATGAAGCTCAACCTGCCGCCCGACGACCGCGATCACCGCCGGGTACACGCCGTACTGCGATTCCTTCGCCAGCTGTAACTAGCTCATCACAGATTGACTCAATGTTGAGTGAGTGATTATTCTTCAGTTGTCGGATGCGAAGGAGAGACCGATGCCCTCAATGAGCCCTCGGACTCGAGCGACAGATGACGACATCGCAACGCGTGCTGTGATGCACGCCGCGCTCGGTGAGCCAGCCCGGCTCGCGATCGTGGATGAATTGGCGGTCAGCGACCGGTCGCCGAAGGAACTCGGCGAACTGCTCGATGTTGCGTCGAATCTGCTCGCGCACCATCTCACGGTGCTGGAGGACGTCGGGTTGATCGTGCGGTTCGTGTCGGACGGCGACGGCCGTCGCAAGTACGTGCGACTGGTTCGTCAACCGATTGAACAACTTCAGGCACGCGCCACCTCTCCCGTCGGGGCCGTGCTGTTCCTGTGCAGCCACAACTCGGCCCGATCTCAGCTTGCTGCGGCCTTGTGGACGGCACGTACCCACAGGCCGGCCGAGTCGGCCGGCACGCATCCGGCGTCCAGAGTTCACCGGGGGGCGGTTGCTGCTGCTCGTCGGGCCGGCCTGTCGCTCGGTGGTGCCGTGCCGCGTCTGGTGGGCGAGATCCCCGACGGCACGCAGGTCGTCACGGTCTGCGATCGAGCGCACGAGGAGCTCGATCCCGACCCGAGTTGGTGGCACTGGTCGACTCCCGACCCCGTAGAGGCCGGCACGAGCGCCGCCTTCGACGAGGTCGTGGCGGACCTCGACACCCGTATCGCTTCCCTCATCTCGCACTCCTCCCCCATCTGAACGGACATACACGGTGACCACTCGCATCGGTGTCAATGGCTTCGGCCGAATGGGACGCCTCTCCGTCCGCGCGCTGCGCCAGCATCCCGACCTCCAACTCGTCCACGTGAACGAACACAAAGGAGGCGTCGAAACCGCCGCCCACCTCCTGGAATTCGATTCGGTCCACGGCCGTTACCAAGGCTCCGTCGCGGTCGACGGAGCCGGCCTCGTCATCGACGGGTCGAAGGTGTCGTTCTCCGAACACACCACCCCGGGGGCTGTTCCCTGGGATGAGTTCGACGTCGACGTCGTCATCGAAGCCACCGGCAAGTTCCGCACCAGCGAGCTGCTCGATCCCTACTTCGGTCGCGGTGTGCGCAAGGTGGTGGTGGCTGCGCCAGTGACGAGCGAGGGCGTGCTGAACGTGGTGATGGGCTGCAACGACCACCTCTATGAACCCGACGTGCACCGGATCGTCACCGCTGCCTCGTGCACGACGAACTGCCTCGCCCCGGTCGTGAAAGTGCTGCACGAATCGATCGGCATCGAACGCGGTGTCATCACCACGATGCACGACGTCACCAACACCCAGGTCGTCGTCGACGCACCGCACAAGGACCTGCGTCGGGCTCGCTCGGCGCTGAACTCGCTGATCCCTACTTCAACCGGTTCAGCAACAGCGATCACGCTGATCTACCCCGAACTCGCCGGCAAGCTCAACGGCATCGCCGTGCGGGTCCCACTTCTCAACGCCTCCCTGACCGACGCCGTATTCACGATGAATCGCGACGTCACGGTCGAAGAGATCAACGACCTCCTTCGCACCGCGGCGGATGGTCCGCTGGCAGGCATCCTCGGGTTCGAGCACCGCCCACTGGTGTCGGCGGACTACACGAACGACACTCGGTCTGGCATCGTCGATGGTCCGTCGACCATGGTCGTCGACGGACGTCTGGTGAAGGTGCTGATCTGGTACGACAACGAGTACGGGTACGCGTTCCGATTGGTCGAGCTGACCGCGATGGTTGCAGCGGCGCTCGACGGACGGGCGCGTGCGTGAAGCTGCGCAACTACGTCCTGGTCACCTTCGGATACTGGACGTTCACGCTCACCGACGGCGCGCTGCGCATGTTGGTGCTGCTGCACTTCAACGAACTGGGCTATTCACCGGTCGCGATCGCGTTCTTGTTCATTGCATACGAGTTCATGGGCATTCTCACCAACCTGATCGGTGGTTGGGTCGGCGCCCGTCGCGGCCTCAATCGCACGCTCGTCGCAGGGCTCGGGCTGCAGATCGTCGCCCTGATCGCACTGACCTTTGAGCAGCCGAGTTGGCAGAAGTGGTTCGCTGTCACGTTCGTGATGGCGGCCCAAGCGCTGTCCGGTATCGCCAAGGACCTCACCAAAATGAGCTCCAAGAGCGCAGTCAAGACGGTGGCAGGCAACGGCGACGGCGCGCTGTTCCGGATGGTCGCACTCCTCACCGGCTCGAAGAACGCCTTGAAGGGCGTCGGGTTCTTCCTCGGCGCAGCGCTGCTGTCGTGGGTCGGATACGACGCCGCCCTGTGGTCGATGGCCGCAGCGCTGGCCGTCACCGTGATCGTCCTATTGATCTTCCTCAACGAAGACATCGGCAAGTCGAAGAAGAAGCCTCCGCTGCGATCGATCCTGTCGAAGTCAGAGTCCATCAACCGCCTCTCCGCAGCACGGTTCTTCCTCTTCGGGTCCCGCGACATCTGGTTCGTGGTCGCGCTGCCAGTGTTCCTCGCCGACGACCTCGGCTGGTCGAATCAGGGCGTCGGCGGCTTCCTCGCGGTGTGGGTGATCGGCTACGGCGTCGTTCAATCGTTCGCGCCGCGCATCCTCGGGCGGGGCGAGGCCGAGGTCGACGAGATCAAAGCCGCACAGCAGTGGGCGCTGATCCTCGGCGGCGTCACTGCGCTGATCGCACTTTCAGTCGGGCTCGACGTCGGTGCGGCCACCGCAGTAATCGGCGGTCTCGTCGTGTTCGGCGTCGTGTTCGCGATGAATTCGTCGCTGCACTCGTACTTGGTCCTCGCCTACTCCGACGACGATGACGTCGCGCTCGATGTCGGCTTCTACTACTCCGCCAACGCCGCCGGACGCCTGGTCGGCACTCTGCTGTCGGGCATGCTCTACCTGTGGGGTGGCCTCGATCTCGCCCTGTGGGGCTCCGCGTCGTTCGTTGCGCTCACGTGGCTGCTCACCCTCCGCCTACCGCCATTGCCGATGAAAATGAGTCGCACCACATGAGCACGCCACATCCGACGACACGCGACGCTTCTCCTGAACTGGAACCTGCTGCGCGTCTGTCGACACTGAACCGTTTGCTTCCGGTGTGGATCGGCGCGGCGATGCTTGCCGGCATCGCGCTCGGGCGGGCCTTCCCCGGCCTCAACGATCAGCTCGGGAAGGTGAAGATTGACACCGTGTCGCTCCCGATCGCGATCGGCCTCTTCGCAATGATGTTCCCGGTGCTGGCCAAGGTGCGCTACCGAGCCATCGGCGCCGCAGTGGCCGACAAGCGCCCAATCATCATGTCGCTGGTGATCGTGTGGCTCGTCGGCCCGGCGCTGATGTTCGCGCTCGCCTGGCTCATGCTGCCCGACCTCCCCGCCTACCGCACCGGCGTGATCATCATCGGCCTCGCCCCATGCATCGCGATGGTCCTGATCTGGATCGACCTCGCCGGCGGCAACCGCGAGATCGCCGCCGTCCTCGTCGCGATCAACTCGCTCATTCAGGTGCTCGTGTTCTCTCTTCTCGGCTACTTCTACCTCGAGGTCCTGCCTGGCTGGCTGGGACTCGACACCAACGGCATCGACATCGACATCTGGCAGATCGCCAAGTCCGTGCTCATCTTCCTCGGCGTCCCACTCGCGGCTGGCTACCTCACCCGTACCCTCGGCGAACGGCGCAAGGGCACCGAATGGTACGAGAACACGTTTCTGCCGCGCATCGGGCCAATTGCCTTGTACGGGTTGCTGTTCACGATCGTGATTCTGTTCGCCTTGCAGGGTGACGAAATCACCAACCGACCCTGGCAAGTGGCCCGCATCGCTCTTCCGTTGTTGGCCTACTTCGTGATCATGTGGTTCGGAACCTTCGCGCTCGGGATGCGCTTGAAGCTGCCCTATGAGAGCAACGCCGCGGCCGCGTTCACCGCCGCCGGCAACAACTTCGAACTCGCGATCGCGGTCGCAATCGGCGTCTTCGGCGTCTCGTCAGGCCAGTCGCTCGCCGGTGTCGTCGGCCCGCTCATCGAGGTCCCGGTTCTGGTCGGCCTCGTCTATGTCGCGCTCTGGGCCAAACGCCGCTACTACACCGGCGACGCCCCCGCAATCGCCAGCGAGGAACGCCGCCATTGACGACCACGATGCGACGATTCGCTCAAAGCCGCCTGCTCGCGCGTGACGAAAACCTCACGGCAATGTCGGAGAGCGTGCGCCCGCCCCTATCGCTCCTCGACCGGTGGTAGCTTCGCTGATGTCGGTTCGCTCTCGGATCGTCGTTGACACCGTCGAGACCCCGCGGTTCGCTCTGTAGCGATGGACGGGAATCCGATGTCCGATCACGAGAACTCAGATCGAGCGAAAGTCGAAGGTGGCCCGCGTTTGATGCCGTGGCAGTCGCGCAACAGCGGCTCACAGGCGGCGTGCATCGCCGCCGTCAACGATGAGCGTGACCGCATCGCTCAACGCCTGAACGACAACATCGTCCGGGGAATGTTCGGAGTCGGCCTGCGTCTGCAAGCGACCGCTCAATTGGCGGACTTCGCCGTTCAAGATCGTCTCGTACTTGCCATCCGCGATCTGGACATGATCATCGCCGAGGTGCGCAGCGTTATCTTTGACGCTGTTCCCGATTGACGGAGGCCGTGCTTTACTGGCGAAGTGCCAGTACTACCTCTGCAGAGCGAGCGACTGACGCTACGCATGATGAGAGCAGCCGACGCGTCGGCTCTCGCTGAATATCGCAACCTGGCCGACATCGCTCGATACCAGAGCTGGACCATGCCGTTCACAGTCGACGATGCGTGTCAGATGCTGAACGCGCAGGACGACCTCGACGATCTGCCAACCAGCGGTTGGGTGCAGATCGCGATCGAGAAAGGCGGCACGGTCGTCGGTGATCTCGCGATCAACATCTGCGAGGGCGCATCCGTTGCGGAGATCGGTTTTACGCTCGCTCCAGCACATCAGGGCAACGGATTCGCGACCGAGGCCGCCGCTGTGATGGTCGATGCGCTGTTCGCCCGCACCGAGGTCCACCGCATCGTTGCCTCGATCGACCCGGCCAACTTGGCGTCGATGCGTGTGCTCGAACATCTCGGATTCCGATATGAGGGCACGGCACGCCGTTCCGAACTTGTCAGAGGCGAGTGGGTCGACGACGTGCGATTCGCATTGCTACGCGACGACCGCCTCGACTGGGTTGCTCGCCCGACGACATGCCAGACCGTCGAACTGGTCGACATCACGCGCGACAACCTGCAAGCGGTGTCGGCTCTGGCAACGCATCGTTACCAGGAGCAGTTCGTCGCCCCAATGGCACGTTCGTTGTCGCAGGCGCTGGTGCCGCCGTTGCACGGCGATCACCCCGTCGTGCCCTGGACGCGTGCAGTACGAGCCGACAATGAGATCGTCGGTTTCATGATGATCTCGGCGCCTTCACCGGGCGAGCCCGTGCCATTTCTGTGGCGCTTCCTGATCGACCGACGTCACCAACGTCGCGGTGTTGGTCGACGCGCAATTCAGCTACTGGCCGATGAGTGGCTCGCCGAGGGGCACGACACACTGCTGGTGTCGTGGACGGAAGGCCCTGGCGGGCCCAGGCGGTTCTACGAGCGTCTTGGTTTCGTACCGACCGGGGTTGTCGATCATGGCGAGACCGAAGCCCGGCTCGAGCTCGCTGAGGACGGTTGCTGACGAGTCAGGTTCCGGCGATCCAATCCGGGACCCGGTACTTGCCATCGCTGAACAACTCCTGTTCGTCGGTGCCGTCAGCGTTCACCACTCGGAGATACTGCGAGCCAGCGAGGGTTCGCACGAACGCGACGCGCGTCCCATCGGGTGACCACGCCGGCCCGAAGTCGTCGCCTGCACCCGTGGTGATCTGCACGGGGCTCGTTCCGTCTGCATTCATGACGAAGATGTGGCCGGGACAAGTCGTACCTTGGTCGCATACCCCTGCACTCTCGTAGGCGATCTTCGCACCGTCCGGACTCCAATCGGGCAGCTGATCCTTCGAAGTCGTGTCCGTCGTCAAGGCGTGTGGATCGGTTCCATCCGCGTTCATGGCCCAGATCTCGGTCGCACCGGACTGACCGCTGAGCCATGCCAGTTGTGTCCCGTCAGGCGACCAAGTCGCATAGGCGTCCGCGCCGGCGGTCGTCGTCAACTGGGCCAGCCCGGTGCCATCGACGTTGATCACCCAGATGTCCGTCTCGCCCTCCGGCCCGTTTGCATCAGGTGAGCCCGAGAAAGCAATTTTGGTGCCGTCGGGCGACACTTCTGGGAACACCGAGGTACCACCGATCTCTGTGACCTGATGCTGGTTCGTTCCGTCTCGGTTCATCATCCAAATCTCCAGCGGGCCCGAGCGGTTGCTGCAAAATGCGATGCCGGCACCGTCCGGCGTGAAGGTTGCGCACGCGTCGAAGCCGGGGTCCGTCGTGAGGCGTGTTTCGGCGGTTCCATCACCAGCCGAGAGGTAGATGTCTGTTGGGCGGCCGCCGACATCTTTCCCGAATACGAACGTGCCCCCCGCCGATCCCGCCACCGTTGTCTCCGGCGTAGTTGACGTCGTCGGCGCCGGTTGAGCACTCGCCGATTCGGAGGTGACCACATCGGTCACGGTCGCCGACGACGTGGTGTCCGAGCCACAACCGGCGGCGACGAAGCCGAGCACGACTGCAATTTCCCACATCAGCCGGGGTCGCCGCTCACGAACCCCGACCAGTCCGGCGGCAACCGAACCAAACGCAACCGATGATGACCGACCAAACGCGTGTGTTCCCATGCCTGCTTCATCGCTACCAGTCGCGATATCCCGTCGCGGGTGAGCGATATTCTCTCGAGCGGAGGTCGTGATGCTTCG
Source organism: Ilumatobacteraceae bacterium (assembly GCA_031366885.1). GTDB lineage: Bacteria > Actinomycetota > Acidimicrobiia > Acidimicrobiales > Ilumatobacteraceae > UBA668. The sequence goes on from JANLPB010000173.1 coordinate 9,041, forward strand.
AGCCCGATCCACCGGTTGCCCGACTGGGCGAACGCGCTGGCGTCACGCCGACGGGAATCGATTCAGGTCGTTGTCAGGTTTGTTGTCGCACTCTGTTCGTGCGGTCGACGGTGAACTCGACCGTCGCACCCGGTGGAACTGACACTGGGACGAAACGCGCCGGAATGCCGCTCGCCCAGATCCCGTAGCCCCCCGGTCTGACGGGCGGGGGTGGTACGAGAACCGGATCAACTACGGGGTCGACCAGCGTGGGGGCCGGTCGTTCGCCGGAACTAGTTACAGACGCTTCTACACTCGAGGAAGTGCCGGACGCGGACCCACATCCGACGATTGCGCATGCCACGAGAAGAGGTAATGCGATCGACGACGCAGTGCGACAGCAGGCGTGCCCGAACCTTGTCTCGCTCAGCCCGGGCCGCACTGACATCCGATTGCCTTTCTACCACTGAGCCGCATGGATGAACTCGGCAGCGGGCATCTCCAGCCACTGGCTGCAGCGCATCACGAGGCCCAAGTCCGCCTGACGAGCGGTGCGCAGATTCGTCAATCGACTGGGTGTGCAGCCGAGCAAAAGAGCAAGCTCAGCCCACGAAAGACCGCGATGTTGACGCTGCAAGTTGAGTGCGGCGTGGAGTTCGTTCAGATCCCAGCGGAGCCGACTGTCGGGTCCAGGCTGCGACAACCTGGTGTCGCCCACGTCGAGTACGGCGCCGCTGAGGAACTCCTCGGGCGGCCGGCCGAGCCAGCGCAGTATGAAGAGAGCGTATTGACACGAGGTCGCGTCACGCGCGCCCAGTCTTGCGACTGCACCGCCTCAAAGCGGATGATCGGTGCGGTGGGAGTTGAGCTCCGACGACTGTTGCCAGAGCTCGTCGGCAAACTCGTACCAGCTCAACCCCCGCTCACGACGGCCGCCATCGAACGCAGCGAAGAATGCTGCGAAGTCGAACACGGGTAAGGCCGCCACGCGTGTAAACCTAGACCGCCTGGGGTTCAGCTCGGCCCCCAAGCCGCAGGCGGACGTCAGAGTTCGACTGGTCGGAGAAGTTGGGCGTTCGCTGCGACGATTGTGGAAAGGCTCACCATCACGGCACCTCTCATTGCGGCGGAACATTGAGCAGAGCGGCCAGGCGCTTGCTGTACTCCTCCGGCTCAATCTCGCCACGGGCGAGCCGTTCAGCGAGGATCTCTTGCGGTGCGGCTCGACCCGCAGTCATCGCAGGTGCGGGAGCGAGCGCGTGCGAGTGCTGATGTGTTCCGTGTCGCAGGACGGTGACGATGATCCATGCGACCGCCGCGATGACAGCGACCATCATGATCACCATCCACCATCCGTTGTCCGCTCCCATTCCATCGTTCCATCGTCCGTCATGCATCAGTTCCTCAATTCTTTCCGCTCTCAGTCTGACCTACGACATCGTGTCGCACTAGAGGCAAACGACCTGACAGCTCGCCCATGAAGGTCACGCTGCTGACGCTGCGAATTGAGCGCGGCATGAGAAGCGGGTATTGACAAGAGCTCAGCAACCTGGAGCATGATGACCCGGGGTCGGCGATGATCCGACAAGATTGCAGGAATGGATTGGCTCGCAGACGTCGGTCTCGGTCTCGACCACGACTTGCTACGGCTGGACCGAACGACGCCGGCCTGGGTCGATGCTGGCGCTCGCCTACGAGGCGACGTGGCGGACCTGCTCGCGGGGTTTGCGGCGGACGTCGAGCAGATCGGCTCGTCATCGGTGAAAGGACTTCTCGCGAAGCCGATCGTCGACCTCGCCATCGGTCTGACCAAGGATCAGGATCTCACGCCCGCACGCGAGCGGCTGGAGTCGGCGGGATGGATCTACCGAGGCGATGCCGGCGCGCATGGCGGCCACGTGTTCGTGCTCGAGTCGGCGCCATGGCATCGCGTCGCCCACGCGCACGTCGTGGAACACCGCGGCGAACAGTGGCGCAACTACTTGCGACTTCGGGACCTCCTTCGCCGCAGCCCTGGAGCCCGACAGCAGTACGAGGACACCAAGCTGCGGCTCATCAACGAAGTCGGTGACGACCGCACGGTCTACACGGAAGGCAAGACGGAGATCGTCGCCTCACTGCTCGACAACGCTTGAACCTGCGAGGGCGGTCAGACGCTCCGGTGGTTGAGCCACCAGAAGCAGGCGGCGGCGGTGATCGCAGCAAGCCCCAGGAACAGGCCGAGCTCAGCAGCCTGGAGCGCCCAGAACTGGTCGGGCGTGTGGACCTGGGCGATGTCGCGGATACCGATCTTCCGCGCGCAGTCGGCAAGTGCGCCGTCGACGTCTTGGGTTGCGCGCGTGATGTTGCATGCCGCAGTGAGCAGGTTCTCCGCAGTCTTGGTGGAGATGGTCTGACCGGCGGCGTCGGCGGTGCGCGTCGACACCACCCAACCGTGGAGCCCGTTTGACGCGAACGACGGGGTAGTCACGGACTGAGTCGCGATGAGGTGGGTGCGGACCACCCTCTGAACGAGGATCCGCACAACGAAGAACCCCGTCAGCGACGCAGCCATTGACGGGATCGTTCGTCGCAGGATCGTCCCGGCCAGCGCTCCGAGGCTGAGCCCGAAGAGTGCGTACCCGATGGGCACGATGCCGCGTTGAGCGAAGTTCGCTGTGCCGATGCGATTGCCGGTCGAATCGATCGGAACCGACCACCATGTGAACACGAGGGCGAAGGCTGCAACGGCGACGATCGTGGCTGCGCCGATCACAGCGAGCTTCGTTGCGAGCCAGCGAGTGCGGGTGACGCTTTGCGTCCAGGCCATACGAAAGGTGCGGTCCTCGAACTCTCGAGTCAGCAACGGCGCACCCCAGAATGCCCCGATGATCGCCGGTACCCCGATGAGCGCAGTGCCAAGTAGACGGAGCCACACGTAGAACCCGGTCAGGTTCCCGTCACCCGTGCTGCTGTAGGTAGCCACGACGTGCTCGCGGGTGACGACGAGCGCGACGATCACGACAACGGCCACACCAAAGGCGACCGCCGCTTGCGCCCTGAACTGGCGCCATGCCAGCCACAGCATCAGCTCACGCTCCGCAAGGACCGCGCCGCCGGGCGGGTGACCATCGACGGTGCCGCCATGTAGGCGAGCACGAGCTCCTCGAGACCCACGTCACTGAGTGTCCACGACGGGTCGATCACTCGCCGCGTCGTGCGCACGAGCAAGGTGGATTGCCGCTCAGTGTGGCTCTGCTGGATCACCGTCTGATCGGCTGGTAGCCGGTCAGAATCTCGTCGGGCACCGGTCAGCACCTTGTGCGATGCGAGGAGCTCGTCGACGTCCCCGGCCACGCGGACCTGTCCAGCAGCGAGGACGATCAAGTGGTCGCAGATCCGTTCGACATCCTCCAGTAGGTGCGACGACAACACGATCGAGAGCCCATCCGCGGCCAGTTCCATCAGGTCGGCCAGGAACTCGCGTCGGGCGAGCGGATCGAGACTGGCAACCGGTTCGTCCAAGATCAACAGGTCCGGCCGCTTGCCGATCGCGACAGCGAGCGCAAGCTGTGCCCGCTGTCCACCGGACAGCCCGCCCGCCCGCTTCGACCGGTCGAGACCGACCCGGTCGATGCGCGCTCGAGCGACCGTTTCATCCCACCCGGGGTTCAGCTCGGCCCCAAGTCGCAGATGCTCGTCGACCGTCAACCCGCTATACAGGGGGACATCCTGAGCGAGGAATCCAACCCGGCCCAACTGGCGGGCATCGTTCCCCGGTCGCTCACCGAGCACGCTGAGATGCCCTTCCGTCGGCCGCAGCAGTCCGACCGCGAGGTTCAGCAACGTCGACTTGCCGGCGCCGTTCGCGCCGACGAGACCAACCACACGCCCGCATGGCACGGTCAGCGTGCAATCCCGCAACGCCCACGCCCTGCCGTAGCGCTTACCCACCCCCGAGGCCTCAATCGCCGCGCTCACGCCACGCCGTCGTTCAGCCCAGAACGGAACGTGCTCTCGAACAGTGCAACGATGCTGTCGTCATCGAGCCCCGCCCGGCGCGCCTTCGCCAACCATCCGCTCAAGTCTTTCCGCAACGCAGCGTGCGCGGCCAACGAGGAGTCGGCAAGAGAACGCGTGACGAACGTTCCCACCCCGGGTCGCCCCTCGGCGAGACCCTCGAACTCCAATTCGCGATAGGCCTTCAG
>JANLPB010000179.1:0-18834 GCA_031366885.1 Ilumatobacteraceae bacterium
GACGGAGGTTGCTTCGGCGTTGCGGTCGCTGCCCTGAATCCGCTCTACGACTCTCAGGAAGGCCTGCGCGAGTCGTTGGACGGAAGCGTGCTGCAATCGACCTGGGAAGTGGCGTCCACTCGACCTGAGGTGGTCGCTGCCCTGTCGTCGTGGAGCCAGTGCGTAGACAGCGCGGTTGGTGAGACTGCGGCAACCCCCAACGAGCTGGCACGTCGATATGCGTTCGAGGGTGACGCCCCGACGCCCCACGAGAAAGACGTCGCTCTTGCCGACGCAACGTGTCAGCAGCAGGTGGACCTCTGGCACGTGTACCACGTTGCGCTCGCGGACGCTCAGCGAGCCGCCCTCGGCGACAGGGTGACGGACTACGACGAACTCACCCGCCAGCGCGTCGAGTTCATCGCCCTCGCCCGTCAAATCCTGGCCGACCGAGGAGTAGCAGTCCCGTCGCTCGACTGATCTGGCTCGTCTGCGTCACGGCATAGACGGGGCCTGGTTCTATGCCGTGACACAGACGCCCAGGTCAGAGGCTGTTTCTGGCGGCGAGGGCTCGTGTGGCGGCGGCCATTGCGTCGAAAACATCCAGCAACTCGGGGGTGCGTTCCTCGATGGCGGCGCGTTGGCGGGCGACGGTGGTTTCGTCGCCGCGGGCAATCGGGCCGGTGAGCGCTTTCGGCCCTCCGAGCGCAGCCCAGTTCTCCACCGCAGCGCGCACGAGCGGAAGCAATAACTGACGATCGGCGCCCGTCGTGCGCAGCAACGTCTCCGCGGCGTCCTCCAGGGTGACGAGGAAGTTGGAGGCGATGGATGCCGCCGCGTGATAGGCGGCGCGGTCGGCGTCGGCAATCTCCACGGCATGTAGACCAAGCTCGGCAGCCAGATGGTGCGCGAAGGCGAGAGCCGCGGACGTGCTGCCGGCGACCGCCGCCCCGGCCCCGGCGAAGGTCGCACCGGCATGGGTGACGGTCATCAACGGATGCAGGCCGAACGCCTCGTGCGGCGTCAGCACGTCCAATCCGAGCGCGCCCGAACAGTGCCCGACCATCGGCTCGTGCGAAACAGCCGCGGCGGCGATTGCGATCTGCGAATCGGGCACGGCCAGCAGCACTGCATCGAATCCGTTTCCGTTGAAGCCCCGCCCGAACGGCCCCGCGGCATCGGGCAGTGCAGCGACGAGCGCATGCCCCATCCGCCCATCCCCAACAACCGCCAACGACGTCACGCCCTCAGTCTCGCACGGGGGCTGCGACACGGGCTGGCGCAACCTTGCCTCGTACCGTCGTGCCATGAGCGCGACTGACATTCGAACCGGCCCGGTGGCATTCTTCGCCTACATCGACCGGTGGCGAAGTGAGGGCAATTCCAGCGGCCTGGAATTCCGCCGAGGAAGCGCTTGACAGAGTGACAGCATTGTGACATCATTATGACATCACCGAAAGGACACGATGATGTCTCCCCTCCATAACAACCCCGAGTTGCTCTACGCCATCCACACTGATCGTCTGCGCCGCCTCCGCGAGCAAAGCCGCCCGCGGCGCAACCCGCAGCGCGCCGACGATCGCCGCTGGGGCTGAACCAGCCGTGCAGATCCAGCCCGTGATCAATGCGGTCCAAGCAGCGCTCGCTGCCCAAGGGCCGCTGGCCGGCGGCGATGTTGCCGTCGAGGAAGCGCTCGACCATCTTGTGCAGGCACTCGCTCCGGCGCTGCGTCAGGCGGCGATGGACCTGGCCGAGCAAGCGGCGTGCGAAGTGCGTGCGCAATTGCCGGATCGCACCGTCGACCTGCTGTTGGTCGACGGCGACCCGTCGCTGCGCATCACTGAGCAGGTAGTCGCGCCGGAGCCGGCCGCCGCCGCCGAAGACCTCGATGCGCGCATCACGCTGCGCGTCTCGCCATCGTTGAAGATCTTGATCGAAGATGCGGCCGAAACGGCCGGCGCCAGCGTCAATGGGTGGGTGCTCGACGCCTTGGCCAAACGAGCGAAGAAGGCACCCGCCGAACAAGGCTTTCGTGCAACACATAGCTTCGACCTGTAGAGAGTTGTCATGATCCGTCAGGAACAATGGCCAGTTGGCGAGCACCCCACCTTGGAGGTGAACGTCCCCGTCGGTGTCGTCGAGGTCCACGTCGGCGATGCAGGCAGCATCCAGCTCACGCTCGATTCGTCGTCAGCCGCCGAATTCGAGATCTCCAAGACCGGCGACAGAGTCGCTGTCCGTCACCCATCGCGCTGGTCCATTCGTGGGCGCAGCTGCCGCGTGGTGGTGACTGTCCCCACCGGCACCGACGTGTTCGTCGACGTTGCATCCGCCGACGTCCGGCTGTCGGGCCGGCTCGGGAACGTGCGCATTCGAACGGCGTCGGGTGGCATCGAAACTGATGGGGCAGCGCGCCTTGAAGTGGCGACCGCTTCTGGCGACATCACCGGCGGCTCCGTCGAAGGCGACGTCAACATCTCCACGGTGTCGGGCGATTGCTCGCTGCGCACCGTCGGCGGTCGTGTCGACGCCACGCTCACCTCCGGCGAGTTGCGCATCGATCGTTGCGCGGGCGATGTCAACGTGCGGTCCACCAGTGGCTCCACCCGCATCGGTCATTGCGATGGCAGCGAAATCTCCGTGCGCTCCATCTCCGGCGACGTTCGTATGGGTCTGCCCAGCGGCATCCGCGTGGAAGCCGACATCTCGACTGTCAGCGGCAAGGCATCGATGCCAGAGCCTGCCGCGCAGAGCATCGGCGAACGGCGCCCGGTGCGTCTGAAGTTGAAGACGGTGTCGGGCGACATCCGCATCGCCCGATCGGTGTAGAAGCGCGGTGTAGAAGCGCGGTGTAATCAGCGCGGTGAGGCGATGAGCACGGGAATCGTGCGCGACGTCTTCTCCTGATACTCGGCGTAGTTCGGGAACACAGCGACCGAACGTTCCCACCACAGCGCACGCTCGTCACCCGTGACCTCGCGCACCGTCACATCAAACGGCGCCGGGCCGTCTTGGACGGTGACGTTCTTCGGGTCCGCGATCAGGTTGTTGTACCAGCCGGGATTGGTGGGGGCGCCGCCCATCGAAGCGATCAACGCATAGTCGCCCTCGTGCTCGACGCGCATCAGCGCAATCTTGCGAACGTTTCCGCTGCTCTTGCCCTTCATCGTGACGATGATGACCGGGATGCCCGACTCGCGCAGGGTGTTGGCTTCGGTGCCACCGCTGCGCTCGTAGGCCTCGATTTGGTCGCGAACCCACTTGGACGTGCTTGGAACATAGGTGCCTTCGATGGTCATGCCTCAATGCTACGGCCGGGCTGTTCACTCGCCGTTCGAGAGCGCGAGACTGCCCGCATGATCGAACGCGAGCTTGACGTAGTGACGCCTGAGGGCGAAATGAAGACATACATTTTTCACCCGGAGAACGACGGCCCTCACCCCGTGGTGCTCTACCTGATGGATGCACCCAGCATTCGTCCGCAGCTCAAGGACATGGCCTCGCGCCTGGCCACCGCTGGCTACTACGTGATGTTGCCGTACCTCTTCTATCGCGGAGGACCCTTTCGCGAATTCGGGATGAGCGACGAGGACATGCACGCCCGTCGCGACTTGATGGCCAGCGTCACCCCCACCAACATCATCAGCGACGCCGAGGCGATGCTGGCCATTGCCGACACCGACCCTGCCGCACGCGGCGGCAAGGTGGGTGTCGTCGGCTTCTGCATGAGTGGTGGTCTGGCACTCGCCCTGGCCAAGGCCTTCCCCGAACGGGTCGCTGCCGCAGCATCGCTCCATGGCGCGTGGATGGTGCGCGACAGCGCCGACTCGCCCCACCTCGGCCTCGAGGCCGCCACCGCCGAGGTGTATCTCGGTTGGGCCGACAACGACCCCACCGCACCCGTCGAACAGTTGGAGCAACTCCGCGCAGCGTTGGAGGCTGCAGGCGTGCGGTACTCGTTCGACCTCTACACCGATGCCGTGCATGGCTATGCCCCACGTGGCACCGATCGCTACAACCGGTTTGCCTCGGAGCAGCACTGGGAACGCGTGCACTCCTTGCTCCGACGAAATCTGTGAAGTCCGCCGCCGTTCGTACAGTGTCGGCATGAGAGCCGCCGTCTACGAACAGTTCCGCGGGCCGATTTCGATCGTCGAGGTCGCAGACCCAACGCCATCAGCCGGGGAGGTGGTGGTGGAAGTGCGCGCCGTCGGGCTGTGTCGCAGCGACTATCACGGCTGGCATGGAACCGACCCCGACATTGCGTGCCCGCACGTCGGCGGCCATGAGTTCGTCGGTCGTGTGGTGGGCCTTGGCGCGGGCGTGACTCGACTGCGTGAAGGCGACCGCGTGGTGGCGCCCTTCGTCTGCGGATGCGGCACATGCGAACCCTGCGTGCTCGGGCAGCATCAGGTCTGCCGCAACCAGGAGCAACCCGGCTTCACTCGTTGGGGCGCCTTCGCGACGTATACGACGATCCCGTTCGCGGATGTCAATGCGGTGTTGGTGCCGTCCGCGATCAGCGACGAGGCGGCGGCGTTGGTCGGGTGCCGAGTGAGCACGGCCTTCCGGGGTGTGGTTGAGCGTGGACGGCTTGCCGCGGGGGAGGTTCTGTGCGTTCATGGCTGTGGTGGCGTCGGGTTGGCGGCCATCGCGTTCGGCCGCGCCCTTGGCGCACAGGTGGTGGCTGTCGATATCTCGCCGGCGGCTTTGGCGTTGGCTGTACACGTCGGTGCCGACCTGACGCTGGACGCATCGACAACTCACGACGTTGGTGGTGCCATCCACGAACTGGTCGGTGGCGCACACGTGTCGGTCGACTGCCTCGGGCACGAAGCGACGGCCGCCAACTCACTTCTGTCGCTGCGCGCACTGGGCCGCCACGTGCAGATCGGGCTGTTCCCGTCGGCAGCCGCTCAGCTTCCAATCTCCCGCATCATCCGCGACGAACTCGAATTGCTTGGGGTGCACGGGCTTTCCGCCTCGCGCTTCGATCAGGTGTTTGCGCTGATGGCGGAGGGACGAGTCGACCCGACGAGGTTGATCACTCAGCGCCTCAGCCTTGCCGACATCCCGGCCGCTCTCCCCATGATGGGTTCATTCGCTCAGCCCGGCGTCTCGGTCGTCACGGTGATGTGACGAGCCCATCGCTGCTGCTAGGAACGGCGACGACAAGGGGGTTCGCGATGGCTGTAGCTGCGGGTCGTATGGCAGGTCGGCGGGTGCTGGTGATCGGCGCCGGCCAGGAGACGTATGGTCTGGCGCCCGAGGAGGTCTCGCTGGGAAACGGTCGTGCCTGCTGCCTTCGGCTGGCGGCCGAGGGTGCAGCAGTGGCGTGCGCGGACCTGCATCGCGAGCGCGCCGATGAGACGGCCGCGCAGGTCGTTTCCTCGGGCGTCGTCGCCGAGGCATTCGTCGTCGACGCCACCGACGAGTTGTCGACGGCGGCTGTGTTCGAGTCAGCGGTCTCAACGCTGGGCGGGCTCGACGGGGTATTGATCAACGTGGGAATGGGCGGGCCCGCCTGGTTGTCGGGCACCAGCGCTGCCGCGTGGGATCGAACATTTGCGCTCAACGCTCGCGCCCACTTCTTGGGATGCAAATTCGCGCTCCAGCACCTCGACGACGATGGGGCGGTAGTGCTGATGTCGTCGGTCGCATCGCTGAAGCCGGGCAGTCGAATGCCCGCCTACGACTCATCCAAGGCGGCACTGGCCGGGTTGTGTCGTCACGCTGCGTTCGAGGGTCGCCGGCGCCGCGTGCGCGTCAACGTGGTCGTCCCCGGTCTGATCGATACGCCAATGGGTCGAATCGCCACGCGCGACCGTCCCAGCCGCACCGCGGGTCAACTTCCGCTGGGGCGCCAGGGCACAGCCTGGGACATTGCCAACGGCGTTCTGTACCTGCTGAGTCACGAGGCCAGCTACGTCAATGGACAACTGCTGGCCATTGACGGAGGATTGACGACGATTCAGTAAGAGTCAGCCGCTCTTGCGGCCGTCTTTCTTGGCCTTCTTGACGTCGCGCTTTTCCTTCAGCGACTTCCCGGCCTTTTTGGCGGCTGGCTTCTGGGGTGACTTCTCGGGCATGTGCCCTCCCTTTGGTTCGTGCTCAGGCGGACGTATCGGGGACCAGGCGGCCAGCTTCGATGGCGACCATGGGATTGCGGTTTTCGTCACCGGGCACGCCCAGCGACTCGCGGAACAGGGTGATGGCGTGCATTGTGCCAGCCTCGTGCAGGCCAGCATTCATGATGCGGTTGACCGACGGGCTGAGGTCGCCGAACTCCATGCGAATCGCGTGTGCAACGGCTTCGCTGGGGGTGTGGTCCTCGGCGAGCACCGAGTTCGGCTTGACGCCGCGCTTGGTGGCGGCCTTGCGCGGCTTGGCGGGGGCCTTCACCGGAGCTGCCTTGGCGACGACTGGCTGATCATCGGCGACGGTGTCGGCGGCGGGCTTCTTCGTGGTGGGCATAGGTTTTCCTTCGCGGCAAGAGGGCTTGCGACCCCTGGCGGACGTCGTAAAGACCGGCATGAGACGTGTGGGAGTCTACCGCCGTTCCTGAACGTCCAGATCGAGCACGTGAAGGGCCATTTGGCGAGCGTCGTCAGTGCCGCTGACTTCGGCCACAAGGCCCGGTGAAGGGTGCCGTCGGGAGCGCGCGAGTGACGCGGCATCCGTGGTGATCGTGACATCGGCCTCGCCTTCGGGCCCGGTCACGACCGAGGTGGTTCCTTTGAGCACGACGTCGGCAGCGTCGGTGTGTCCGGTGGCGGTGTGCAGCACCAGACGGACACGGAGGTCAGCGCTGACGCGCTTGCGCCACGGCAGCAGCAGCGAGTGCGCCGCCCGGGCTGCGCTGAAGGCCGTCGAAGGCTCCCCCTCGAGACGCTGGACACCGAATCGCGCCATCGCCCGCAGCACGGGCGTGATGGTGCGCCCCTCCTGGGTCAGTCGGTAGACCGTGCGGGCCGCTGGGGGCGGAAGATCGACCGTGTCCACCAGCCCGGCGGACTGCAATGCGCGTAGGCGCTCGGTGAGCAGATTTGGGGCCAGCCCCGGCAGCGCCCTGCGCAGATCGGTGAAGCGCTGATCGGCAATGAGCAGCTCGCGACAGATCAGGAGCACCCACCGATCACCCACCACATCAAGCCCAGCCGCGATAGGGCACCACTGACCGTACGTGCGCTCAGGTTTCGTGTCGTGCGTTGCCATTGCGACTCCAGTTTAGTTTTTATATCAGATAGTTGATATTGTACTCCAACAACGTCTGAGTGGAGTGAGGTCTGATGGAAGCCGTGCAGCGCGTTCGAAGCCCATGGGTGGTGCTGGTTGCCACCAGCCTTGCCGTATTCGCAGTTTTTCTCGATACGACGATCCTGTTCGTGGCATTTCCAGCGATACGAGCCGACTTCTCAGACGTCAGTGCGTCGTCCCTGTCGTGGGTGCTCAACGCTTACACGATCGTGTTCGCAGCGTTGCTGATTCCCGCTGGTCGCCTGGCCGACAGAGTGGGGCGGCGGCGTACCTTCCTGGTCGCCGTGGTCATCTTCACGGTGGCGTCGATGCTGTGTGGCATCGCCCCGTCGCCTGCGCTCCTGGTCCTCGCTCGAATCGTCCAGGCCGCTGGCGCCGCCGCTCTGGTACCCGCGTCGCTGGCGCTGGTACTGCAGAGCTTTCCCCGTGAAAAGGTGCCCGTCGCAGTCGCGATATGGGGCGCGATTGCAGCCGTCGCGGGGGCAGCCGGGCCGACCTTGGGCGCGTTGGTGGTCGAGCACTTCGGGTGGCGATGGGCGTTCTACATCAACCTTCCGGTGGGCATCGTCAGCTTCCTGATTGGCCGGCGGGTGCTTCCCGAATGGCGCGAGGCCAACCCCGGCCGCCTGCCAGACCCGTGGGGTGTAGTGCTGCTGGCAGGCGGGTTGGCCCTCGCGGCGTTCGCCATCGTGCAGACCGACGAGTGGGGCTGGCTCGACGCACGCTTCGGCGCGTGCATGTTGTTGTCGGCTGTGCTGATTGCTGTGTTCGTGTGGCGGTGCAGCGCTGTGGCGCACCCGGTGCTGGACCTTGCACTCTTCGAATCGAAATCATTTCGCTGGGCGAACGGAGGGCTGCTGGTGTTCTCCGTCGGCTTCAACGCGATGTTCTTGGGCAACGTGCTCTTCCTCACGCAGGTGTGGGGCTACACCGTGCTCCGGGCAGGCATGGCAATCGCGGTCGGGCCGCTGATCGTGGCTGCAACAGCTCCGCTGTTTGGCCGCCTCGCCGGCCGCATCGGTCAGCGTCCGCTGCTCATCCCTGGCGGGTTGGTGTGGGCGATGGGAGGCATGTGGCTGATCGTCCGTGCGACCACGGCGCCCGACTACCTCGGCGTGTACCTTCCCGCGGTGTGCATGACTGGCATCGGCGTTGCGCTGTGCCTGCCTCAGCTGTCGTCCGCCGCCGTGCAGGGCCTGCCGTCGGCTCAGTTCGGTGCCGGTTCCGCTGTCACGCAAGCCGTCCGCAACTTGGGCGCGACTCTTGGGGTCGCGCTGGTGCTGGCCTTCACCGCCGGGATCACGCCGGCGACCGCACTCGACTCGTTCCACACGGTCTGGTTCTTGCTCGTCGCCTCCGGCGTCACCGTCACCGTGATCGCCACGCGCCTGCCCCGCCGCATCGCTGGCCAGACGAGCGCCGCGGCGACGACTTCGTCGCTGGCAAAGGCCTGACACCTCGCCACCTGTCGCGGTCGGTTGAGAATTTGCGGACGGCTAATACTGGCGGTCGGCGAGCGAGACGCCGTCGGCCAAGGCCGCGAGGGCGAAGCCAGCAGTGCGTCGGTAGCCGTCAGTGACGTCGCGAATTTCATCGTCGCTGATCACGTCGCCGATGCGCGCGAAGCCGTCTGGCGCGCGCTGTTCGACCAGTTGCATCGGCAGTTCGGGACCGAGCCCGCGATTGGCCAGCACGATGGCGCCAGTTGCCGGCCGGCGAAGTTCGTCGTAGATGGCCAGAGCCTGCACCGTGTCGTCGGGGTGACAGCGCAGGCAACCGGTGAGCACACGTGCATCGAGGATGGCCTGCGACGCACCATTCGAGCCGATGGGATACATCGGATGGGCAGCGTCGCCCAGCAGCGTGGTGCGACCGAACGACCATCGATCGACCGGATCGCGATCGACCATCGGAAAGCGATAGGTGCCCGACGATGAGCGGATCAGCGCCGGCACGTCCAACCACGGGAACTGCCAGCCTTCGAACTCGCCGATGAAGTCGTCGAGATGGCCCGGCTGGTTCCAGTCCTCTCGCTCGGCCAGAACCTGGCCGTCGGTGCGCAGCTCGGCGATGAAGTTGAACAACTGCTGGCCGTCGGGCAGGTCGGCGACTGGATAGCCGACAAACTTCTGCTGCGGGTGGCCGGCCCACACCATCGTGCGACCGTCGAGCACCGGTGGTGCCGTCGTCACGCCACGCCAGAGAAATGCTCCGTTCCAGCGCGGCATGCCCTCGCTTGGGTACCGCAGCGCTCGCGCAGCGGAGTGGATACCGTCGGCGGCGATCAGCAGCGGGCCGGTGACCGACTGCACGGTGGCGCCGCCCCGGCTGGCAGCGAAATGGGCGGTGACTGTGGTGGGGCCTTCATCGATGCCAACGAGGTGGCGGCCAGTATGGATTCGATGGTGACCTAACAACGCGACGGCAGCCTCGAGAAGGAGTCGCTGCAGCGTGCCGCGGTGGATGGAGAGCTGCGGCCACGCATAACCCGCTGCCACCCCGCGCGGCTCGCTCCAGATCTGCTCGCCCCTCTTGGTGAAATAGGCGAGCGTCGTGGGTTGAACTGCCTGCGCAGCCAGCGCTGGCAGCAGGCCGAGTGCGTCGAGTTCGCGAACGGCATGGGGCAGCAAGTTGATGCCAACGCCGAGTGCCTTGATCTCGTTGGTGGACTCGTACACCTCGACGTCGTGCCCTGCTTGATGCAGGCTGAGCGCGGCGGTCAGACCACCGATTCCGCCACCGACCACGATGATTGAAGTGGCCGGCTCTCTCACCGCTACATCACTTCGTGGACGTGGATGGCGACGTCGCCGATGCGGCGTTCACCGGTAGAGACCGCAATCAGCCCGTTCAACCGAGCCCACCGCGCGGCGGACGTGTGGAGCCGAATATGGGTGCGGAAGTAGTACTCATCCGGACTCACGGCCTGGCCTGCGGCGAGCCGTGCCGCAACCTCAGACGAGGCAATTCGCAGCCCGTCCGACCTGACCTCGATGGGCTCGCCCGCTTCAGTCAGGAGCAGGTAGTGCGCACTGATCTCAATTGCTCCGTCAGCGCGAACTGTTTGCCAGTCCACTCCGCCGGGAGCGACGGTTCCGCGTAGCTCGCCCGCGCCGGTGAACGTGCCGTCGCGAAATCGCATGAGGCGCCGCTCGCCCATCGGGAGCTCGCCCAGCAGCGCCGGCGGTTCCAGCTGAATCGCAATGGTGAGGAGGTGACGCAGTTCCATTGATCGGTGAGCCCGACTACGGGCGGTAGACGACGAAGACCTTGCGCAGCGTCTCGTGAACGGTCCACGTTCCCTGCCAGCCCAGTTCGAAGACTGCGCTTGACCCGGCCGTCAGCTCGACGCCTTCCTCGCCGTCGCGAGCGACAGTCATCCGGCCCGAGAGCACATGGATGATTTCGCCGCGAGTCGTGAACTCCCAGCGCGATGCGCCCGGCTCGCACTCCCAGGTGCCCGACACGATCTTGTCGTCGGCGCTGGTGAAGAACACCTGGCTGCGGGTGGTGATGTCGCCCGTGAGCGGCTCAGCCGAGGGCTGGCCGAGCGGCTTCTCGGCGAGGTCGGCTGCAGGGATTTCGCCAGCTCTGTAGGTGATCGTCACGGTGTCGTCCTTGTTGGGGAGGTGGGATGATGGGCACTGCGACCATACCCGGTTGCCCCGAAGTGCTCGGCACGGCACAGCGGAATCGGTATCCAGCGTCCGCTGCGCGACGTCGTTGTAGCGACGAATCATTCGATCCGTCGCTCGCAACGAAGGAGTGACTATGTGGGACCCCGAGAACTTTCCTGGTGCCGATCACGTGCCGTGGCAGCTGTTGATCCGCGCCCGATACCAATACGAAGTCGATGCGGTGATCGCGTCGGTGATCCTGCGTAATGCGGTGGCGCTCGGCAACGACGCCATGGCGAAGGAGCTGGGCGCCGCCGCCTCCAAGGCGGTCGCGCTGAGCCGCGAGGAGAACGGGCGCAAGAAGGTCGCCAAGGGAGGCGCGGCGTACTCGGTCGTCGCCGAATTCGATGACTGGTGCGGGACCCGTTGGCCAAGGTGGCCATGGCCGGGGCCGCGACCGCGGGGCGAGGAGGTCGACCCGATTATGGTCGTCTTCGCCGATCGAGCGCTCGACGCGCTGGCTGCGATCGCAAGTCCGCAGTTGCGCGAGGGGTTGGCGCCGACGCTGGAAAATATTGCGGCGAGCCGGTTCTGATGAACCGCCTTTTACGCGGTCGCACCTGGCGCTGAGCCGCGCAGCGGTCGAATGACCTGCTCGACGAAGCGATGGATCGGTTCGGTGTCTCGGGGGTTGCCGAAGTCCATCACAAAGTGCTGCACGCCCAGATCGGCAAGGTGTCCCAGTTCGTCGACGAGTGCTGCACTGTCGGCGTCGCTTTCCGGCAGGGGACGTTCCACCGTGGTGCTGAACTCGATGTCGTCCGGCGTGCGACCGGCGGCATCGGCTGCGGCCCTGATGATTCTCACCTTGCGGTTCCAGTCGTCATCGCCCCGAAAGAAGCCGTTCCACATATCGGCCAGTCGGCCCACCATTGGCAGACCGACCTTCTCGCCTGATGCGCCGATGCAGATGCGTGGCACCGGATTGGGAAGCGGCGGGGCCGAGGCCCCGTCGATGCGAAAGTGGGCACCCGCGAACGACGGCTCGTCTTGGGTCCACATCAACCGGCAGATGGTGACCATCTCTTCCAGCTGTGCGAACCGGACCGACGGCTTGGGAAAGTCGTAGCCGTAGGCCGCGTACTCGTCTTCGCGCCAACCGGCGCCGACGCCGAGAATGAACCGCCCGCCGGACAACACCTGCAGCGTTGCAGCCATCTTCGCCGTCAGCGCGGGTGGCCGGTAGCCGTGGCCTAGCACGTGGTGGCACAGTTGCACGTCCGGGTGGCGCGCTGCCAGCCAGGTGAGTGTGGTCCACGCCTCCAGGAACGGGTCGGTCTTCGCGTCGAAGCCATAGAAGTGGTCGGCGATCCACAACGAGTCGAAGTGGGGCAGCGCGGTGGGCAAGATGTGCTGGTCCTGCCACGCGGCGATGGGCTGGTAGTCGCTCCACCTGTTGCCGATGACGGGGGAGAGCCACCCGAACTTCAGGTCGCGACTCATGTCTGCTCCAACGTGCTCTTCACACGTGCCAGCGTGCCGTTCATGCCCTTCGTCATCGCCTTCGGACGAAACAGAATTCGGTTGTAGACGAACCCGGAGAGGCCCTTGGGTACGTAGTCGAACGATTCGGTGACCGTCGTCCGATTGGCATCGACCGCCTTGAACTCGTAGCGCCACGTGGTGTACCCCTCGGCAACAAACTCGAAGACTCTGCCCGCATCGCACGCCGTCACCTCGGAGGTGGTGGTCCATTTCTTGACGGTGCGTCCTGCGACTTTGGCGATGTTGTCGCCCTCGAACTTGGCGCCGACCGCGGGCCCGGTTGCACCGCCGACCCAGCGGCCAGCGATGCACTCCGGACTCCAGTCACCCATGCGCGTGACGTCGGCAATTGCGGCCCACACCACTTCGGCTGGACGGTTGATACTGATCTGTGCGGAACCTGAGCTCATGCCCGCAGCGTACGGCTGTCAGCCGACGTGAGCGAACCCTGGTGCGGTGAGCACCGGTGCCTGGAGGTGCCCAGCGAGGAGCTCGGTGAGGCCCGGCTCCAGCCGGTCGACCGACGACGGCAGCAGGACGCGTCGCACCGTCTCGACCGCAGCGACATCGGCAATTTCGACGGCAGCGCTGGGGCCGCTGGCCGTCATTGCCAACAGGTGCTCGGGCGCACGCTCGACGCGCTCGACTACTTGTTCGAGATAGCGCCAGCCGGCAGTGGACATGTCGATGTCTTCGGCGCGAGCGAAGTCGCGAAGCGAGCGTGAGGCGGGACCGCTGAGCAGTACCAGCAACGTGACGTGCTCGTCGTGTGCCTCGAGCAGTGTGAGGGCATTTTCGCCGTCAGGCGACGTTGGGTCGAGCAGCACCAGTGTGGTGTGCAGCGCCGTGGGGGTGAGTGCATTCATCGGGAGTGCAGTCTGGGGAGTGGTTTGTCTGTGAAACCTCATGATTGGGCCGTCCTCTCTTCGAGCGGTTACCTCCAGGGTACGGACCGAGGGTGTCGTGCAGATGAACGCACCATCACAACGGCGTAGTTTGTGCGTGGCAGGTGTCACCTCATGTGGCGGGCGTCACGCAAAAGCGCAGAATTCGTTGCCTTCGGGGTCTGCCATGACGCACCAATCGATGTCGCCGTCTCTCATACGCAGCAATCTCGCACCCGCGTCGACCAGGTCGTCAACGCTCGCGTCGGCCAGCTTCACGTCCCAATGCACACGGTTTTTCACTGACTTGGGTTCTGGCACCGGGTTGAACACCCAGAACATGAAGGGAAAGCCCGCGGCGCCCTCCACCCACGCGAAGTCGGTGCCGGGCCGCGTTCCCACGGTGCCTCCGGTCCGAGCCGCCCACCAGGAAGCGATGCTCAGTGGGTCGACGGCGTCGACGACCAGTTCGAACGGGCCGTTGGGTGCGTCGGGGTACTCCGGATGTGGGCCAAAGACGCACAGTGCGACGCCGTCGGGGTCGTTGAGGACGTACCAGTGATCGTCGTCGTGGGGCTCGCGGACGAGGCGCGCTCCCGCCGCGATGAGCGGTACCGGGTCGCCGCCTGCAACGCGCAGGTCGAGGTGCACGCGGCTTTTGCCGGCGGCCGCTTCTGGCACGCCATTGATCCAGATGGTGCGCTCCTTGGAGCCGCCCAGTGGGGGCTCCAGATGAAAGTCGCCCCCCTCGTGCTCGACCACCGGTTGCGAGAGCGCACTGCCCCAAAAGCGCGCGACCGCCTCGGGCCGCCCGTCGCCACTGGTGACATCGATGCAGAGATCCTTGAACACGACGTCGGGCATGCACGAGAAGCTACCCGCACCGCGATCGGGTCGTGTCGCTTCGGCTCTGGGCACGGCTTGCCGGGCTGCCACACTTCGCTGCGAGAAGCGTGCTCGTCAGAGTCGTGGTTGCAGGGGAGAGCCAATGAGCATCGATTTCGAAGCCGACGCACTACGCGAGAAGTACCGCATCGAGCGCGACAAACGTCTGCGTGGTGATGGCAACGAGCAGTACGTCGAGATGGTCGGACAGTTCGCTCACTACCTCGAAGACCCGTATGTCGTCGTCGCAGAACGCCCCGCGCTGCACGATGAGGTGGAAGTCGCCATCATCGGCGGCGGCTTCGGCGGCCTGCTGGTCGGAGCCCGGCTGCGCGAGGCAGGCGTCGACGCCATTCGCGTGATCGAGAAGGGCGGCGACTTCGGCGGCACCTGGTACTGGAACCGTTATCCGGGAGCCGCGTGCGACGTCGAGAGCTACGTCTACCTACCGCTGCTGGAGGAGGTGGGGTACGTGCCGCGCACGAAGTACGCGCCAGCGCCCGAGATCCTCGAGCACAGCCGCAACATCGCCCGCCACTTCCGCCTGTACGACAACGCCTGCCTCTCCACGGAAGTCACCGAGGTGACGTGGGACGACGACGATCGCCGATGGATCATCCGCACCAACCGCGGCGATGACATGCGCGCCCGTTTTGTCGTCATGGCAAACGGTCCGCTGCATCGGCCAAAGCTGCCTGGCATCGCTGGTGTCGAAGGGTTTCAGGGTCACTCGTTCCACACCAGCCGGTGGGACTACGACTACACCGGCGGCGACTCGACGGGTGGTCTCGATGGTCTACGCGACAAGGTCGTCGGCATCATCGGCACCGGCGCAACCGCCGTGCAATGTGTGCCTCACCTTGGCGCGGCGGCGAAGCAGTTGCTGGTCTTCCAGCGCACACCGTCGTCCATCGATGTGCGCGCCGATCGGCCCACCGACGCCGAGTGGGAGGCTCAGTTGCAGCCGGGTTGGCAGAAGCGGCGGATGGACAACTTCAACAACCTCGTGTCCGGTATCCCCGAGTCGGAAGACCTGGTGAACGACGGTTGGACGGACATCATCGGCAACTTGCTGATCCGCCTACGTCAGGGCCAAGGTGCCGACATGAGCCCGGAAGGCATCGGCCGCGTGATGGAACTGGCCGACTTTGACAAGATGGAACAGATCCGCGCACGGGTCGATGAGCTGATTGCAGACCCGTCGGTCGCCGAGTCGTTGAAGCCGTGGTACCGCCAGTTTTGTAAACGCCCGTGCTTCCACGACGACTACCTGCCAACGTTCAATCGGCCCAACGTCACCCTGGTGGATACCGACGGCAAGGGCGTCGATCGGATTGCAGAGCACAGCGTGTGGGCCAACGGCGTCGAGTACCCAGTGGACTGCCTGATCTACGCGACGGGTTTCGAAGTCGGCACTGACTACGCGCGCCGTGCCGGGTACGAGGTACATGGTCGCGACGGCATCACCCTGACCGAGAAATGGGCAGACGGCGCTGCGACGTTCCAGGGTTTCCACTCGCACGGCTTTCCCAACTGCTTCATCGTCAGCATCGTGCAGTCGGGTTTCTCGGTGAACTTTCCACACATGCTTGACGAACAGGCGAAGCATCTCGCGTACCTGCTCAGCCGGGCCGAGGTCGAGGGGCTGACGCTGATCGAGGCGAGCCAGGAGGCTGAGGATGCCTGGGTGCAGACCATTATTGAAATGTCGCAGTTCAACGTCAAGTTCTTGGAGGCGTGCACGCCCGGGTACTACAACAACGAGGGTCGCCCGGCGGAGCGCAGCGTGCGCAACGGCAGCTACGGCGGCGGTTCACCGGCCTTCATTCGCCTCTTGGAAAACTGGCGCGCCGAGGGATCAATGGCCGGGTTGGAGTTGAACAGCCGATAGTCGTTGGCCGAGTACGGTGTCACGATGCGCTTCGGGAGTGGTGTCGAATCGCAACCGAACCGCGAAGTGCAGCGATACATCGTCAGTCACTTTCTTTCGGTCATCGTGGAGTGGGCTGCCCTCATCGGCTTGCTGGTGTACACACTCGATCGCGCAGGGCCGCGCGTCGTAGGGTTCGCGTCGCTGACGGCGTTGGCGCCGTATCTGTTGCTGTCCTCGACGACGGCACGGTTCGCGCAGGTGCATCCGCCAGCGTTTGTGCGCGTGATTGCTCTGGTGGCACAGGTGCTCGGCTTTGGCGCTGCGGGAGCGTGCGCCCTCTTGGGTGGCCCTGTTGCCGTCGCCATTGTTGCCACCGCCGTTGGCTTCACAGGTTCGACGGCGATTCGCCCAGCCGGTGCCGTTTTGCTGCCCGCGTGGGTCCGGTCCTCGCGCGAGCTCACCGCCACCAATGTGTCCGCGGGGCATTGCAATAGCGCCAGCGTGCTTCTCGGCCCTCTGTTGGCAGCCGGACTGCTGGCGCTGCATGGTGGTGGCGCCGTGCTTGTCGGGTGTGCTGTGCTGGTTGCAATCGCCGCCGCCGTTGCATCATGGGATGTTCGTCGTGGCCCGCCGGCCGGCCGTCCCGACTCTCCGCACACCGATGTCGCCGGCGAGAGTTCCCTCTCCTCGCGAGCGCGCCTAGCGCGAGCGTTGGGTTCGCCGCTGGCGGGAGTACTTCACGTCGCCCGCCGTCCCGGCGCAGGTGGAGTGTTGGCGGTGGCCGTCGGCCAGTACTTCATGGTCGGAGCGTTCGACATCATTCTTGTCGTCATCGCCAGCGAGCATGCAGAGCTCGGCAAAGGGGGCGCCGGAATCCTCGGCGCCTGCTTCGGTGCCGGAGCGTTTCTGAGCATGACGGTTGCCAGCCGCGCAGTTGGCCGTGAGCGGCTGGCACCGCTGATTCTGACGCTTCTGGTTCTCATGGCGGTCGTGTGCACGTTGTTCGGCGCCGCAGTCGGCGTCGTGGCAGCCGTGATCGCGTTGCCGATCCTCGGAGCCAGTCGCTCGTTGATCGACCTGATGTCGCGAGTTCTTCTGCAACGATCGGCGCCGCCCTCTCAGCTGGCCGACGTGTTCGGGGCGCTCGAGTCGGCCTCAGGCGCTGGCCTGCTGCTCGGCTCTCTCGTGGCACAGATCCTGATCGGGGCGTGGGGGACGAGCGCCGCGCTGTTCGGGATCGGAGGTCTCTTCGGTCTACTGACGCTGATCTTGGTCCGCCCGCTGCGCACGGTGGACGACGCGGCCGACGTGCCGGTCGTCATGATGAGCTTGCTGCAACGCTTGCCAGTCTTCGCCCCCCTGCCTCCACTGGCTCTCGAGTCGGTGGCACGAAGTGCTGTCGAGGTGTCGGTGGCCACGGACACGGAGGTCATCCGTCAGGGTGATTTCGGCGATCGCTTCTATGCCGTGTCCGAAGGAAGTTTCGATGTCGTCAGGTCCGGCGTTCATGTGCGTACAGTCGAGCGCGGTGATGGCTTCGGTGAGGTTGCGCTGCTCGCCGATGTCCCGCGTACGGCAACTGTTGTTGCGACGCGGCCCGGTCGCCTGTGGGCGATCGAAAGCGCTCCCTTTCTGTTGGCGGTGACTGGTTATGAGCCTGCCCGGGCGGCCGCACGCACGCTGTTGAGCGGCATGGAGCTTGAGGGCGACGTCCGGTTGGTCGAACCGAGCGATAGTGGGGCCGAGGTCGACTGATGCCGCGACTGTCGCTGCCAGACTCGGCGCCGGAATAGGTTGCAGGCATGCGCCTTACGCCGACTGACCGCGACCGGTTGCTGATCTTCACTGCCGCGGAACTGGCCCGGGCTCGTCGGGCACGCGGGTTGCAGCTCAATGTGCCTGAGTCGACCGCCCTGATTGCCGACACGGTGTGCGAAGCCGCCCGCGACGGTGCCCGCCTGATGGATGCCGCGGCCGCAGGTGCGAGCGTGCTCACCGAGGCTGATGTGCTGCCGGGTGTTCCCGACATCGTCGGCGAGGTGAAGGTGGAAGCCGTCTTCAACGACGGCACGCGCCTGGTGGTGGTGCGCAATCCATTCGGCGAGGGCGCGGGCCTCGGTGCAGGCGCGCCCGGAGCGGTCATCGCCGCCCCCCGTGAATCCGTCGAACCGCCAGGGCTCATCTCTCTCACGGTCACCAACACCTCGGATGTGCCGGTCAGCATCACGTCGCATTTCCACTTCTTCGAGGTCAACTCGCGGCTGTCGTTCGACCGCAGCGCGGCGTATGGAATGCGGCTGGCGATCCCCGCCGGCGCCGCGAAACGGTTCGAGCCTGGTGAACCGACCGAGGCGCCGTTGGTGCCGGTCGGCGGAGCACGTGTCGCCATCGGGTTCGCAGGTTTGGTCGACGGGCCGTTGGATGCCCCCGGCGCGAAGCAAGCTGCGTTGGCACGCGCTGTCGCGCAGGGCTACCTGGGGGCGGCCTCGTGAGCGACGCCGACCACGATCACGGCCACCGGCACCGCCATTCGCACGGCGAGTTCGAGCACAGCCACGACGACGGCGCGGTACCGCACAGCCACATGCACCCGCAGGAAATCCTTCCTGACGATTACGCCGCCATTCACGGCCCAACGGTTGGAGATCGGGTGCGCTTGGGCGATACCGGTCTGGTCATCCAGATCGAGTTCGATGCGCAGGAACGCGGCAACGAGTTCCTGGCCGGTTTCGGCAAGACCGCGCGTGACGGTCTGCTGCTGAAGGCCGCCGCCGTGCGCGACACATGCGACGTA
>JANLPB010000191.1:0-6153 GCA_031366885.1 Ilumatobacteraceae bacterium
GCTTCCCGTTCTCGTGGAACCCCGGCCATGGCAGCCGGCTCGGCTTCTTGCCCCGTGAAGGAGAGGCCGCCGACATCGTGTGGGTCGATGTGCCGATCAGTTACGTGTTCCATCCGATGAACGCGTACGACCAGGCGGACGACAGCGTGGTGATCGACCTGTGTGTCTACGACACGATGTTCGACAACGACGTGCGCGGCCCGTTCGGCGACAACTTTGCCCGCCTCGAACGGTGGGTGGTCAACCCCGTCACGCGCACCTGCAACACGACTGTCATCGACAGCAGTTGGGTCGAGTTCCCCCGGCACCGTGGAGCGCTAACGGGTAAGCCCTATCGCTTTGGTTACTGCGCCAGCCCCAGCCTGGAGCCCGGTTGGCCGACGCTGAGGTACGACTTGCACACGGGTGAGAAGTTCGTGTTCGACCACGGCCCGGGCCGCAGTGGTGGCGAGCCGGTGTTCGTCGGCCGTCAGGGCGGCACCGCGGAGGACGACGGCTGGCTGGTGACGCTGGTACACGACGTGCCCGAGGGCAAGGCCGAGTTGGTCGTCCTCGACGCGCAGGACTTCAACCGCCCCGCCGTGGCCCGAGTGCAACTGCCCCAGCGCATTCCGTACGGCTTTCACGGCAACTGGGTCAGCGATCGCAGCGTGTCGCCATCGGCGTGAGTCTGGCATTGTGAGCGAATGACGATCGACATCGAATCGGTGATGGCCTCACTCACACTGGAGCAGAAGGTCAGCTTGCTCGCCGGGCACGACAATTGGCATACGCAAGCGTTGCCTGGGGTGCCGGCGATGCGAGTCAGTGACGGACCGGCCGGTGTGCGCGGCACCTCGTGGACGGGCCCGGCCTCGGCGTCGTTTCCGTGTGGCACCGCGCTCGGTGCCAGCTTCGACCCTGCACTGGTGGAGGAGGTTGGCGCGGCATTGGGGGAGGAGGCGCGGTCGAAGGGTGCGCACGTGTTGCTGGCGCCCACGGTCAACTTGCACCGGACACCGATCGGCGGCCGCAACTTCGAATGCATGAGCGAAGACCCAGTGCTGACCGCTCGCATCGCGGTCGGCTACATCCGTGGCGTGCAACGCCACAACGTGGCGTGCTGTGTGAAGCACTTCGTCGGCAACGACACCGAGTTCGAGCGCCACACCATCTCCAGCGAGATCGACGAAGTGACCATGCGCGAGGCCTACCTCGTTCCGTTCGAGGAAGCAGTCAGGCCTGTCGCCCACGGCGGCGCCGATGTGCGCTCGCTGATGAGCTCGTACAACCGCATCAATGGCGTGTACGCCAGTGAGCACCGCCAGTTGTTGCGGGGCGTGCTGCGCGACGAGTGGGGCTTTGACGGCGCAGTGATCAGCGATTGGTTCGGCACCCACACCGCCACCGAATCGCTGGAGGCCAGCCTTGACTTGGAGATGCCCGGCCCGCCTCGCGAGCGCGGCGACAAGCTGCTGGCCGCGGTGACAAGCGGCGAGACCACGGAGGCCCGCGTCGACGAGGCGGTGCGTCGTCTGCTGGAACTGTTCAACTGGTCGGGTGTCGGCGAGATCGACTCCGAGGAACGCACCGCCGACTCCGACGCCACTCGCGACGTGATCCGGCGGGCGGCAATCGCAGGCACCGTGCTGCTGAAGAACGACGGTCTCCTTCCCCTCTCCGCCGACGCAAAGGTGGCGTTGCTCGGCCCGAACTCTGAGCGCGGCCAGGTGCAGGGCGGTGGCAGCGCCCGAGTGCGCACGGTCCGACCGTCGATGCCGTTGGCCGCGATGCAGCACCGCGGAATCGCCGTCGTGCACCAGCCTGGTTGTCGGATCGACAAGCGGCTGCCAGCGATGCGCGGTGAGTTTCGCGTTCGTTACACCGGCACCGACGGCACCACCGGCGACGAGATCACCGACCGATTGAGCTTCATCTGGATGGACGACCCGGCGCCCGGCGTCAACGTCGCTGCCTTCGGCGTGTCGGTCAAAGGTTCGTTCGTACCTGATGTCACCGGCGACTGGCAGGTCAGCTTGACGGTTGTCGGTTCGGCTGTGCTGCGCATCGATGGTGAGGTCATGGTCGACCTCACCGTGCCACAGACTGGGGGCGCATTCTTCGGCCTGGGCAACAACGAGATTCGGGTGCCACTGGCTTGCGAGGCGGGCGTGCGCCGGGAGGTGAGCGTCGAGATCGTGATCGAGGAGCGCTCGCAACTGCGCGGGCTGATCGTCGGCGCCGAGCAGCCCGCCAGCGACGACCTCATAGAGGCCGCCGTCGATGCGGCAGCGCACGCCGAGGTGGCCGTCGTGATCGTCGGTACGAACGCAGACTGGGAAACCGAGGGCGAGGACCGCACCGACATGGATCTCCCTGGTGCGCAGGACGAACTCGTTCGTCGCGTTGCTGCCGCCAACCCGCGCACCGTCGTGGTCATCAATGCGGGCTCGCCGGTGTCGATGCCGTGGCGTGATGACGTTGCCGCAGTGATGCAGGTGTGGTTCCCCGGGGAAGCGTTCGGCGAGGCGCTGAGCGACATGCTGTTCGGTGCCGCCGAGCCGGGCGGGCGGCTGCCTCTCACCATTCCAAAGCAGCTGTCCGATACCCCCGCATACCCGCATCATCCAGGGCGAGACGGCAGGGCCGTCTACGGCGAGGGCTTGCTGATCGGCCACCGCTGGTACGACGCGCAGGGCATCGAGCCTGCGTTCGCTTTCGGGTTCGGGCTTGGCTACACGTCGTGGTCGATGGGTGACGCAACAGTGGTTGGTGAGATCGCAACGGGTGTGACCGTGTCGGTGCCCGTCCACAACACCGGCGCTCGTGCGGGCAGCACCGTCGTGCAGTGCTATATCGAGCCAACGACCGCAGAACCGGGTAGGCCGGTGCGCACACTGCAGGGATTCGTGCGTCTGGAACTCGCCGCCGGTGAAGTGGCCGTTGCCGCCATCGAGCTCGACGAGCGTGCCTTCAGCCGCTGGGAGACTTCCACGGGTTCGTGGGTGGTGGCTCCCGGTGACTACCGGGTGATGGTGGGCTGGTCGTCGCGCGACCTCACCGTGGCAGGCGTGAGTCGTGCACCCGCATCGGATTGATGGGAAGGAACTGCAAGCCTTCGGTGTGAGAGAACGTGCCCATCACGTCGACGATCAGGTGCATCGAACTGGACATGTAGACGCAGAAGGTGCCGTCCGCCGCAACAGGCACGATGGCCATGTTGGCCACTGCTGCCCCAACCACCGCGTTGAGGTTCGAGTGTGAGTTCGCCAAGTTGGTCGACGTGCACGAACCGGCGGAGATGTAGCCGGCGCCTTGGGCGTCTGCCGACGTCAGATTGACCACGACCGCTGCTGCTCCCGCGGGCGCCTGGACGCGAACGGTGCTGCCTGCCGCGTTTCGTTTGCCGCAGCGTTGCACCGAGGTGGCCGGATCCGTCCAACACAGGCGACTGTCCATCACCCGCGTCGGGGTCTGGGGTGTGTACGCGAGGCTGTCGGCCGAGAACGGTGCGAAATAGCCCTGCACGTCGATGAGCTCCTGCAAGCCGTTAGGGGAGTAGGTGCAGAACTCCAGACCGGCGTCCGTTCGCGCGGAGGGCACGACGGTGAAGTTGGCCACGGTGTCGTGATCCTCGAAGTTGACCGTGCTGCGCGTTTGGTGACCGGGGACCAGGTTGGCGCAGGTGGCAGCGGTGACGTAGCCGCTGCCGGCCCCGTCGACCACCGTGATGTTCGCGACCGAGGCGACGGCACCTTCAGGAGCCGCAGCGGTGTTGCGGAGCTCGGTGCCGGCCGGGATTGGGCCTAGGTTGGCGCAGCCTGCGTCGGGCCGACAGATCGGGCTGTTGCGCGTGTCGGTGGTGCGCACCGGTTCGATCGGGCGGTAGAAGTTGCCTGCACCCGTTGGCTCCGGGGGCGCAAAGTATCCCTGCACATCCACGATCGTATGAATTGCCGCTGATTGGAAGAGGCAGAATCGGCCGGCCGAATCGATTGGCACGATGGCCGCCGACGCAACGGCGCGGCGAGGGCGAATGTTGCCATTCGACCACGCGCGAATCGTGTCCGGCATCGCCGTGCAGGCCTCGGCCGTGATGTAACCCAGCTCGCTGGCGCCGGTGGTCGTGATGTTGACGAGTGCAGCCGTTGCGTCGTCGGGTGCGCCGGTGGTGATCACCACGCGTGTCCCGGCCGGGGGCACCTGGCCCTCGGGGAAGCACTTGGTGGTGATCGTTCCCGCCGAATCGGCCACCTCGAAACAGTTGCCACTCGGAGGTACCGGCGTGGGCGTGGGGGTGGGTGTCGGGGTCGGAGTCGGCACTGGCATTGGGGTGGGGGTACCCGCCCGACGGGCCAGGATCGCCTTGGCCTGCTCCACGGTGCCGTTGAACTCGAAATGCATCGGGTCGCGGCTGGCCGACGACTTGATCTGTGTCGAGGAGGAGCACCCGGTGCTCCACCCGTAGCCACCCCAGTACAGGCCCCAGCTCTCGCCCACTTGGACGACCCACTGAGGGATGTCGGTGAGGATCGGGGTCTGACATGCCGTGGCGCCGTTCACTCCGTAATACGTCTTCATCGGGTTCTTGGCGGTGTTGATGTCGAGCGCCAGCCCGTACGCGTGATTCGAGAGGCTGGTTCGGCTCAGTCCAGCGCAGTCCTTGCGGGTGCTGGCCGTGCAGCGGAAGGTGTACATACCCGCATCCGTGATGGAGTACCCCTTGGCCTGAATCTCGGCGACGAAGCCCTCGAAGAGGGGGAGTGCGCCGGCAAAACTTTTCAACTGGTTGACCTTGATCGCCCCGATCGGGGCTGCGTTGCCGACGATCTGGCGCTCCCAGTCGTACAGCGCGGTGGAGCCGTTGTAACCCCATCCGAGCCACGTCCAACCAAACGGCGGGAAGGCGCCCGTGGCTGTGTTCTGGACGCCAAGGGCCGTGGCAGTCGCGGCGTTGACGATGCCCGTCGCCGCCAGCCCGTGGCCCGTCTGATAGGTGGTCACTGCAGCCGCCGTGAGCGGGCCGAACTGGCCGTCGGCCGCAATCGTGGCGCCGCTGGCGATGAGTGCCTGCTGCACCTTGACGACTGTCGGGCCGGAGGACCCGACTGTCAGGTCGGCCCAGGTCAGGACGGTTCCTTCGGTGGCATCCGGGTACGGGGGCGCCGGCCACCCGCGGGACTCGGGCAGCCCTGAGCCGAGCGTGATCGTGCAGCCTGCGACGTCGCCGGCGTTGATCTGCAGCGTGGTGCATTTCGGCGGCGCTGTCGGCGTCAGCCAGGGCGCGTCAGCTGCGGCAACGGTCTCGATTGGAGAGACCGAGGCGAAAGTGCTGGCTGCCAACGCAGTAGCGAGGCAGAGCGCAGGGAAGCGGCGGGTCACACTGGGCATCGATGAGTTATCGGCCCGTCCGGCCTGCATCTTGACATATTGGGAATTGCAGCCCCGCGCAAACGGTTGGCGACGGCATGCCAGAAACAGCTGACTCCTCCCACAATGTCGCCACCGTCGAACGACTGATCCACGCCCCGGCGTCGGCAATCTTCGACCTGTTGGCCGACCCATCGCGTCACCAGGAAATCGATGGCTCCGGCACCGTCAAGGGTGTGCCTGAAGGCTCGACGGAGGGCGCACAGCGACTGACGCTCGGCGCCAAGTTCGGCATGTCGATGAAGATGGGAATCGGCTACACGATGGAAAACACCGTGGTCGAGTTCGAAGAGAACGCTCGCATCGCTTGGCAGCCGCGCCCCACTCAGACCGTCATGTCGTGGTTCATTGGCGGTCGCATTTGGCGGTATCAGTTGGTACCGCAGGACGGTGGCACGCTGGTTCGTGAGAGCTGGGACATCAGCCAGGAGAAGCAGCCGTGGGCCGTTCGCAGCCTGCGGTCCAAGACAGTGGACTCGATGACCAAGACGCTCGAGCGCATTGCTCAGGTCGTCGAGGGCTGAATCTCCTCGAGCCGACGCATCGGCAGCGCTCGGTTCAGCTCGGCGCCCAGCAGCGCCACCATCGCGTGCAATGACAGCCACGCGATGAGACCGATCACGGTCGCGAATGTGCCGTACACCGGCGATGCCCGGCTGATCGCACGTCCCACGAACGCCGTGCCCACCACCTGCAGTACTGCAAACCCGAGCCCGGCCAGGATGGCGCCCGGTGCAAGTTCGC
>JANLPB010000270.1:0-7030 GCA_031366885.1 Ilumatobacteraceae bacterium
TCACCACGGCTGCGCGGCGTCATGCACGCCACCTCCACGTGAACTCGGCCGTGAAGGAAGCTGGTCTGGTCACTGGCACACACGGGGAAGACGTGGGTGTCGTAGAGACCGTCGGGCGAGACCGACGAGACGAACTTGCCCAACGTCTGCTCCTCAGGCAGGAAACCCGTAGCCGCAGCCTCGTCGAGCCACTGCTGCAACCGCGGCCCGACCCGGCGATCGGCGTGTGCGATGGGGTGGTCATGCAGGTTGGCGCCGACCCCCGGAAGGTCTACCCGCATTCCAACCCCGGCCGCGAGAAGCGCCCTCGCCGAGCCGATTCCCGACCGCTCGAGCAAGAGCGGCGTCCCGTAGGCACCACCCGCGAGAACGATCGTATTGCCCTCGATGGTGAGGGGTTCCCCACGGCGAATCGCTGCCAGGCGAACCGAACGGCCCCACGAGATCAGACGATCGACCATCACGTCGTCGAGCACCCGCAGCGTGCCACCGCGCACGTGGTCGAGATAGGCGAACGCGGCATTCCAGCGTGTGTCGCCCACCACATTGACAGTCTCCATTCCGAACGCTGGGCCAGCGTCGAGGTCGCACAGGTCGCTTGCAATCGCCCAGCCGATGTCTTCGGCTGCGTCGATGCAACGAGCGTGAAACGGCCCAGCCTCGTGGCGCTCGTAGGCGCGCACGCGCATCCGCTCGACGACGGCAGCGAAGAGCGGCTCGACATCGGCGCCAGTCCAGCCCGCCTGGCCCCAGCCGTCGTAGTCGGCTCGGTGCCCGACAGCAGCGATGGCACCGTTGTGGCTGCTGCACCCACCCATCACGCGAGCACGTTCAAAAGCCCACCGCCCCGACACGTAGCCCCAGTCGTGACTCGTTGCCAGCATGCGAGCGCTGAGCAGCTCGGTCGGCCAACGGCCGGAATCCGAGGGGCCGTAATCGGGCCCGGCCTCTAGGAGCAGCACGTCGCGACCACGCTCGGCGAGACGGCCCGCGACAGCGCAACCTGCAGACCCGGCCCCGACCACCACGACGTCGGCGGTGTACGTCCCTGTGCTCACTTGGCACCGCCCATCGCATGTCGTCCCAGCTCGGTGTCCGGAACGATGAGGTCGTCCATGATGTCGAAGTGGTGGCGGCCAGCGCACTCGAACGATGCCACGTGCAACCCACAGCCAACCAGGTGCGCCGCGTACGAACGACTTTGCGATTTGAAGGCCTCGGTCTCGTTGTCGCCCCACGCCACGACCACATCATGGCTGGCGATGACCGGCAGCAACTGTGGACTCAGCGCAATTGCCGCGGACTCGTCGAGACCCAGCGGATCGTTGACGGTGGTGTGCAGCAGTGGTCGCAGGTCGAAGACACCGCTGAGCAACACCGTGCGGTCAATCGGAAGCACGGATGTCGAGACCAGCGACACCATCGCCGCAAGGTGCGCCCCAGCGGAGTGACCGGCAAGCACGACGCTCGACGGCGAAACCGCGCCTGACACTGCCGACAGCGCGGCCGCACACTCGTCAACCATCTGCGCCACCGAACCCTCGGGAGCGATGGTGTAGTCGACCGCGGCATACGACCAGCCGCGAGCGAGTGCCCGTGGAGCGAGGGCCAGTGACTCAGCTGCGCTCAACGCCTGCCAGTAGCCGCCGTGGATGAACACCAGCAGCGGCGCCGACGGGTCCTCGACGACGAGGATCGTGCCATCGGCCAACACCGTCAGCTTGTCAGCGAGGGCGGTCTGCGCCGCGACACTGTCGGCTCGATACGCGGCAAGGAACGGCGATGAATCGCCGCCCACTCGCGAGCTGGGCGAGTACTCGCGTTCAAGGTCCGACGTCACCTGAACATCGTCGCACGCACACGGGACCGGCCAATCACGGTGCGCAACCTGGGCAACCGGTGCCATGCTGAACGCTCGTATCCGTCATGACCAGATCGAACACTCCCTCCACCGCTCCCATGACGGCGCAACCAGCCGCCGAGCGCCGCGCAGCCACCGTCGAGTTGCTGCGCGCCCGCAGCGCGCTCGCATGCCCGGACACCCTGCCGTTGGCTGCACGCCGCGACGACCTGATGACGGCCATCAGGGACCACCAGGTGATCATCGTCGCTGGCGAAACAGGCTCCGGTAAAAGCACCCAGCTACCCAAGTTGTGCCTCGACCTTGGCCGCGGCGTCAATGGCCTGATCGGCCATACGCAGCCGCGGCGAATGGCCGCCCGAACGATCGCCGAGCGAGTGGCCGAGGAGTTGGGCACAGACCTGGGCACCACCGTTGGCTACACGGTTCGGTTCACCGACACTGTGGGCGAAGAGACCCTCGTGAAGGTGATGACCGACGGCATCCTGCTGGCCGAGATTCAGCGCGACCGCATGCTGCGCCGCTACGACACGCTGATCATCGACGAAGCACACGAACGCAGCCTCAACATCGACTTCCTTCTCGGGTACCTCGCACAGCTGCTGCCGAAGCGACCCGACCTGAAGCTGATCGTCACCTCCGCAACCATCGACACCCAACGCTTCAGCGAACACTTCGCGCAGCTCGACGGCAGCCCTGCGCCGATCATCGAGGTCAGCGGGCGCACCTTCCCAGTAGAGATTCGCTATCGACCGTTTGGTGCCCGCGACGACGAGCCCGACGATGATCGCGACCAGGTGCAAGCCATTGTCGATGCGGTCGACGAACTGGCGGAAGAGGGCGACGGCGACGTGCTGGTCTTCCTTTCCGGCGAGCGCGAGATCCACGACACCGCCGACGCCCTGCGTCGTCATTTCACCGAGTCTTCTCGCACATCTCGCGGTGGCCCGGCGGACGTGCTGCCGCTGTATGCCCGTCTGTCCGCGGTCGAGCAGCATCGCATCTGGCAACCCCATCGCGGTCGACGCGTGATTCTCTCGACCAACGTGGCCGAGACCTCGCTCACCGTTCCAGGAGTGCGTTACGTCGTCGACGCGGGCGCCGCACGAATGTCGCGCTACAGCCACCGACTCAAAGTCCAGCGGTTGCCCATCGAGGAGGTCTCGCAGGCATCTGCCAACCAGCGTGCAGGCCGCTGTGGTCGCGTGGCACCCGGTGTCTGCATTCGCCTCTATGACGAAGCCGGCTTCGCTGACCGACCCGAGTTCACCGAGCCCGAGATCCTGCGAACCAACCTTGCGTCGGTCATCCTGCAGATGACCGCGTTGGGCCTCGGCGACATCAGCGCCTTCCCCTTCCTCGACCCACCCGACTCTCGCTCGGTGCGCGACGGCTATGGGCTGTTGGAGGAACTCGGAGCGATCCAGCCACTCCCCGATGGCAAGCACGCCAATGACAAACGGGCCGATGATCGGCGGCTGACGCCGCTGGGCAAGCGGCTGGCACGACTTCCGATCGATCCACGACTCGGCCGAATGGTTTTAGAGGCCGAACGGCACGGCTGCGTGCGCGAAATCATGATCATCACCGCCGTGCTGAGCATTCAGGATCCACGCGAGCGACCGAGCGAGCACCGAGCTGCAGCCGACGAACTGCATCGCCGTTTCCAAGTCGCGGGCAGCGACTTCCTGTCACTCGTCAAGCTCTGGGACTATCTGCGCGAACAGCAACAGGCGCTCAGCAGCAGCCAGTTCCGCAAACTGTGCCGCACCGAGTACCTCAACTACCTTCGGGTGCGCGAGTGGCAAGACCTGTTCAGTCAGTTACGGCAGGTGGCAGGGCAGATCGGCATTCGCCAGGGCAGCACCTCCGGTCACCCCGATCGGGTGCATCAGGCGTTGCTCTCGGGCTTGCTCAGTCACTTGGGAATGCGTGACGGCACGACCCGCGAGTACAAAGGCGCTCACGGCTCGAAGTTCGCCATCGGGAATGGGTCGGCATTGTCCAAGGCGCTGCCGAAATGGATCATCGCCGGTGAGCTCGTCGAGACCAACCGGCTGTGGGGTCGTGTCGTCGCCTCGGTGCAGCCGGAGTGGGCAGAGGAACTTGGCGAGCACCTCGCCCGTCACAGCTACGGCGAGCCATCGTGGGATGCGCGCCGTGGTGCTGCCGTGTGCACGGAGCGGGTGTCGTTGTTCGGTCTACCGATCGTCAGCAACCGCACCATTGGCTACGACCGCATCAGCCGCTCCGCTGCCCGCGAGATCTTCATTCGCTGCGCGATGGTCGAGGGTGATTGGGAGCAAGGTGCCGGCAATCGCAAGTTCTGGGAGCGCAACCAACGCTTCCTCGGTGACCTCAAGGGTTGGGGCGAGCGCGTGCGGCGAATCGACCTTGTCGACGAGGAAGCGGTGTTCACTTTCTACGAACGCCGACTTGGGCCCGATGTGGTCAGCACCCGCCACTTCGACAAGTGGTGGAAGGTCACCCGCGCCACGCATCCCGAGCTGTTGACCATGAGGCTGGAGGACTTCGTCGGCGAGGACAACGCCGCCAGCGTGCACGACTTCCCCACCGTGTGGACCCATTCAATCGAGGGCCGCGACCCGATGACACTGGCGGTCACCTATCGCTTCGAGCCCGGCGACAACGACGATGGCGCAACCGTGCATGTACCGCTCGCTGCACTGAACCAGGTGGAACCAACCGGATTTGATTGGAACGTACCGGGCATGCGCGCCGACCTCGTCGGTGCGTTACTGCGCTCATTGCCGAAGGAGTACCGACGCGAGTTGGTGCCGATGAACGAAGTCACCGACAAGGTGGTCGCCTCACTCGGCACGCCAGCAACGTGGGAGGACGGGACGGCGCTGGCCGCTGCCCTGTCGACCGTGCTCAACGACGTGGCCGGCATCGTCGTGCCCCCGAGTGCGTTCGACGCGTCAGCGGTGTCACCCCACCTCCGTCTGGGCTTCTCCATCGACGACGAGCACGGCACGCCCGTCGCCATCGGCAAGGACATCGTCGCACTGCGCAAACTGGTCGCACCACGGTTGCGAGCGGCTGTTGCTCGCGAGTCCCCGATCGAGGAACGCAGGGGCATCACCGCGTGGGACTTCGGCGACCTGCCTTCGGAGGTCTCGACATCACGGGCAGGCATCTCGGTGCGGGGCTATCCAGCGCTGCTCGACGACGGCGACAGCGTGAGCATTCGAGTCTTCACCAAGCCCGCGCTGCAGGCAAAGGTCATGCGCGCCGGCGTGCGACGGCTGCTGTTGCTGGCCGTGCCTGTCGGAAAGCGTGCCGTGGAGCAGTACCTCACCAACTCGGCCAAGTTGGCGATCGCACGAGGACAGATCTCACTCGAGGCGCTGAGCGCCGACTGCGTGATGGCCGCCGCCGACCACGTCATCGAGCACAGCGGCGGCGCCGTATTCGCCGCAGCAGAGTTTGATGCGCTGGTACGCACAGCCCGCAACGAGCTGCCGAGCGCTGCCGCTCTCGCATTACATACCGCCGCTGAAATCATCGCCACCGCGGGCGAAGTTCGCACCCGGCTCGACACGCTGGTCGCCGCACCCGTCGCCACCTCGGCGGCAGATGCGCGCGAGCAACTCGACCGGCTGGTGCGCCCCGGCTTCGTCGCCGCCACCGGCGTCGGTCGCCTGGCCGATGTCGTTCGCTACGTTCGCGCCATCGACCATCGGCTGTCGAAGCTTCCCGAAGACCCGTATCGCGACGCTGCCAAGTTGCGCGATGTGGCCGCCGTCGAGGCCCGTTACGTGGCCCTTTTGCGTCGCACCGACCGCGACGACATCACCCCCGAGTTCATCGATGTTGGCTGGTTGCTCGAGGAGCTGCGCGTCAGCATCTTTGCCCAGCAGCTCGGTACCGCGAGGGCCGTCAGTCTCACCAAGGTCAGCAAAGCGTTGGCGGCACTCGGCGGCTGATCTCAATGGATGACAGGTGCCATCGACAAATGGTAGCTTGATGCCATGATGACTACCATCGACAGGGCAGGACGAGTCGTGCTTCCTCTGGCCCTGCGCGAGGCGCTTGGCCTCACACACGGCGGCCCGGTCGACATCGTCGCTGAGGAAGGACGCATCGTGATCAGCCCTCGGCCGGTCGCGAAACGACTCGTTGAACGTCAGGGTGTCGCCGTATGCGTGCCCGACGAGCCGCTGCCCCAGCTTGACGCCGCAGCCGTACGTGAACTGCTTGAGGCAACTCGCAGGTGATTCGCGCCGTCGACACGAGTGTGCTTGTCGCCGCCTTCGCCTCGTGGCATCAGGACCACCACGTTGCGGTGGACGAAGTAGCGAAGCGTCCCACGATGATCGCCCACTCGATGCTGGAGACATTCTCGGTGCTGACGCGCCTCCCCGAGCCTCATCGCGCTGACTCTGCGATGGTCGTCGAGTTCTTTGAACGCAACTTCCCGGACGATCCCCTCGCGCTCGCGCCTGCCGCCGCCCGCTCCGTGCCAGGCACCCTTGCGAAGCTCGGAGTCATCGGTGGCGCCGCGCACGACGGCCTGATTGCCCTCACCGCGCTTGCGGGCGGAGCGACGCTCGTTTCACTCGATCAGCGAGCAGTGCCGACGTACGGTCGCTGCGGGGTGACGTTCGAACTTCTCGGCGGCTGAACTGGGTCTTCCCAGAACGGTACGTACAGTTTCGGGAAGCACCGGTTCGAGGTGTCGTTCGAGGGCCCGTTCGAGGTGTCGGGGGCTTCTACCGAACTCTTACCTTGCTTCGTCACGCCTCAAATGTCGGATGCTTACCGTCACACCATCACCGAGATGCAGCAAAGGAACCCTCTGATGGAACACGAACTGGAAGACTTCGACCGCGGCCTGGCCTTCGACCTGGGCAAGCTGATGGAGCGCCGCCGGGCGCTACAGATGATGGCTGGAGCGGGCGCCGTTGCCTTCCTCGCTGCGTGTGGCTCGGACTCAAGTACCGCCAACACGACCGCCAGCACTGCCGCAGGAGTGGACACGACCGCTGCGGCGACGACGGTGGGGGCGACCGACACCACCGCTGCAGGAACGGCTACGTGCACCACCCAGGTCCCTGAGGAGACGGCCGGCCCCTACCCCGGCGACGGATCCAACGGCCCCGACATTCTCACCGAGCCCGACGTGGTGCGCAGCGACATCGCCAC
>JANLPB010000260.1:0-10848 GCA_031366885.1 Ilumatobacteraceae bacterium
GGATGGTGATCTCCAACTTGTCGGGACCGCGCTCGGCTGCCTCGGCCTCGTTCTGAAGCTTGTCGTACGCGGTGAGGCGGGCCTTGCCCTTTGCCTGGCGGGCCTTGGGCGACATCTTCACCCATTCCAGCTCGCGGGCGAGTGTGCGTTGGCGGGCTTCGTTGCCCTTCTCTTCTCGCAGAATGCGTTCCTGCTTCTGCTCCAGCCAGCTGGAGTAGTTGCCCTCGAAGGGCATGCCGCGACCGCGGTCCAGCTCGAGAATCCATTTGGCGACGTTGTCGAGGAAGTAGCGGTCGTGTGTGATGGCAACGACGGTGCCGGTGTACTCCTGCAGGAAACGCTCCAACCAATCAACGCTTTCCGCATCGAGGTGGTTGGTGGGCTCGTCGAGCAAAAGCAGATCGGGGTGGCTGAGCAGGAGTCGGCACAGCGCCACGCGGCGACGCTCGCCACCAGAGAGCTTGGTGACATCAGCATCGTCGGGCGGGCAGCGAAGGGCGTCCATGGCGATGCCGACGTTGCGCTCCAGGCTCCATGCGTCGGCGGCTGCGATCTTGTCTTCCAAGTCGGCCTGCAGCGCGCCCACCTTCTCGTAGTCGGCATCTGGGTCGGCCCACATGCCCATGACCTCGTTGTAGCGATCGATCAGGCCTTGCACCTCGGCGACGCCATCCATGACGTTGCCCTTGACGTCCTTGGTGGGGTCGAGCTGCGGCTCTTGGGCCAGATAGCCGACGCTAAAGCCGGGCGTGAGACGAGCCTCGCCCGTGTAGCCGTCGTCGAGGCCGGCCATGATCTTGAGCAGGCTGGACTTGCCGGCACCGTTGCTGCCCAACACGCCGATCTTCGCGCCCGGGTAGAACGACAGCGAGATGTTCTCCAGGACCGTGCGGTCCGGCGGATAGAAGCGAGCGAGTTTGTAGCAGGTGTAAATGAATTCGTGAGCCATGACGAGATGGCAGGCTAATGCCGCCAGCGCCGTTGCCGTCCCCGACCGTTGCGACGCACGACCATTTCGCAGTCGGCCGTGGTGGCGGTGCTACGTTACGAACAAGTTCAGTTTCACAAGAGAGAGGTACGGAAAAGTGCTCGCGGATTACAACGGTTTCTTCAGTGCAGACAGCCTTGGCAGCTTCGGGTTCCGCTGGTTGCACATCCTGGCCGGCATCACCTGGATCGGTCTCCTCTACTACTTCAACTTCGTGCAGGTTCCTGCGTTCGGTCAGTTCGAGGCCGAGCCGCACAAGGAAATCGGCGGCAAGGCGCGCCTCATCGCGATCGACAAGGTGGCCCGCAAGGCACTGTGGTGGTTCCGGTGGGCGGCAATCAGCACCTTCGTCACCGGCATCCTCATCACGATCGTCACCAAGAACTACTTCCAAGCAGCCCCCAATGGAGCCTCGTTCGGCAAGTCTGCGGGCGGCATCGCCATCAGCACGGGCATGTTGCTCGGCACCATCATGATGCTCAATGTGTGGGGCGTCATCTGGCGCTGCCAGAAGGTTGTGCTGGCCAACGCCGCCAACGTGCTGGCCGGGGGCACACCAGACCCAACGGCCGCCGCCGCTGGCCGCAAGGCTCTGATGGCAAGCCGCCAGAATGCGATCTTCTCTATCAGCATGCTGTTCTTCATGGTCTACAAGGGCCATTCACTGCGCCAGCTCGATGCCGTCAGCTCCGGGGGCATGATGGGTTTCTGGATCATCACGCTGATCATCATCGTGGTCATGGAACTCAACGCCTTGGGCATGCTGCCGTGGAAGACAGAGGCCAACAAGGGTCTCAATCAGATGTACGACGGGCCCGGTGTGCGCAACCCGCTGATCGCCGCGATCGGCCTGTGGATCGTGTTCTTGATCCTCAGCGAGGTCTTCCTCAAGGCTGCGTAAGAGCCGAAGCCGTCGTAATCGTCGATTCCATTGCCGTCACGTCGAGCGCCGCGACCGCACCAATCACCAGTGTTGCCGGAGACTGCACATCGGTCGTGCCCAGTTCGCTGAGCATGCACCGCTGTGCGGTTTGCGCGCCGGTGGTCGCTCGGTGAATCGCGGCGACAGGTGTGTCGGCGGCGAGACCAGCCGCCATCAGTTGATCGGCAATCTCGCCTCGCTGAGCGACGCCCATGAGCACTACCAGCGTGCCGCCGACTTGCGCGAGCGCTGCCCAATTCACCGGAGGCTCACCATGCTGGCGGTGACCGGTGACCACGGTGAACGACGCAGCCATTCCGCGGAAGGTGACAGGAACGCCTGCCGCTGCGGGAGCGGCGATTGCCGACGTGATGCCGGGCACGATCTCGCACCGCACACCGACCGCCGCAAGCGCTACGGCCTCCTCGCCGCCGCGACCGAATACGAACGGATCCCCACCCTTCAGGCGTACGACTCGCTTGCCCTCTGCGGCGTAGCGGACCAGCACCGCGTTGATCTGGTCTTGCGCCACGCCCTGGCCCGGGCGTTTGCCCACGTCCACCAGTTCGGCGTTCGGTGAAATCAGTGCCATCACTCCGTCGCTCACCAGCGCGTCGTAGACAACCACCTCTGCCTCAGCCAGCAGGCGTGCGGCGCGCAGCGTCAGAAGTTCGGGGTCGCCCGGACCAGCACCAACCAGGGCGACTGCTCCAATCAGCGGAGCGCCCTGCACCGTCAGGCCGAAGTGGTCGGGTTCACGGCCGCGATCATCGCTGCGCCGGCCGTGGTGTTGGTGGCGGCGTCGATGAGAATCAGGCGCCCACCTTCGGCATGATGCGCGTAGATGTCGGCCACGATCGGCTCACCCAAACGCAAGTGCACGCGGCCGATGTCGTTGAGCACGAGTTGGTCGGCAGGCTCGTGCTTGGGTGAGACCGGGTCGTATCGATGTTCGATGGCTGTCACTGTTGCATGGCCGGTGCGCGAGCCGTGCTTGAACCAGTGCCGACTTCCAACGATCAGCGGTTGGTCGATCATCCAGCAGATGTCGACGACGATGTCTTCGGTGACAATCGGCGGCACTGTCGCATCGCTGACAACGAGCACATCGCCACGGGCAACGTCGACGTCGTCAGTCAGCTCAACCACAACTGCGTGGCCGGGCTCGGCCGCCGGAACTGGAGCGCCCCAGCGATGCACTGCGGCGACCGTACTGGTGCGGCCACTGGGGAGCACGGTGATGGCAGCGCCCGGGACAAGCGTGCCGGCAGCGACGACGCCCGCGTAGCCGCGGAAGTCGGCCTGCGGACCGCCCTGCGGACGAATCACCCGCTGGACGTGCACGCGTGCGCCGGGCAACTCGGACAAGGCGGCGTCGAAGCTTTCCAGAAACTCGAGCAACGGTGGGCCGTCGTACCATGGCATGTGTTGTGAGCCGTCGACGACGTTGTCACCGAGCAGCGCCGACATCGGGATTGCGGTGACGGGCACGTCGTGGGGGAGTGCGTTCACGAAGGTGCGCGCTTCCTCGGAAATGCGGATGAACTCCGCCTCCGACCAGTTCACGAGATCCATCTTGTTGACGGCAACGATGATCGCCTCGACGCCGAGGAGCGCCGCGATGAGGGCGTGGCGTCGGGTTTGGTCGACCACGCCGTGGCGAGCATCGACGAGGACAATGGCCACATCGGACGTGGAGGCGCCGGTGACCATGTTGCGTGTGTACTGCGCATGGCCAGGCGTGTCGGCGACGATGAAGCTGCGGGCCGGCGTTGCGAAGTAGCGATGAGCCACGTCGATGGTGATGCCCTGCTCGCGTTCGGCGCGCAGCCCGTCGGTCAGCAGCGCAAGGTTGGTTTCGCCGTCTCCGTAACGTCGGCTGGCCTTGACCACCGCTTGCAGCTGGTCTTCGAACACGGTCTTGGTGTCGTGCAGCAGGCGCCCGATGAGAGTGCTCTTGCCGTCATCGACCGAGCCGGCTGTCGCGATTCGCAGCGTCGGCCGCGTGGCCAGTGAGGTCATCATCAGAAATAGCCCTCTCGCTTGCGGTCTTCCATGGCGGACTCGCTGAACGTGTCGTCGGCGCGGGTCGCCCCGCGCTCGGTAATGCGGGCGGCGGCAACTTCCGCCAAGACATCATCAATCGTGGCAGCCGTGGATGCAACGGCTCCGGTGCAGCTGGCGTCGCCCACGGTGCGGTAGCGCACCACTGCGTCGAAGGGCTGTTCGCCGGGTTCGAGAACCACGGGGCCACCAACCGCCAGCAGCATGCCGTCGCGCTGCACAACGGAGCGTGTGTGGCTGAAGTAGATGTCGGGAAGCGGCACGTCGTGGCGGGCGATGTACTGCCAGATATCCAGCTCGGTCCAGTTGGACAGGGGGAACGCACGGAGATGCTCGCCCTTGCGTATGCGCGGGTTGAGCAGCGCCCATGGCTCGGGGCGTTGAGCACGCGGATCCCAGCGGCCCTGGCGATCGCGGAAGCTGAGGATGCGTTCTTTCGCTCTCGCCTTGTCTTCGTCACGACGACCGCCACCAAAGGCAGCGTCGAAGCCGTGCTCGGCAATCGCGTCGAGCAGGGTCACGGACTGCAACCGGTTGCGGCTGGCTCGTGGGCCAAGGTCTTCCACCGCTCGCCCGCTGTCGATCGACTGCTGCACGCTGGCGACAACGAGGCGAACACCCCAGTCCTTCACCAACGCATCGCGATAGGCGATGACCTCGGCGAAGTTGTGGCCGGTGTCGACGTGCATGACGGGGAAGGGCAGCCGAGCGGGAGCAAAGGCCAGCACAGCGAGGTGCAACAGCACGGCGCTGTCCTTGCCGCCGCTGAAGAGCAATACCGGGTTCTCGCACTCGGTGGCAACCTCGCGGATGATGGTGATTGCTTCGTCGGTCAGCGCGTCGAGGTGCGCTGCGGAGATCAGTTCCGTGCTCATACGTGCAACCCACATTCTGTCTTGGCGTTGCCGCTCCAGCGGCCCGCGCGCTTGTCCTCACCTGGTGCTACCGGCCGAGTGCACGGCCAGCAGCCGATACTGAAATAGCCCTTGTCGAGCAGCGGATGCACCGGCAGATCGTGCAGCTGCACGTAGAGGGCCATGTCGTCGTCGCTGAGTGCAGCGAGCGGGTTGATCTTCACGAGGCCGCGGCCAATGTCGTACGCAGCGATCGGCGCGTCGGCGCGGGTGGGGCCGTCGGCGCGACGAATCCCGGTGAGCCACGCGTGCTTGCCGGCGATGGCGCGGTTCAGTGGCTCGACTTTTCGTACGTTGCAGCAGCCCTCGATGTCGGTCTGCCAAAGGTTGTCGGGCACGATCTCGGGCAACGGACGCACGACTCGCAAGTTGAGGTCGAGGCGCTTGGTCAGTTCATCGACGAGCCATTGAGTTTCGGCAAAGAGGTACTGCGTGTCCAGCAGCGTGATCTCGATACCTGGAACTGCGGTTGCGGCCACATGAACCAGCACAGCGTCTTCGAAGCTGGCGGTGACGACCAGGTTGTCGACACCGAACTCATCAGCGGCCCAACGAACCACTTCGGCCGGGTGCGACGTGTCGAGAGAGGTGGGGATGGTGAGCGACATGCGCCGCCTTTCTATCACCATTCCCGACTATTCAGATCAGAATTATGGATTTCATTCGCGATAGGCTTGTCCGATGGCGTTTGCATACCCGGCGTTCCTTGATGTGCAAGGGGTTGAGGTCCTCGTTGTCGGCGGTGGAGTGATCGCCTTTCGAAAGGCGAGCGGGCTTGCCGAAGCTGGTGCACTGGTCACCGTGGTCGCCCCGGAGGTGGTGCCCGAGTTGGCGGCGCTGGCGCAGCACGTGGAGCGCAGACCGTACGAGAGCGGGGAGGCGGCCAACTATCAACTGGTGATGACGGCCACCAACGATGCCGGG
The DNA here is from genome assembly GCA_031366885.1 of Ilumatobacteraceae bacterium. Classification (GTDB taxonomy): domain Bacteria; phylum Actinomycetota; class Acidimicrobiia; order Acidimicrobiales; family Ilumatobacteraceae; genus UBA668. Next base: position 5,813 of record JANLPB010000260.1, read on the forward strand.
GTGAACGCACAGGTGGCGTCCGACGCTCGCGCCGCCCAGGTCTGGGTGAACAGCGCCGACGACCCGCAGAATTGCTCGTTCATTCTCCCGGCTGTCGCCCGCCGGGGTCATGTCACCGTCGCGGTGAGCACCGGCGGTGCAAGTCCTGCCCTGGCGGGAACCATTCGCGCCCGCATTGCAGAGCGAATTCTGACCCCACAGGTCGAGTCAGCGGCGGTGGAGCTGGCGAAGCAGCGAGCAGAGATTCACGCCGCCGGTGGCAGCACGGAGCTCATCGATTGGACTGAGCGTGTGCGCCAGGCCCTTGGCGATGACGTGACCTGACCCGTCAGCTGACGGCGAGCTGAACCGTCAGCTGACGGTCAACGTCGAGTTCATGTTGGTGTGGCCCGCAACCTCGCAGATAATGCGATATGACCCAGGCGTGAGGGCGACCTCTACCGTTTTGCTGGAACCAGGCGACGACAGGTCGACCAGTGCTCCAACCTTCTTGCCGTCTTTGTCGAGCACCTGCAGGCTGTGCGGCAGTGTGCTGTCGTTGCCCGCGTACAGGGTGATGCTGCCGTCGGTGGATGTCGCGGTGTACGCCTTTGCGTCCCATGCGATGCCGTCAACAGCGCGCACCACCAGGTCGGCGGCCGCAGGCGCCGTCCCGCTACTTGCGCGCTCGCCGCCACAGGCGCCAAGCGCGAGAACTGCGACAGCAGCAATGGGAGTAAAAAACCGTGTGCTCATGGCTGAATTCTAGAAGTATTCGCTTCGGATATACAAGTCATGGACGGTCGACCGTTCGCATCATGCTGACGGTGGCGTTCGCAAGTACCATCGGGTGCGATGACTACCACCGAACCTGCGGCCGGAAGCTTTGGCGCGAACTCCTGGCTCGTCGAGGAAATGTACGAGCAGTTTCGAGCCGATCCCGAGTCGGTGAGCGACACGTGGCGTGAATTCTTCGAGGATTACAAGACCATTGCACCGGTGACCGCGACTGTGTCGCCGGCGGCCGTACCGGTTGTCGTATCAGTTCCCGATGTCGCGGCAACAGTCGTCAGCGACGTGCGGGCCACTGCCATCGACCCGGCGGCGTCCGCGCTTGCTGCCACGGTGCCCGCTGTCGCTGCGCCGGCAGAGAGCGCTGCGCCTGTCGCCGAGCTGGGCGAGCCAATCCGTGGTGCCGGTGTGGCGATTGCGACCAACATGGAACGCAGCCTCTCGGTGCCCACCGCCACCAGCTTCCGCAACATCCCGGCCAAGCTGTTGGAAGTCAATCGGTCCGTGATCAACGGCTATCGCAGCCGCACGGGGCAAGGCAAAGTCAGCTTTACCCACCTCATCGGATACGCCATCGTGCGTGCCATCGCCGACGCGGTGCCCAACATGAACAACTCGTTCGCCGTCGGGGCAGACGGCAAACCGAGACTTGTTCGTCACCCCCACATCAGCATGGGACTGGCTGTCGACGTCAGCAAGGCCGACGGCAGCCGAACGTTGGTGGTGCCGGTGCTACGCGACGCGGATGCACAGGATTTCGCCGGCTTCCTCGCTGCGTACGAAGACCTGATTCGCAAAGTAAAGGCCAACAAGCTGGCGGTCAGCGACTTCCAAGGGGCGACCATCTCGCTGACCAACCCGGGAACGATCGGCACTGTGCAGAGCGTGCCGCGCCTCATGCCTGGCCAGGGCGTCATCGTCGGTGTCGGCACTATCGACTACCCGGCTGAGTTCCAAGGGGCCGACCAGAGCACGCTGAGTTCATTGGGCGTCAGCAAGGTCGTCACCATCACCAGCACGTACGACCATCGAATTGTGCAGGGTGCCGAGAGCGGCACGTTCCTGAAGCGCGTCCATGAGCTCTTGCTCGGCGAGCACGGCTTCTACGAGGATGTGTTCCGAAGCCTCAGCGTGCCGTACGAGGCAGTGCAGTGGCATGTCGACCAGAACCCCGTGAATCGCGAGGAGGCCATGCTGCACAAGCAGATGCAGGTCGCAACGCTGATCCGAGTGCACCGTGTGCGCGGGCACCTGATTGCCGATCTCGACCCGCTGCGCTGGAAGCAGCCGCACATGCCGCCCGAGCTCGATCCGGCAACGTATGGCCTCACCATCTGGGACCTCGACCGTGAGTTCCTGACCGGCGGCGTTGGCGGCACGGAGAAGCTGAAGCTTGGCGACCTGCTGCACGTGTTGCGCGACGCGTATTGCCGCACCATCGGCGTCGAGTACATGCACATCCAGGACTTCGCCGAGCAACGCTGGATTCAAAGCAAGCTGGAAGGCGCCACCTTCGACCTGAGCAAGGATCGCAAGCGCCGTGTCGTCGAGCGGCTGAACGCGGCGGAGGCATTCGAAAAGTTTCTCGCCACGAAGTACGTCGGAACCAAGCGTTTCGGTCTCGAGGGGGCGGAGAGCGCGATTCCGATTCTCGATCAGGTGCTGACGATGGCTGCCGGCGCAGGCATGAATTCATCGGTGTTGGGGATGGCGCACCGCGGTCGTTTGAACGTGCTGGCCAACGTGATCGGCAAGAGCTACGACCAGATCTTCAAGGAGTTCGAGGGCCACGTCGACCCAAGTTCGGTGCAGGGCTCGGGCGACGTCAAGTACCACCTCGGGGCCACCGGTACCTACGCCGGGCCGAACGGCGAATCGATTCGCCTCGAACTGTCGGCCAACCCCAGTCACCTGGAAACGGTCGACCCGATCGTGCTGGGCACCGTGCGCGCCATTCAGGACAGGATCGATCCACCAGGCTCGTTCCCGTCACTGGCCATCCTGATTCATGGCGATGCAGCGTTCGCGGGCCAGGGCATCGTCGCCGAGTGCCTGGCGATGAGCGACATCGCCGGTTACCGGGTCGGCGGCACCATCCACCTCATCATCAACAATCAGATTGGATTCACCACCAGCCCGCAGCATTCGCGCAGCTCGTTGTATTGCAGCGACGTTGCCAAGACCGTGCAGGCGCCAATCTTCCATGTCAACGGCGACGACCCCGAAGCGTGCGTACGCGTGGCAGAGCTCGCGTTCGAGTACCGCCAACGGTTCCACAAAGACGTCGTCATCGACATGGTCTGCTACCGCCGCTTCGGGCACAACGAAGGCGATGACCCCAGCTACACCCAGCCGCTGATGTACAAGGCAATCGCCGAGCACCGCAGCGTGCGCAAGCTGTACGTCGAGGCGTTGGTGAAGCGTGGTGAGCTGTCCGTCGAGGAAGCGGAGGGGGCGCTGGCGGACTTCCACACCAAGCTGCAATCCGCGCTCGATGAGACTCGGTCCCATGCGCCCGAGCAGGTGAAGGTGGCCAAACCGCCCAAGCCGATCGGCGTGCGGGCGCACGTCGAGACCGGGGTCGGGCGCGAGGCGCTCGACGCCATCTTCAACCACTTCACCAGCTATCCCGAGGGCTTCACACCGCACCCGAAGCTTGCTCGGCAGTTTGAGAACCGCTCGAAGATGTATCACGAGCAGGGTGAACTGGAGTGGGCGACGGCTGAGCTCCTCGCGATGGGCTCGCTCGTCGCTGAGGGAACGCCGGTGCGGCTCGCAGGAGAGGACAGCCGTCGTGGCACGTTCAGTCAACGCCACGCGGCCCTGATCGACTTCGAGACCGAACAGCCGTGGGTCCCGATCGCGACCTTGCCGGGAAAGACGGCCAACTTCTGGGTCTACGACAGTTTGCTCAGCGAATATGCGGCCCTCGGTTTCGAGTACGGCTACGCCCACGAAACTCCCGATGCGCTGGTGATCTGGGAAGCACAGTTCGGCGACTTCGTCAACGGCGCGCAGATCATCATCGATCAGTACCTCGTGGCCGCAGAGGACAAGTGGGGACAGGAGAACGGGTTGGTGCTGTTGCTGCCTCACGGTTTCGAGGGCCAGGGTCCCGAGCACAGCTCGGCGCGTATCGAACGTTTCCTCACGCTGTGTGCAGACGACAACATCCAGGTGTGCAACGCGACAACGGCTGCGCAGTACTTCCACCTGCTGCGGCGTCAGGTGCATCGCGAGGTTCGCAAACCGTTGGTGCTGTTCACACCCAAGGGACCGTTGCGCATGAAGGAAAGCCGGTCGGCCGTCAACGATCTGACCACCGGTGCGTTCCAAGAAGTCATCGACGACCCCACCGTGACGGATCGCGCGGCGGTCCAGCGAGTCGTGTTCTGCAGCGGCAAGGTGGCATGGGACGCATTCCGCGAGCGCGACGCCCGCTCCGCGCCTGTCGCCGTGGTGCGTGTCGAGCAGCTGTATCCGTTCCCGGGCGACCAGATGCGGGCCGTTTTGGCCGCATACCCCAACGCCAAGCAAGTGGTGTGGCTACAGGAAGAGCCCGACAACATGGGGCCTTGGCATTTCGTCGAAGCTCGCTTCTGGCGAATCAAGGAGCAGGGCTACGACCTGCGCCTGGTCAGCCGCATCGGCAGCGGCAGCCCGGCCACCGGCAGTAAGGCCATCCACGACCAGGAGCTGGCCGACCTGATGGACGAGACCTTCCAGGGGCTGTGAAACGCTCCAGCGCGCGGCACGTGGCCTGCTGAAGCGGGTCAGCGTCCAGTCAGGCGTTGAACGATGGGGGCGAAACTGTGCGCCTGGTCGGCTTGGAGCACGTGGTACGAGTAGCCCCACCGTTCGCGCCGGTGGTGGAGGCGATCTTCGATCTGAGCCTCGTTGCCGACGAGGACGATGGGCGAGGCGAGCACGTCCTCGGGTTCTGCTGCGAAGCGTGGACTCATCTTCTCGGCGAGCGATTCGGCATCGTTGGTCACACGCGCAACGGACAACCATGCATTGAACTCCAGCGAATCGATTCGTTCGCCGGCCGCCGCGCGTATCCATTCGAACTTTTCGTCGATTGCTGCTTCCAGCGCATTCCGACCAGCGTTCGCTCGGTCCTTCGCACTTGGCAGTGATGGGTTGACGCCGATGATGTCAGCGTTCGTTGCGGCGAAGCTCAGCAGCCGTTTGCCGCCCCCAGCGATGATGATGGGAGGGCCGCCTTGGCGGAACGGCTTCGGCGTCCCGTCGAGGTCGGTGAT
>JANLPB010000290.1:0-4858 GCA_031366885.1 Ilumatobacteraceae bacterium
GCGTGGAGTACTCGTGCAGCGACGGCAGCAGCGCGTCGTCCATACGCTCGCGTTGAACACGAAGGAGGTACAGCACGTCGAGATCCGGCAGCAGTGAATCGAGGTCGAGGCTGACATCCACCGGCCATGTGTCCGCGGCTGGTGGCAGCAGTGTCGGCGGCGCCACCAGTGTGACGTGAGCGCCCAAGGCGGTGAATGCCTGGACGTCGCTGCGTGCAACGCGGCTGTGCTTGATGTCGCCCACGATCGCGATGCGCAGCCCCTCGAAACTGTCGCGACGATTGAGGCTGGTGCGAATCGTGTAGCAATCGAGCAGCGCTTGCGTGGGGTGCTGATGCCAACCGTCTCCGGCGTTGATGATGCTGGCGTTGGTCCAGCGCGTGATCATTTGTGGCGCGCCGCTGCTCTTGTGGCGCACCACAAACGCATCGACGCCCATCGCGCTGATCGTCTCGATGGTGTCGCGCAAGCTCTCACCTTTGCTCACGCTGCTGCTCGACACGGTGAAGTTCATCGTGTCGGCGCTGAGACGCTTGGCGGCCGTGTCGAAGCTGGTACGAGTTCGTGTCGAGTCTTCGAAGAAGAGGCTGACGACGTTCTTACCGCGCAACGCCGGCACCTTGGGGATTGGCCGCGTGTTGATCTCCACCATGTGATCGGTGAGTTCCAGCAGGTGATGAATCTGGTCGGCCGTGAGGTCTTCGATGGAGAGCAGATGCTTCATCGGATGGTGACTCCGGCCTTGGTTGCCGCGACGACTTCGTCGCGACTGGTCGGAAGGTTCTTGCCGACGAAGTCGGGGCGGATGGGTAGCTCACGATGGCCTCGGTCCACCATCACCGCCAACTGCACAGCTCGCGGTCGGCCGTAGTCGTTCAACGCTTCGAGCGCTGCGCGCATGGTTCGTCCAGTGAACAGCACGTCGTCGGTGAGCACCACGGTTCGCCCATCCAGCGTGACAGGAATCTCGGTGACACTTCCGGGGACGATGGGTCGCAGACCGACATCGTCGCGGTGGAAGCTGACGTCCAGCGTGCCGACCGGCACGGGGTTGTCTGGATCAATGGCAGAGAGGAGAGCGGCCAGCGCCTCGGCCATCCACACACCACCCCGCTGGAGCCCGACGAGGATCAAGTGCGCGGCCCCATGGTTGCGCTCAACGATCTCGTGGGCAATCCGCGTGAGCGCTCGGCCAACATCGTCGGCACTGAGCACGGTGCGTACGTCGGCGGGGCTGTCGTTACCGAGATCGGTGTCGCCACCCTGCGGTGCGTCGCGCGGCTGCATGATCTGTCCCTTCAAACGTACGGGCCTCACAGAACCCATTTGACGTTCGAGCGAAATGCTAGCCGCACGGGACCAACCGCGCGACGGGGAGCAGACGAGTCACCGTGCGGCCGACCTCCGCTACTCTGAACGAGTGGACGGGAGCCCAACTGTGAATACTGTCGTCGGATTGCTTGGCATGTCCGACACCAGCAACTTCGGCGACACCATCAGCCCGCGCTTCGTGACCCAGGAGCTCTCGAAGCGGCTGGCGCACGTGGAATTTCGGATGCTGGCACCGTTCGGATGGGAGCTTCCTCACGCCGCCACCGGTGGTGCGGTCATCGAGCCGCTGGGAGCGCCCACCGCCGAGCGACGCGCCGAGCTCGCCAGTCAACTGGATGCACTCATCATCGGCGGCGGAGAGATCGTCCACGACCGCGATCATCTCTTCGCTGCTCGCTACGCGCTGACCGCGAAGTCGCAGGCGGCAACGCTCGAGGCGGTGGAAAGTCGCGCTCTGTCAAGTTGGTTCATCGAAGGCCTCGGTGCGGAACACGAGACACGGTGCCCGACCATCTGGAATTGCGTCGGGGTGCCGTTCGCCCTGACCGGCGATTCGCAACGGGCAGTGCGTGACTCGCTCGCCCGCCGGTCCTACATCAGCGTCCGAGACGATCGCTCGCTTGCCCGCGTTCGCGCGGCGGGCGTGGCGGCTGACGTAGCAGTGGTGCCCGACCTTGGCTTTCTCGTGCCCCGATTGCTGCCACCGCGAGTGCTGCAACGCCGCCGAGCTGTACATCACCTGATGAACTGGCTACCGGTCGGTGAGTACGTGTTGGTGCAAGGCAACGCGGCGACGGTGCCGCTGGTCGGTCAGCTCTGCGGAGCCATCGATGCGGCGCTCGGCGAGACCGAGCTCGCAGTTGTTGCGATCGACACGACGCGGAACTCGGGCCGGCCTGCGTTTGTCGAAGCCATGATGCGACGCTGCCCGCATCCGGTGCACATGGTGCCCGGCGATCTGGCGAATGAGGATGTTGCGGCGCTCATCGAGGGGGCCCGAGCGGTTGTCTCAGTGTCGGTTCACGCCAGTGTCACCTCTCTGGCGTTTGGTCGTCCGACCGTCGTCGTCAACGTTGGCGATCGGTCAAAGCTTGCTGCGCTTGCCGAGCTGACGGGCCCCGCGTGCGAGATGATCACCGACGTCAGTGATCTCCCCGCCGCCCTCCGCAAGGCAGTGGTCTCCACGACCGACGGCGAGCTAGTTCGGGTGCTGCAAGCGGATCTCGACTCCCACTTCGACCGCATCGCGGAAGTCATCGAACAGGCAGGCAGCGCCGAGTCGGTTGGCGCAGTACGGGCCCAGCGTCGCCAGGTAGTCGTCGCTCAGGAGCTGCAGGCATTGCGACGCGCCCATTCCGTCCGCAGCACACAACTGGTCGCCGAGCGCAGCGCATTTGCGGCCGCTCACGAGGAGCAACTCGTGCGCGCTGGCGAATTGAAGTCCCGCCTAGAGGCGAGTCACGAAACGATCGCTCAGCTGACGGGCGAACGTACCGAAATCCACCAGCGGCACGAACTCGCGACGCATCGAATCAACGAACTCGAGTTGCTGGTCGAGGAGGTGCGCGCGGAGCGCGACGAAGCCGTCGAGTTGTCAACAGGTGCACTGCGGCAGGTCGCAAACCTTCTGGACGCGGCGGAGCAGCGCGGGCGGGATCTTCGCACGCAGTTGGACCTGACAGAGTCGGCGCTGGCGGAGGTACACCACACGAAGACCTTCCGGCTCACCCGACTGCCCCGGCGGGTGTTCGGTTGGCTGAAGCGGTGACGTCTGCGCCGTTGGTCATTGCGCCCGTGGTGGCTCCCCGCGTCTCGGTGATTCTCGTCCTCTATGGACGTGCCGACCTGGCAATGCGCGCCATTTCCGCACTCATCGCGGGGACTCCTGCGTGCTTCGAGCTGATCATCGTCGACAACGCGTCACCCGACGATTCGCTCGCTGTCGTGCGCGACGGAGTTGTTGGTGCGACCATCATCGCCAACACCCTCAATGTCGGGTTCGGTGCGGCGGTGTCCGTCGGTGCCTTACGTGCTCGCGGTGAGTTCCTCCTGCTGCTCAACTCCGACGTGTTCGTCGAGTCCGGATGGCTACCGCCGTTGTTGGCCGCCCTCGACTGCAAGGCGTACCTCGCCGGGGTGAGTCCGATGTTGTTGAACCTTGATGGCACGGCACAGGAAGCCGGCTCGATGATCTGTTCGTTGGGCGGCACGCTGGCAATTGTCGACGACACCCGCTGGGCCTACGACTTTCCACGCGTCGTTCCGTACGTCTCGGCCGCCTGTTTGCTCGTGCGACGCAGCGTGTTCACGCAGCTGGGTGGCTTCGACACCGCGTACGGGCGGGGCTACTACGAGGATGTCGACTGGGCGTTGGAGTTGGAGCAGCAAGGTCTGCTGCTGGCTCACATTCCGGGTTCGTCCGCGCGGCATGTTCGCGGTGCATCGTCGAACCTCGAGAGTGCGCTGCGACACGCAAGCCGCAACCGCGATGTCTTTGTAGATCGTTGGGAGCAGCGCCTCGCGCGGCTGCCCCATCTCGGCGAGGGCAGCGTCGCCAGCCAACGGCGAGGTCGCGATGAATTGACCGCAGACCGAATTCTGATCATCGACGATCGAGTCCCACACATCGATCGCGGTAGCGGCGACCCGCGTATGGCTCAGATCGCGACGACCTTGGCGCGAGATTGGCCGTCGGCTCGGGTCACCTTTCTCGCCGAGAACCTCGACAACTGCGAGCAGTACGCGCCACACCTGCTGTCGCAGGGCGTAGAAGTGGTCCCGACTCCGCTGCGAGACGCGTACGGATGGCTGCAGGACCGCTTCGGGCATTTCTCGGCGGTGATCATCAGTCGCCCGGACAACGTGGCTCTCGCGCGGGAGATGATCGAGCGCACTCAGCCGCAGGCAGTCGTGGTGATCGATGTCGAGGCGCTCTACTCCCATCGCACGGGTCTGCGGGCCGCGCTCCTTTCAGCGTCGGACCCCGTAGCCGCTGCTGCGGCGAGAGCGCTTCGTGACGCTCAACGGGCAGCCGAGCACGCCAGTTGGAAGTGGGCCAACGTGGTGTTGTGCGTGTCTGAAGAAGAGGCGGCCGAAGTCCGGGCGGTTGTGCCCCAGACACGTGTGGTTGTCGTTCAGTTGATTGCGGAAGGTCCGGGCGTCGTCGTCCCTTGTGAACATCGCCAGGGAGCGCTCTTCTTCGGTGGCTTCATGGCCGGCGAAGACTCTCCGAACGCTGACGGAGTTCGCCATCTCGTCGACGAGCTGATGCCTCTCATCTGGGCGAGCCAGCCGGAACTCACTCTCACGGTCGCCGGTTGGAATCCGCCGCCATCGGTCGTGCAGCGCGCCAGCGAGCGCGTTGCTGTGGTCGGTGCCATCGATCACCCCGTACGTGTGATGTCGGCACATCGAGTCGTGCTCGTTCCGGAACGGTTCGGAGCCGGCATCAAGACCAAGCTGGCCGAAGCGATGGCATGCGGCACGCCGTTCGTGACGTCGAGCGTCGGCGCGCAGGGGTTGCACC
>JANLPB010000325.1:0-49040 GCA_031366885.1 Ilumatobacteraceae bacterium
CCTAAGGAGCACACCCACGATGGGCTTTATGACCAGGAAGAACCGGCTTGACGAGCGCGCGCTCGCCGAGCTGATCGAGGAGTCGCAAGATCTCCATACGGACGCGATGGCAGTCGCCCGTGAGACGCTTCCCGATATCTCAGACATGGCGTCGGATCGACGCCGCGCCGGAATCAACATTGACAGAGTCGCTGTCCGCGAATTCGCTTCCGACCGACAGTCGGTCGTGCGACGTCTTGCGCTGGCAACTGGCGGACTTCTCGGAGCGAGCACCGTGCATTCGATGTTCGCGGGTCATGTGTCGGCAGCCGACGGTGACATCGACGTGATGCAGCTCCAGACCGCTGTGTCGCTCGAGTTGTTGGCCGTCGCCACCTACGGGGCGGCGCTGACGCTGCCGTTCATCACCGACGGTAACCCGGTGATCGTGAAGTTCGCTCAGACCACCATGGCTCAGCATGATGAGCACCGACAGGCGTTCTCTGCTCAGACGATTGCGTTGGGTGGGACCGATCAGACCGCCACCAACCCCAAGTACACGCCGGTCGTCGAATCTGCGAAGCCCACCCTGAAGGCCCCCATCGACGTGGTCAAACTGGCGGCGACGTTGGAGCAGGTCGCGACCGAGACGTACCTCGCCGACCTCAATCGGTACACCGACGTGACCTCACGGACGCTCATGGCCAGCGTGATGGGCGTGGAGTGTCAGCACCTCGCGACGTTGCGTGCTGTCGGAGCCCTCCTTGACGGAGGCGCCCCCGAGCTGATCGCGATCCCTCTTGGCGCCGACATTGCCAAGCTCCCTGCTGCCGCCGGCAGCGTTGCATTCCCCGACGCCTTCGAGGGCGTCACCATGGCCAGTCCACCCGAAGAAGGAGCCGTCCGATGAACGAGCCCACCACCCCCACCAACACGTTCACCCGTCGTCACATCTTGGCCGGAGCGGCAGTCATCGGTGCCGGCCTGGTCGCGGCAGCTTGCGGCAACGACAAGCAGACTGAAACCACCAGCGTCGGCACGGGTGATACGGCTGGCACCACGCCGACCAGCATGGCGCCGTCCGATACCACCATGGCGCCCGACACGACCATGGGTTCCGACACGACCATGGCTGCCGACCCCGGCGTCGACCTGAAGGTCGCAACGTTGGCCGCCGGTCTGGAAGTACTGGCCGTTGGAACCTATAAGGCCGCGCTCGATGCGGCCGGCGCAGGTTCACTCGGGGAGGTCCCCGCAGCGGTTGGCGAGTTCGTGACAGTCGCGATGGCTCAGCACCAAGAGCATCTCGACGCATGGAATTCGGTACTTGCCGCCGCTGGCCAACCGGAAGTGACCGAGCCGGACGCAACGTTGAAGCCTGTTGTCGACAAAGAGTTCGGTGCGGTCAAGGACGTCGCCGGAGCGGCAACCCTGGCGTTGATGCTCGAACAGATCGCTGCAGCCACGTATCTCAACGCGCAGAGCGTCCTGACCAACAAGGACGCAATCAAGCTGGCCGGTTCGATTCAGATCATCGATGCACAGCACGCGTCGATCCTGCTGTACGTGCTGGGCAAGTATCCGGTTCCGGACACGTTTGCGAAGGTGGACATGGCTGCTGCCTGATCGGCGCAGTTCAACTGTTCGCAGGCTGGCCGGCACCACGCCGGCCAGCCTGCGGGCGACACAGACAAGGGGTTCACAAGAACATGAGAAAGTCTTCGCACAGCACCGTGGCAGCAGCAGCCATTTTGACGGTGCTCAGCAGCGGGTTCGCCGTCGTCGCCGCGGTCGACTCCAACAGCGGCCGCATCACACCCGCAGCAGACCGCACCGAGCCAGCGGTGTCCAACTCCACGAGCGTGGCACCGCCAGGGGGCTCGAACGCTTCCGTTGTCGAAGTTGCGATCTCCGGATTTGCGTTCGGACCACCGGCTCTTGAAGTGTCCGCGGGGTCCACGATCTCATGGACCAATCGAGACAACGTCGCACACACCGTCTCCACCTCGGACGGCGTGCTGGCCTCACCCGACCTGGACAACGGCGACACATACTCCTTCGTCGTCGACGAGCCGGGCACGATTCAGTACTACTGCGACATCCACCAGTACATGCACGGCACGATCACGGTGACGCCGTGACCCGTCCGTCTGCACTCCGTGTGCTCATCGCCATCGGCTCGGTGGCACTGGGCTTGATCCATTTGCGGCTCTACTTCACCACGTACCGCGACGTTCCGATCCAAAACCTCGGCCGCAGTTTTCTGTTGAATGCTGCCGTCGCTGCGGTGGCCGCCGTCGTCGTGCTGGTCGTCGCCACACGGTGGGCACCACTCGCACCGCTCGTGGTGGCCAACGCCACCTTGATCGCGTTCGGTCTCAGTCGTACTGATCGCGGCATCATGGGGTTCACCGAGCGCGGCTGGACGCCAACGCCCGACGCTGCCTTAGCGGTGGGCATCGAGATCGTGACTGCCGTCCTGTGCGTCGCCGCGCTGGCGACAGCGGACTTCACCGGCCGAGAAGCGCCGCGAACCGGAACCGACGGCACTCCTTAGCGCTGCGTCGTTACGTCGGATCGAAGATTCTTGACTCGAGGGCGTCGCCGGCGAGGAGGCGAGCGATCCGGTGACCGCCGTAGATCGACGGGAGGAAACCCACTCCGTTGCAGCCGAGGTTGTACATCAGGACCGGGTTTCGAGGCTCGTATCCAATGAGGCGAACCCTCGATTCGGTGTAGGCCATGAGGCCGTGCCAGGCGTAGTCGTACGTGCTGCCGCTGGTGCGGGCGGTGTTGACGATCGGCAAAATGTCGTTGTCGATTTCGTCGATGATGGGTGCGGGGAACGCCGCGTTGGGCATGTAGGTCGAACGGATATCGAGTTCCGTCTCGGGGCCCCCGATGCACGTGAGCATGGCCGGGCCGGTTGCTTGGTCGTAAGGCCGCCGAGTCACATAGACGTATGGCGTGGAGTCACCGATCACCTCGTTGCGGATGAAGCTGAGGGTCACCGGTCTGCGCATCTCGCGTTCGAGGAAGGCGGCCATGAAACCGACCCGGCCGCTGACGCGGTGATGCATCTGAGTCGCGATAGGGCCGCCGACGCGATTCTCCACGACATGGTCGACGAAGCCGTTGGTACACATCACCACGCGACCTGCGGTGACGTGGTGGTCGCCGGTGTCGATGGTGGCGCTGGTCGCGTCGAGAGCGATGTGGCGGACGAGGGTGTGGTCGACGAACTGGAAGCGATCCTCAAACTTGGCCTCGAGGTAATCGAGGATCTGTTCGATCAAGAGCGCGCCATTGGCGGCTCCCGTTCTTCCGGAAACGACCGCGCAGTATCGATCATCGGCGGTGCCCAAGAGTTCGCGCACCTCCGCCGAAGACACCACCGAGTAGAGGTGGGCGTATTCCGCTGGAATGTCGTTGAGGAACTCGGCTTCCTCCGAGATGACAAACGATCCGACGCGAAGGCCCCCGCGTTCCCGCAGCAAGCTCTCGCGTAGGTGGACCATGACGTGATTCAGCGCAAACATGCCGAGGTATCCGGTGAATCGTTCGATGCGCGCCCGCGCGCCGGAGTCGGACACCATGATGTCGAGAAGGTCCGACGCGTTGTCGAGGCCGCGTTGAGCGGCGATCGCCTTGTCGAATCCATACGAATCGACGAGATCGGACAGTGGTCGCTCGAAGTAGGTGGTCAGTTGACCGGCGTTGTGGCCGGTTGCTCCGCGGCCGGCCCTGCCCCGCTCGATCAAGATCACCCGACTGTCGGTGTCGCGGAGCAAGAAGAAGGCAGTTGCGAGGCCCGCAATTCCAGCACCCACCACAGCCACATCTGTCGTCACGTCACCGTCAAGCGGTCGCGGTTCAGTGTCGGTCCGGAGCTGATCGATCCAAGGTGAGCGGCTCGCGATCTCGCGCGTCATTATCGTGACACTAGGAGATCTGAGGTCCCCACTGAACGAGATCTCGGACACGTTTACCTCACCACACTTTCGGGTAACGAGTGGCATGAACCGTGCGCTTCGCTTGACGGCTGCCTGCTTGGTCGTCGCCTCCCTCGCGGGTTGCGCGACAGCCAAGACGGCTTCGACATCCACCCTGCCACCCTTGCTCGTACCGCGAGGGCAGCCCGTTCGGGGTGTGTCGCTACGCGAGCTGCCGACTCCAACTTCAACTCCCGTGTCGTCCGTCGTTGTTGCGCCGAGCAGCGGGGCAGACAATTCCAGTGGGTTCGATCGCTACCCGACGATGTTTTGGCTGCTCACGTCATCGGGCGTGTTGGATGAGATCGGCGATCGGCCGGTCACGATCATTGCTCCTTCCGAGGAGGCGTTTCGCGAGTTCAAGTTTCTCGACTACTACGGCGTACTGAGCAACCCAGTGGCGCTGGCGGAAATCCTGCGACGCCACATCGTTCTCGGCGTCTACGACGCAGAAGGACTGATTGCCGCGGGCACGGTCACCAACCTTGCCGGCGAGCAGCTCAGGGTGTGGCGCAACGGTGGCTTCGTCATGGTTGACGATGTCACCCTCACGCTGCCACACACCAACCAGGCCGACGTTGCGACGTTCGTCGTGTACGGCGCAGACCGTCTGATCTAGCGGGCGGGGGGTCGCCCATTGATGACTGGTACGGTCACGCCATGATCACAGGCATCAAGAAGCCCCTCGCTGTACTCGGACTCACAGCTGTGCTTGCCACAGCTGTGGCAGCGACACCAGTGACCGCCATGACCAGCCTTGCGACGTTCGACGGTGTCGGTCATCCAGCGGTTGTGGCGCTGATGATCACGTCGCAAGACGGGGTCACTGCCAGCATGTTTTGCAGCGGAACGGCCATCACCGCAACGGTCATCGTGACGGCCAGTCATTGTGCCTCCTTCGCCGAGCAATTCAGTGGGCGGCTCATCGTCACGAATGACCCGTCGCTCGACGGCGACGCGCACGGGGTAGTGCAGGTCAGCACCATCGTGAGCAAGAGCGCGGTGACTGCCGTGCGCACCAACCCTGCCTATAAGCGTGGTTATCGCGAGGACGTCTCTGCGCTGGTGATCGAGGGCGGCCTGCAGGGCATTGCGGCCGGCGAGTACCCAGTTCTCCCGGCGCCTCGCTACCTCGACCAGTTGCAGGCAGCCAAGCAGTTGCGTACGACCACACTGACTGTCATGGGCTACGGCACCGAGGAGATGGTGAACGGGTCGGGACCAGCCACGTTCGTCGACAGCAACGAGCGCCGGTTCGCCGAGATGTATGCGTCGGCCCTCGACCCGCAGGCGCTCCACGAGGCACAGAACATCAACAAAGAATCGGGCGGTGCGTGCTACGGCGATTCGGGTGGCCCGACCTTCGTTCAAGTCGCCGGCGTGACCACCATCGTCGGGGTCACCAGCACTGGCGACATTCCCTGCTGGGCAACGAACACAGCCAGCCGCATCGATCGTCCGCAATCCCTCGCGTTCCTGGCCACAGTCCTGAACCCCGCATAGCCCGGCTCGGGGTTGCGCAGGCCGACGGGGCTCACGCCGTCGCGGGATCTTTCGTGGTGGCAACGCGGCGGATCACGGTGTAGGCGATGTCGTCAGGGGCGTCGATCGGAATGGCGGCCGCCACCGCGTCAGCGATCTCTCGGGCGGTTCCACCTCGGGCGGCCAGCACCCGGTTGCGGAGCAGCTGAAGGCCAGCGTCGAGGTCTCGCTCCTGCTCGACGAGACCGTCGGTGTACGCGAGGAGAAGTGAGCCCGGAGCGAAATCAACGTGTGCGGTCTTGGGTGTAGGTCCTCCGATGCCAAGCACGGGTCGCCGGCCGTCTTCCAGAAGCGTTGCGACACCGGATTCGTCGACAAGCAATGCTGGCGGGTGCCCGGCGGACACGTAGCTGATCGTGTTGTTTTCGGTGTCGATGACGTGCACGCTGAGCGTGGCGACGAACTCATTCGTGCTGAGGTTCAGTTGGTGCTCGGCACGGTCGAAAAGGCGGTGGAGCTGATTCGAGTAGAGCGTCACGAGTGCGTTGACGGCGCCACGAATTTGCGTCATGCGCGCGGCGGCCTCGATGCCGTGACCGCACACGTCACCGACCACCAGCGCGGTGCGCGTCGGTGAGATGTGGATGAAGTCGTACCAATCGCCGCCGAACCCGAGGGCGTCGTTCGCAGCGATGTACTCGGCAGCGATGTCGAGGCCGGTGCGCAGTGGGGTGCTCGACAGCAATGCGTACTGAAGCGAACGGACGAATTGGGTTCGAGCGTCGCCGACCTGGCTTCGATCGAGTGCCTGGGCGCACATCTCCGACACCGTCGTCAACGCCGATCGGATGAACGGCGTGAACACCATTGGACCGCGCCAACCGACACCGATCGCGCCCGCTACCGAACGATCCGCGCGGAACAATGGGATGGACGCCGTCGATCCAAGACCGGCAGCAATTGTGTCGTCGACGAGGTGGGGATAACGAGCCCTGACCTCGTCGAGATCTGGCAACAAAACGGTCTCGCCGCGCGTCACTGCGTGCGACAGCGGTAGATCGTCGGCAAGCGCGACCTGTGCGTACCGTTCCTCCATCTCGGGCAGCAATCCGGGCGAGTGCACGATGTGGAGCTGAGGCTGGTCTGCGTCGACGACGGCGATGTTCGCGAACACAGCACCCAGCACGTCGCGGCCGGTGGTTGTCACCACTCGCGCCACCTGATCGACGGTGCTGACTGCACTGAGTTCCTGCGCAAGCTGGGCCAGGATGGTGGCTCGGCTGACGAGCACATCGCGCCGCTCCATCTCCGCGCGCAGCTCGCGGGACGACTCCTGTGCAGCAGCCAGCGCAGCACGGAGCTGCAGGTGGCTCGTCGCGGCGCCCGCCAATGCCTGCAGCAGCGTCAGGTCCTCGCCCGACCACCTGCGCGCTACCCGATCGACCGCGCAGAAGGTGCCGACGACGTAACCATCGGTCGATCGCAATGGGAACCCCGCCCACGCAACGACTCCCATCGATTCAATCGACGAGTTTCGATCGCTTCGTGGATCAAGCCGTGCGTCATCGATGACCACGGCGTCGTCCGCTCCGATCACGTACTGACAGAACGAGTCGCCGATGGGGTTCTCGCCGTACAGCTCGGTGCCGGGGTCCGGGTCGACCCCGGCTGCACTCACCCAGAACGATCGATGCTCGTCGACCAGCGTCACGAACACCCACGGAACCCCCAGCACGGCGGCCGCCAGACGCGCCAACTGATCGAACGGTTCGTCTGGCTTGGAGTCGAACAGCCCGGTCGCTTTTGCTGCCGCTACTCGCTGCGGGTCCACCACGCGTGAGTGCCGGCGCGCCTCCCACGCAGCGCCGTCCCACGGCACGTCGGGGCCACCCATCTGACCCAGTCCCTGTCGCGTCACGACCTCACCGTAGGCCCCTCAGGCTGCGTTTCGGCCGCTCAAGCGCCAGCGTCCGCCCAGCCCAGCAGAGGCTGGAGGACCGCGGCGTCGAGGGCCTCGGTTCGCAGATGGGTGATCTGCTGATATCCGGCGTCGCGGACCATGTCGCTGAAGGCTTGACGACTCGGATAGCGAACGAGCAGGACGCTGTCCCAATCGTGTGTGTCTGGCGCCACCAGCGCCGTAGCGCAATCGCCGACGGCGACAATCTCGGCGCCGAAGCGCTTGCCGTGGTCACCGAACGCCTCGACGTAACGCTCGTAGCTGGCGCGACCGTCGGGCTTGTACTTGAGCAGGTTGAGCATGACGACCGGGCCGCCGGGGTCCTCGGAGAGGAAGCGCTTCAGGTCGTGGCCCGTTGGGTCGACTGGCATGGTGCGATCATGACACGTCTCGGCCGCCGCTGTTCCCGCCGGGGCAGCCTCGCCTTCCTCCCTTATGACGTCTTGGCCGGTGTCGTGGGCGCTCCGCGCATGGCTTCCTCGGCTCCGGCGATAGCCCGGCGAACGATCTCCTCGACATGTTCGACATCGAGGCCGAGTGCTTCACCGATGTGGACGGACCAAATCTCGCCACGGATGTTGTTCTCGAAATCGAGTTGGCTTCTGATGTCAGAGCGGGCGGCCTGGCGGTTCTGGCTGATCATGACGAACGTGGCAAGGAAGATTGCCTCGAGCGAGACGATCATCGTCAGCAGGCCGAAAGGGAACTTGTCGAATTCGTGATCCAGGCCGGCGAGCCCGACGTTGAGCGCAATCCACACGCCGAACCAGATCAGGTGGATGTAGACGAACCGCATCGAGCCTGCAAAAGCGGTGATGCGGTCGGCGGTGTGATCCTGAACTCGACGCATGAGGGAGAACAGGTCACGCGAGGCTGTCGAGCCGTAGTGGGCGGGGTTCCCAAGCCGTCCGTCCTCGACGCCGTCAGCTCGGTCGATCACGCGACAGGCGGCGCAGCTGAGTTGGTGGGCGGTGTCGTCGGCCCCGTGCTCGTCGGGCGCGGCGGACGGGGCAGGTTCGGTGTCGCTCATTCCTGAACGTTACTGAGCGACGAAACCGGCGATGTTGCGGCTCGCCGGTCAGCCGCCGCTGGCGATGAGATCGAGCGCGTAGCCGATGAAGCGCAGGCCGGTCGCTCTGTCGATGCCTTTACCGAGTTGGCCGAGAATCTGATTGACGAAGGCCTGCAGCTGGTTCCACTCGGTGGGATGCTGGCCGCGTCTGTGGGAAGCGTTGGCGGCGACGAGAGAGTCGCGAAGCCCGGTGTAGACCTTTGCGTTCGGGATGAGGCCTAGTGACCGCGCTCGGTCGAGATTGCTGAGCAGGCTGGCCGAGGTGGCCCGAACCCTGAACACTCGCGGTGTCGTGCCGGTGTTGCCCACGTTGTCAGTCGCGGTGACCACGATCGTGTGCAAGCCTGCAGTCAGGAAGAACATGTCCAGTGCCTGGCCGTTCGTTGCCGCGGCGCCATCGAATGTCACCGAGCTCGACGCCACGCCAGAACCCAAGTCGCTCACGCTGAACTGAATGCTGGCGAACTGATCGGTGGCGTATTGGGCTAGCGCCGGCTGGGTGTAGGTGACCGTCGGCGGCGTGGTGTCGAGCACCACGTCGACGGTGTGCAACGTTTCCGTCCGGCACGGGTCGTGTGCGACCAGGTCGATGTGGATGACGCCGTCCGGTTGCCCGCTGAGGCTGAGGTTCGAACCGGACGACATCGTTGTGAAACTTCCACCGACCGCGGCACCAGCGCGAATGCGCACGTCGACCGAGATCTCCGTCGGGCTCCAGAAGTCGTCGGTAGCACCCAGCGTCAGCGGTGTCGCTCCACCCACGTACGTCGTCGATCCACTCACGAATTTGGGGCTGCCGACCGTCAGCGTCGACACCGGCGCGTTCGGGTCACTGGGGTCTGTCGATACGCCATCGCCAAGGTCGGGGAAGTTCTGCGCGCCGTTCTCCCAGTCCACGAAGAGAGCTCGGAACGCGGGCCGCAGTATGCACGACTCCCAGATCGGCATGTTGCCGGTTCCGGCGATCGGGTGCTCTGGCGCGCTCGGTCCAAAGACCGGCAGACCGTCGGCGCGCCACGCATGGTCGCCGTCGATGAGTTTCAGCCACTCTGTCGGGTCGCTGCCCGCGCCGGGCAGGGTCGTCGTCATGATGTTGCCGTGGGGCGTGTTGCCGTAGAGGTGGTACGTGTGCCCCGTGAGGTCGGACAAGGCCTGATCGAGCACGGGTCCGTCGAGTAGCAGCAGCTTGGCGGTTGTCACGGTGTTGCGGTAGGCGGCAAACAGGGTGGGATCGAACTCCTCCTCGCCGAGGCCGCCACCCGGCCCATCATGGTGTCCAGCCGCAAGGTGGAGGTAGCTGTCGAGCTTTGCGTGCGCGTCGGCCGCGAAGAAGTTGATCGTCCCGAATACACCGAGGTTGATGGTGGTGAGGTCGAGCTTGTTCGTAGGTGACGTGATGAAATCACTGATCTCATCGATGTCGATGCCGAAGCGGTCGTTGATGGCGTCCTTCAAGAGATCGGCGGCGAAGTCTTTGATCTGCGCGAGCGTCTCGCGCACTGGGTTCAACAACGGCCCGACGATGTCGTCGATGAGGTCGCTGACGTCTTCGAGGAACGCACGGAGATCACCGACGAAGTCGGGCGCTCCCAGCATCGAGAGCAGATGGTTGTTGATAAAGTCGTCGCTCTCGTGCATGAGGGTGTCGATGAAGCCGATGCCGTCCTCGCAGTTGGCCCGGACCAGCTGATCTTCGGAACCGACTGGGCCGCACTCGTCGTTCTGCGTGTTGCGACGAGCCTGCGGGTCGAAGAACGCTCGTGCCGATGCAAGGCCGAGTTCGCCCCAGTGCTGCAGGCCATCGTCGATGTCGGCAATCCATGCATTTGCGTAGGCGTTCAGCACGACCTTGACCGCTAGTTCCAACGAACTCGTCACAAAGTTCGCGAACGCTTCCGCGGAATCCACCAGCGCCGCTCCAGCAAGCCCGATCAGGGCGATGGGGCAGGCGACGAGGTCGTGAACGGCATCTGGGATGCTTTCGAAATTGCAGTCGTTCTGTGCGGCGGTGAGTGCATTCTTCGTGTCATTGAACGCGCTCAGCGCATCCGCGATCGGATCCGGATTGTCGGTCACGAATGCTGCCAACGACGAGCGCAAATCCGTGAAGAAGCCGATCAGGGGCCCTCGTTCGGTGGACGGCGCATCAGCGTTCTGTTTGACCAGGGTCTCGTAAATGAACCGGATCGGTGCGTCGAAATGAATTGCTGGAGTCGAATCGTCGCTGACGTCGCCATCCGGCAACAGCGTTCGATCTGAGTTCCCGTCATAACCCGGCGTCGCGTCGCCGACGTAGCCCTCGGCGACTATGTGGCGGACGGCGATGGACGCGGCATTCGCATCGGTCAGTACATCGCCGACCGCCGGGAACACGCCGCCGGAGAGTTCGTTGATCAGCGTGTGGGCCCACAAATCACCTGCCGCATGCGTGAGGAACCCGTAGGCGAAGGCGAGAATCTGACCCTTCTCATCGTCCGTATAGCTCGGGTCTGCCTGTGCCGCCCAGGCACGATCGAGGATGTACTTCAACCAGCGGCCGGTGTCCTCGGGATGGATGACCGACTGGCCCATCGTGAGATCCGGGAAGCCGTCGGGGCCGATCACCCCTGCGTTGTAGTAGGTCGGCCAGTTCTGCAGCGCGGCGACGACGGCAGGATTCACCGGGTAGTTGTGACCGTTGATCGTCACGTTGCCGTCGTCGGTTGCGTCAATGCGCGCGTCGTCTCCCGTACTCGAGTGCGTGTATGGCTTGAACGCCTGGGCAGGTGGCGCCGAGAGGACGACCGTGCCAGCGAATAGGACCACCGCGAGCATGGGAGCGACTATTTTCAGTCGCCTTCCCTGACGTGCCGACATGACAGCCCCCTTGATCGGTTGGACGAGATCGATTTCAAGGTACGCCGGCAGGGTTCCCACAACCTTCAGAGAATCTTCCCGTTGGTTTCGCGGCGGTTGACAGTTCACCTCTACCACGCGACGCTGTGATTCCGACCTGACGGGAAGCGGGAGGCGACGCATGTTTGGGGAACTGGCGGTGCATGTCCACCTCTTCGGTGGGCTGCGGGTACTGCTTCCCACGTCGACCCTCTCCGAAGGCGCTATGGCGACGAAGGCCGCCGCCTTGATCAAATTCTTGGCGCTGCGGCCCGGCCACACCACCCACCGAGAAGCGGCAGTCGAAACGTTGTGGCCCAACAGTGACGCCACTCGAGGCTCGAACAATCTGTACAAGACACTGCATCATCTCCGCGCCTCCATCCCGGATCCCGAATGTCGCAACTTCATCAAGGTCAGCCACAACGTCGTGCACTTCGACCCGTCGGTAGAGGTCGACGTCGACCACTTCCTGGCGGCCGCCACCAGTGCGCTTCACAGCAAGACGCTCGATGAGTATGAAGGGGCGCTCGCGCTCGCTCACGGAGAGCTGCTGCCATGCGACATCTACGAGGACTGGGCCCGAACTGCTCGCGAGCACATTCACACGCTTGTCCGCCAGCTCCACTTCGAATCTGTCGACCTCTGCCTCGACCACGAGGACGACGACCGGGCGTTGCTCCACCTGCAAGCCCTCATTGCCGCCGAACCGACCAACGAGCGTGCCCACCAAGAAATCATGCGCCTCTTCATGCGGCGCGGCGACACGGCTCTTGCGAGTCGCCAATACGACATTTGCGCCGCATGCCTCCGTCGCGGTTTTGACTCAGAGCCATCCACTCTCACGCAGTCGCTCGTCGCAACCGGTGGCCCGATCGTTGACAATCAACTATTTGGTTGAATATAGTGAGCTCGTGCTCACCGCCACGTTCTCTCCTGTCGAGCAGGTCTTCAGTGCGCTCGGCGACCCTGTCCGCTTCGCACTTGTCGAACACCTCAGTTCACGAGAGCACGCCACGGTCAACGACCTTGCGGCGCTGTTCCCGATCTCGTTGCAGGGCGTGTCCAAGCACATCAAGGTGCTCGAAGTCGCCGGCGTGGTGAGTCAACACCGCGACGGCAGGCACCGTCCCGTCACCCTGCGATCCGGCGGTATTGCGACTGCGTCCGACTGGCTTGGCCGCCGCCTTCGGCAGCTCGATGCCCGCTACGACCGCCTGGATCTCGTCCTCGCCAACCTCCAAGAAGGAACCCCGCAATGAGCGCCACACGCCCAACCACCCACGCCCGCGAGGGCGACATGTCGCTGTCGTTCAGCCGAGAGTTCGATGCCTCGGCCGCACTCGTCTTTCGTGCCCACACCGAACAGCAACTGTTCGTGCAGTGGATGGGTCCGCGCGGTACGGCTTGCCATGTCGACCACTTCGTGGCGGCCACTGGGGGATCGTTCCGCTACACGATTGGCGCGGGCGAGGCGACCTTCACCTTCTTCGGCTCGTATCACGAGGTACTGACCCCGCACCGGATTGTGCACACGTGGGAGTTCGAGGGGGAGCCTGGCCGCCCGACCTTGGAGGTGCTGACGTTTGTCGAGCTCGACGATGGCAGGTGTCGGCTCGATGGCATGTCGATCTACACCTCCGCGGACATCTGCTCAGAGATGCTCGAATTCGACCAGAGCGGCGAGGGCATGGACGAGAACTTCGAGCGCCTCGACGGGCTCATCGCCACGCTGACCTGATCCGGCGGTTTGCTACGTTGCCGCTGGGGATCAACTCGAAGGGATGGGCAACATGTCGCAGGCAGGGTTGGAGGCTGTGCGCCTCGCGGTAGACGAGGTCAAGTCGGTGATCGGTTCGTTGACCGACGACGAGTGGGCCATGCAGAGCGGCTGCGATGCGTGGACGGTGAAGGACCTCGTTGCACACATGAGCTCCAACTACAAAGAGATCTGTGAGCCGTCGCCACCGCCGGCCGAGCCGGTCAACCTCCCGGCCGAGCGGCTGATGGACATGCTGGTCGAGCCGCGCAAGGAGTGGTCGAACGAGCAGGTTCGCGACGAGTACCTCGCGTATTGCGACGCTGCCGTATTGGGCCTTGCGGCACTGCAGGACGAGCCGCTCGCCAGCATGCCGGTCCCCCTGGCCGACCTGGGTGTGTACCCGATGCACGAGTACGCCGATGCGTTTGCGTTCGATCACTACTGCCATTTGCGAGTCGACCTGTTGCAGCCGTTCGGCCCAATTGCGCGTGAGGTCCCCTCTGCTGATGACGCACGTCTCGGGCCCGCAATCCGATGGATGCTGACGGGCATTCCACAGATGCAGCCCGGGCTCGAACTGGACCTGACGGCGCCGATCACTCTGTCGCTCACCGGTCCGGGCGGCGGGACATGGCGCATCGCCGCCGACGGAGACAATGGTCGCCTGGTCATCACCGACGGTGCCGCCGCCGACGGGGTTGCCACGGTCAGCAGCGACGGCCATGCTTTTGTGATCTGGGGGACATGTCGTGAGCCATGGCGTCAGCACTGTGAGATCACCGGCGACCAGGCGGTTGCCGCCCGATTCCTGGATGCTCTGAACATCGTGTAGCGGCGACGGTCACCCGACTGCGCAGCTGGCACGTCAGTCAGCACATGACACACATCGATCTCAGCACCGTTGGGTGGGCATCACGCGTCTCCCTTGCCGCTCGCGCGTTGTGGCCCGTACCGGTGATCATCGCAGTGTCCTTGGTCGCGCAGCAGCGGCTTGTTTTCTCGCACTACGACGTCGGCGGCCACGCCGCTGAACACCTCATGGGAGCATCGGCGCCGTTCATGGCGGCGGCGGTTGTCAGCATCCTCTTCTGGACGACACCTCGCGCTCGCGTTCAACTCGATCTGCTTCTGGCCTGTGCCATGTGGTTCGCGACCACGGTGCTGGTCATGGCCGGCAATCTCCGCGTCGTCAACGATCTCGTCGACGCCGGGTACTCGCGTACTCCGACGGGGTCGGTGCCCGACGTGGCCGACCACGCACTCGCCAATTCATCGGTGTGGTATGCGTGGGCAGCCGCACTCGTTGTCGTGATTGCGTGGCGTCGTCGTCGGCACATCGGCAACCGTGCGACAATCACGGCGGCAATCATCTCCGTGATTGTCCCGCCCTGGATCATCCCGGGCGCCGGCGTCATCGTGCTGGCCATCGTTCGCGTCGTGCAGCGCGCCGTGCGGGCTCGCCGCCGAATGAACGGCGGCGAGCCCTTGACGAATCAGGAAGTGGGCAGCAGGCTGCGAACGTAGTTGTGAGCAGTCTCGACCATGGCCAGCTGGCGAACGACCACCGGACGGAACTCCGGCGAAATGTCTTCGTCCAGCGCTTCGCGGTACTGAGCGACGGCGTGATCTTCGCCAGTCTCGGCTGCACCGATGACGGCGTCGGCGTCGTCGCCCGTCAATGCATCCTTGATGGCGATCCAGCCGCGATGGAGTGCGCCCGGCACGGTGCTGCGCTGGTCGGCGTCATCGCCGTACGCAGCGGCGATCTGCTTGAGCTCGTCGGACATCGTGGCCCGCTGGTTCGCGAATTCGCTGAACTTGGCAGCCACGTCGGGGCGGTTGCTGTCGGTGAGCTTGACGGCGGCCTTCTCGAAGCCCTCCTTGCCGTTCTCGAGCGTGTGGATGAGGTGAGTCGCAACAGTCTGGTCTGTGGACATGGAGCTTCCTTTCAGATGTGGGCATGCCTCGGGGGAGGCGGCGGCGTGATCGCCGGGCCGAAATCTCGATACCCAACAGCGACCCGATCGAAACCCGCGGCTGGCGAACCTGCAGCGATGATCAGCCGAATTTGACGATCGAAGCGACACCGGCGACGAGGCAGTACATGGCAAAAGGGGTGAGCGTGCGGGTGCGGAAGAAGCGGGTGAGGAATCGGATCGCGAGGTATGCGCAAACGCCGGCAACAACGCTGCCCGCCACCACTTGACCTCGAATTCCGTCGCCCAGTGGGCCCAGCAGGTCCGGCAGTTTGTACATGCCCGCGGCAAAGATGATTGGGGTGGCGAGGAGGAACGAGAAGCGCGCTGCGTCCTCGTGGTCGAGCCCACGGAGCAGGCCGGCGACCATCGTGATTCCACTCCGGCTGATGCCGGCGAACAACGCTGCGATCTGGCTGCTGCCGACAACCAGAGCGTCGGCGGTGCTGACGCTCCCACCCTCGCCAAGCGCTCCTTCAGCAGCGTCGGGGGTGGCCGGCCGTGGCGGCCTTGAAGTCGCGCGTCGACGAAGAAGTTCACCGACGGCGAGGACAAGGCCGTTGATGGTCAAGAAGATGGCCGCGGCGAGGGGTTTTGCGAACAGTGTCCGCAGACCATGCTCGAAGACCAGGCCAACGACGCCGACCGGGATGCTCGCGATCACGAGCAGCCACGCCATCCGTTCGTCTGAGTTCTCGACACGACGATGCCGGACAGAGGTGACGAAACCGCGAATGATGCGGGCCCAGTCCTTGCGGAAGAAGATGAGCAGCGCGATGGCGGTCGCCACGTGCAGACCGACCAGGAACGCGAGGTAGAAGGATTCATCGGCTGACTGTCCGGCAACGAGAGAATCCCAGCCGAGCCAGGCGGGCACCAACACAGAGTGCCCGAGGCTCGACACCGGGAACAGTTCGGTGATGCCCTGGATGGCCCCGATCAGAATTGCTTGGAAAAATGACATGGGATGATGAGCGGAGCTATTTACTCTCGTCGACGAGCACGGGCCGGCGGCGCTGTTGCATCGTCATCACGATCACGACGGCGAGGATGGCTGCGAGGAAGATCAGGCTGGTGGTCGTGGTGCCCAGGCCGAAGCCCTTGCCGGTGCCCGCATCTGCATCCTCGGCGATCTGCTTCGGCTGCGAGAGCAGGTCGCCGATGGAGGCCCCGAGCGGGCGGGTCAACACGTACGCAGCCCAGAAGGCAAGGATGGAGTTGACCTTGAACCGCCAGTGAGCGAGGGCGATGATGGCGATCAAGCCAGCGAACAGCGCAACCGATTTGCCGTAGCCGAGGTTGTACTTCTCTGCGATCAGGTCGCCGGCAGCGGTGCCGAGGGCGAACGTGAACAAGATCGCCGTCCAGTAGAACGCCTCGCGCTTGGCGGTGTGGATCGAGTGGATCGACAGCGTCTTCTCGCTCGCATACCAGATTCCGAATGATGCGAACATCAAGACCGCGAAGACGATCGTGCTGGTGGTGAGCGACACGTGAAAGTTCTCGACCATGTTGTCGGTGATGAGGGTGCCAACGACGCTCAGCAGCACCACCGTGACCCAGTAGACGGCTGGGACGTAGCCGGGCACCCTGAACTGCACCACCAGTGACACGATCAGTATCGACCCCATCACCAGGGTGGTCTTGTTGAGGTTGTCGCCGAGCTTGGTGTTGAGGAAGTCAGCGAACGTCTCCCCGACCGTGGTGCACAGCACCTTGATGATCCAGAAGTAGAGGGTGACCTCGGGGACTTTGCTGAGCTTGGCGCGCAGTTCCGGGGAGGGGTGCAACATGGACGTGTGATCGGTCATCGGGCTTCCTTCAGGTCGGGCCAAGACGATGAAACCACGAGGTGAGTGAGGCGCGAGCGGTGTTCAGCTGAGATGTCGGTAAGAACTTCGCGTCAGCCGCTGGTGGTGGTCACGCGTTGAAGCACGATGTCGATCTGCGGGTGGCGAGATGTGCGTCGCAGTACGAGCCGACCTGGAAGCGCTTCGACCAAGCGCTGGGCGAGGGGTAGCCCAAGTCCGGTGGTGGTCGTTTCACTGAAGCCGGGGCCCTCGTCGGTGACACTGATGGTGATCGTGTCTGACCCTGCGTGCTGGGCAATGTGAACCTCGCCGGCGCCATGTTTGAGTGCGTTGTCGAGCAGCACATCCAGCGCATGTCGCAGCAGGATCGGATTGCCGCTGGCCGCTGGAGCATCGTGGGCGTCGGCGACGGTGAGCGGGCGTCCGAGCGTCGCAAACCGTCCGTGCCATGCGCGAGTGGTGTCGGCGAGGATCTGAGCCAGCGACACGGCTGTACCGCTCGGAGGTGTGCTGCGGGCTATCGCGAGTAGCTCGGTGACGGTGCGTTCAAGACGATCGATGTCGTCGAGTGACTCGCGAAGAACCTCGGTGCGGTCGGGTCGCGGGAACTCGAGTTCGGTTTCGATGGCAGCTCGTAGCCCGGCGAGCGGTGTGCGCAGCTGGTGCGACGCGTCGGCGCTGAACGACCGTTCCCTGGCGACGAGGTCGTCGAGACGTGCGGCGGTTGCGGTCATCGCAACGGCCGCCTGGTCGATCTCGGGAATGTTGCTGCGGGGCACATCGAGCGTGAAGTCGCCGTCGCCGAGGCGCACCGCCGCGTCGCGCAGATCGCGTACGGGACGTGCCAACCGCCCGGCGATCACGTAGCCGATGCCCGCGCCGATGACCACGACGCCGAGTGCGAGCGAGCCGAGGAGAACCACAATGCGCTGCGTCCTCGCGTCGCTGCCAGCTGTTGACTGCTCGGCGCGGATGGCGCCGATGATCGCTTCGTCAGCGGAGACTGGAACGGCAACGACACGGTCTGCATCCGTCTCGGAGTCGGTCACCCGATTTGCCAGTGCGCCGGTCGTTGCACGATCTGCTGTCGCCGGCCCGACGCCGCTGACCAGCGAGCCGTGCAAGTCGTACAGGCCGAGATGGATGCCGACGTCGTTCGCTGGCAGCTCTACGGGGTCACCGCGGGTGGCGAAGTCTTCCGGCACGACGCGGGCGGCAAGGACCGCCTGACGCTCGACGCGCAACATCGCATCCTCATCGACCAGCCGTTCGACGACAACGGCGAGGGGCACAGCGAACAGCGCGATTGCGAGCACCGCGATCGACAGGATTGCGAAGAGGATGCGGCGTCTCATGGGAGCTCGTAGCGGTACCCGATGCCGCGCAGCGTCGTCACTCGGCTTTCGCTCTCGTCGGAATCGATTTTGCGTCGCAGCGCTGAGATGTGGAAGTCGAGGGTCTTCGTGGAACCAAACCAATGCTCGTCCCACACGTCAGACATCAGGGTCTCGCGGGTCACGGCATTGCCGACGTCGGCGAGCAGGCGCGCGAGTAGATCGAACTCCTTCGCGCGCAGCGTCACCTCGGAACCGGCAATCCAGATTCGTCGCGCGCGCAGGTCGATCGTCAGATCGTCGAACGTCGTTCGAGAGAGCGGCTGAGACTCGCTGCGGCGGAACTGGGCGCGGATGCGTGCGAGAAGTTCGGCGAGCTTGAACGGCTTGGTGATGTAATCGATAGCCCCCGCGTCGAGACCGATGACGATGTCGAGTTCTTCGTCGCGAGCGGTGAGCATCACTATCTCGATGCTCGGGTCGAGTTCGTGGATCTGGTGGCAGACATCGAGTCCGTCCACGTCGGGGAGGCCGAGGTCGAGGATGACGAGATCTGGGCGTGCCGCAGCCGCCGCTTCGGTTGCAGCACTGCCGGTACGGGCCCACTGTGCGTCGTACCCACTGCCGATGAGGGCGCGCACCAGGGTCGACCCGATCCGCTCGTCATCCTCGACGATCAGGATTCGTTCTCCGCTCACACAGGCAACGGTACGGCACCAGGCGGGCGTTGCGAACTCGCCGCTGCAGTTCTGGCTGTGCGCTCACCTGACTCGGGGGTTCCGCTTGCCGCTCGTGGCGCAGTGTGGAGGCACATCAGTGACGAGGAAACGGAGTTGGCAAATGCGCATCGCATCACGCCTCGCGGTGGCCGGAATAGCACTTACCCTGCTCGGTTCTGCGTGCGGCGCATCGGGTGGATCGTCGCAGGCAACCGTCGGTCCGAACGCCCCGGAGGTCGTCGAACCTGGCGATATCCCGGATGATCAGGTATTCATTGCCTTCGCGCCACCGGACGGCAGCTACACCGTCAAAGTCCCGGAAGGCTGGGCGCGCACTGAAGCCAACGGGGTTGTGACCTTCACCGACAAGTACAACTCGATCGAGTTGCAGTCGGCCGCGGCGACGGATGCGCCGACGGTGGCCTCGGTGAAGAAGGACGGGCTTTCGGACCTCACTGGCGACCCGACCTTCACGCTGATCGACGTCACCGCGGTGACGCGCGCTGCCGGTGAAGGAGTGCTTGCGACCTACGAAATCGGAAGCCCGCCGAACCCGGTGACCGGCAAGAAGGCCCTGCTTGCGGTCGAACGCTATGTGTTCTTCCACAACGGGAGCGTCGTCATGATGACGCTGTCGGGAGCGAAGGGTGCCGACAATGTCGACCCATGGAAGATCGTCAGCGACTCGCTGTCGTGGAACTGACGAGCACGAGATGAGCCCCCCTTCCGCCTCGCCGACACCGGACGCAGTCGTGTCGGCAATCGACCTGTACCGCTTCTTTCACTCGGGCGACGAGGAAACTCTTGCGTTGCGCGGTGTGTCGCTTCGGCTGTACCCAGGTGAGGTTGTGGCGGTGACCGGCCCATCCGGATCGGGCAAGTCGACGCTTCTGGCCTGCATCGCCGGGCTCGACGAGCCTGACGGCGGCACCGTGCGAATTGGCAACGAAACGATGTCACGGCGGACAGAGGTGGAGCGGTCGTCGCTGCGCGCTCGCAAGGTGGGAATGCTGCTGCAGACCGGCAATCTCATCGACCATCTCAACGTCGCGCACAATGTGCAGTTCGCGCAGCGACTGGTCGGCAATATCGACGCAGGCCTCGTCGCTTCGTTGCTCGACGAGGTCGGCCTCGCCGACCGCTCGACGGCAATGCCCGCCACCCTCTCCGGTGGCGAAGCCGCTCGTGCCGGCCTGGCGGTCGCACTTGCAAACCAACCACTCGTCGTCCTCGCTGACGAACCGACAGGTGAGCTCGATGAAACGAGCGCGAGCCGGATCCTGGATCTTCTCCGCCGCCGCGCGGATCGCGGTGCATCGATCCTGCTCGTCACCCACAACCCTCTCGTCGCCGCGTTCGCCGACCGCGAAGTCCACCTCGTTGACGGAAGGATCGCGCCGTGAGTGCGCCGAACGACAACGCGGATGAGCTGGTTGTCTGCGCAACGGACGCGGCCCGGACGTTCGGTGTCGGTGCGGGTGCTGTCGTCGCAGTGCACGGAGTGTGCTGTGAGGTGCGCCCCGGCGATCTGATCGCACTGACGGGACCGTCCGGTTCGGGGAAGACGACGCTGCTCCACCTGCTCGCCGGCCTTGACACGCCCACCGCCGGATCCATCTCGTGGCCCTCGATCGGACCATTTGATCGCCTTCGCCCGGGGCCAATTGCGATCGTGTTTCAAGCACCGAGCCTGCTGCTGCCACTCGATGTTGTCGAGAACGTCGAACTGCCATTGCTGTTGCAGGGAGTCGAACGACACGTTGCCCGCCGCAGCGCGCTCGATGCGCTCAGTCGCCTCGATCTCGACTCAGTCGCGGGCAAGTTGCCCGAAGAACTGTCCGGAGGTCAGGCCCAGCGGGTCGCCGTTGCGCGGGTTCTGGTCGGGCGACCGCAGCTGATCATGGCCGATGAACCCACCGGGCAATTGGACCACGAAAGCGGCACGGTCGTCATCGACGCGCTGATCGCCGCGGCGACCCAGACCGGTGCGGCGCTGATCGTCAACACTCACGACGAGTCCGTGGCACGTCGGCTCGACCATCGCTGGTCGATGGCTCACGGCCGCCTGCTTGTCGAGGAAGTCTCGCCATGCTGACCCTTCACCCTGGGCGGCAACTTCGCCTGCTGATGTCGTGGATGGTGGCGCTGGTCCGGCACAGTGTCGGCCGCCTCGCCGCCACGGCAGTCGGTGTTGCGCTCGCTGTTGGACTGCTCGCCTCGCTCGGTGCGTTTCTCTCCGCCTCAAAAGCGACGATGACGCAGCGGGCGATCGAAACGGTTGCGGTCGACTGGCAGATCGAAGCGCAAGCCGGAACCGACGCGTCCACGTTCGCCGCAGCCGTCTCGGCAACCCCGAACGTCGCTGCATCCGAACCGGTTTCATACGCCAGCACCACCGGGTTCGAGACCACGAAGGCCGGTAGTACGCAGACGACCGGGGCGGGGCAAGTGCTTGGTATCAGCGACACTTACCGCTCGACGTTCCCTGCGCAGTTTCGGGACCTGGTCGGCGCCGGCTCCGGCGTGTTGCTGTTCCAGCAGACCGCGGCCAATCTCGCCGCGCAGCCCGGTGACACCGTTCAGATCGGACGCGCCGGACTCACGCCGGTCACAGTGACGATCGAAGGAATCGTCGACATCCCACAGGCCGACACGCTGTTTCAGACCGTGGGAGCACCTGGCGGTGCACAGCCTCAAGCGCCGCCCGACAATGTCATCATCCTGCCCGCCGGACTGTGGCACACGTTGTTCGATCCGCTCATCGCCGTTCGGCCAGACCTCGTCCGCACGCAGGTCCACGCGCGGTTGGATCACCGCCTCCCTCACGACCCCGCTGCCGCCTACAGCGACGTCGCGGGCAAGGCCCGCAACCTGGAAGTGCTCTTGGTGGGCAACGGTCTGGTCGGCGACAACCTTGGGGCCACGCTCGCCGGCGCCCGCAGCGACGCGCTCTACGCGCAAGTTCTCTTCCTCTTCCTCGGCGCGCCGGGCGCAATCCTCGCCGGACTTCTCACTTGGTCCGTCGCCTCGGCGGGCCGCGACCAGCGCCGTCGCGAGCAGGCGTTACTGCGTGTTCGCGGAGCCACCACAGGCCAGCTGGTCCGACTCTCCACCACCGAGGCGGCCCTCGTCGGCGTGGTCGGCTCGGCGCTTGGGCTTGGCATTGCGGCGGTTCTCGGCCGGGTTGCGTTCGGCACTGCTGGCTTCGGCGCCACGGCAACCGCGACATCGGTGTGGTCGATCATTGCGGTCGCATTCGGCGTCGGCATCGCGGTCCTCAGTGTCGCCGTGCCGGCGCGGCGCGACGCACGCAATCTCACGGTCGCCGACGCGCGGGTGACGGTTCGCCGTGTCGGCAACCCCCGCTGGATGCGTTGGTGGCTCGACCTGCTGCTCCTCGGTGCCGCCGCGGTTGTGTTCTGGCTGACGTCGCAGAACAACTATCAACTTGTCCTCGCCGTCGAAGGCGTCCCGTCGATTTCGGTCAGCTACTGGGCGTTCGCCGGGCCGGCGCTGCTGTGGATCGGTGCCGGCCTGTTCGGCTATCGACTCACCCACGTCGCCCTCGGTCGCGGTCGCCGTGTCATCGCCAGCGCGATGCGACCCTTGTCCGGCGGGCTCTCCGACACCGTCGCTGGAAGCCTTCAACGCCAACGCAGGGCGGTGGCTCGCGGTGCAGCACTCGTGGCCCTCACCATCGGGTTCGCCGCCTCGACTGCCATCTTCAACGCCACCTATCGCCAACAAGCCGAGGCCGACGCAATCCTCTCCAACGGTGCCGACGTCACGCTGACCACTTCGCCGGGCGTGGTCGTCTCACCTTCGTCTCCCCAGGCAGCGGCCATCGCCGCCCTCCCTGGCGTTCATCATGTTGAGCCACTCCAGCATCGGTTCGCGTATGTGGGGGCCGATCTTCAAGACCTCTTCGGTGTGAACCCCTCGACGATTGTTGACGCAGGCCGCCTGCAGAACGGCTACTTCCAGGGCGGTAGCGCGCAACAACTCATCGACCGGCTGGCGGCCCAGCCCGATGGCATTCTTGTGTCCGCCGAGACTGTGCACGATTTCCAACTACTGCCCGGCGATGCGATCACGCTGCGCCTGCAGGACGGGGTGACGAAGCAGTACGTCGCCGTTCCATTCCATTACGTCGGCGTTGCCAAGGAGTTTCCCACCGCGCCGCACGACAGCTTTCTCGTCGCCAACGCGGACTACATCGCGGCCAGGACTGGAAGTGACGCGGTGGGCGCGTTCCTCATCGATACCGGTGGTGCCAACATCACGAGTATCGCGGAGCAGGTTCGTCAGCTTCTCGGCGTCGACGCCACCGTCACCGACCTCGAATCCACTCGGGTGACTGTGGGCTCCACTCTGACAGCGGTCGATTTGGATGGCCTGACCCGTGTGGAACTCGGGTTCGCCCTCGTTCTCGGTGCAGCAGCCACAGGCCTCACGCTCTGGCTCGGCCTCAACGAACGCCGCCGCACGTTCGCCATCGCCACCGCGCTGGGGGCCAACCAACGCCAACTGGGCGCGTTTGTCTGGGCAGAAGCCGGCATCACCACTGGGGCGGGCCTGGTGACCGGCGCGGCGACCGCGTGGATTCTGTCCAACATGCTGGTCAAAGTGTTGAACGGCGTCTTCGACCCTCCCCCCGACTCGCTCGCCGTGCCATGGACGTATCTTGCGATTCTGCTCGTGGTGTCGCTCTCCGCCGCCACCCTCGCCGCAGTGCTCGCCATCCGCAGTTCGCGCACCCAACATCTCGAACTACTCAGAGCCCTGTGAACTCACGCGTGACATCGACACAGTTGACGACGAAGAAACCCAGTAAAACTGCGATGACCGAAAGGGGCTGCAATGGCCGTACGAGTTGACCTCAATATCTCACTGGACGGGTACGCCACGACAGAGGGCGGTACGCCTGAGAACCCTTTCGGGGACGACTGGACGAAAATCACGGCGGCCTACGCGGCCACCCGTACGTTTCGCGAGCGGGTGTTCCACGACACCTCGGGTGCGGGTACGAAGGGCGTCGACGACAGGTACGCGGCTGCCTACTTCG
Source organism: Ilumatobacteraceae bacterium (assembly GCA_031366885.1). Classification (GTDB taxonomy): domain Bacteria; phylum Actinomycetota; class Acidimicrobiia; order Acidimicrobiales; family Ilumatobacteraceae; genus UBA668. The sequence goes on from JANLPB010000325.1 coordinate 24,027, forward strand.
AAGGCGTCGGCGCCGAGATCATGGGCGCCGGGATGTTCGGCTTTCACACCTTTCCCGACGACCCCAACTGGGTTGGCTGGTGGGGGGACGAACCGCCGTTTCGTGTCCCCGTGTTCGTCCTCACCCATCGACAGCTCCCGTCGATCGACATGGCTGGCGGCACGACGTTCCACTTCCTGGAGGCGACTCCGCAGGACGTACTGACGCAAGCCACGGCGGTTGCAGGCGGGGGCGATGTGCGTGTTGGGGGAGGCGCCAGCACCGTGCGCGACTTCCTGCGGGCCGGGCTCGTTGACCGCCTGCATGTTGCGATCACGCCGATCATTCTGGGTCGCGGGATCAACCTCTGGGCCGACCTTCGCGGTGTGGAGGACGGCTGCGACGTGACCACCGAGACCGCCGAAAGCGGCATCGTCCATGTGACGTTCACTCGCAAAGCCGCGCAGGATCAGTAGGGCGGTTCAGCCTGCGCGGCGGGTACGCGTCCGCCGCACGTCCATCGTCGCCAACACTTCCGGGTCGGCGATCAGCTCGACCTCGCGAACGCGGCCGTCCTCGACGTGGAAGACGAATGCGACCTTTACCTCGCCGGCCATGATCCACGCAGCGCCGCGCTCGCCATCGATGGTGACCGGTGCCGCACCCTTGGCGCCGTTCAGCCGATTGGCCACGGCCGCCGCTCCGTCGTACAGCGGGTCGGTGCCCATTCGTTGACCCACCAAATCGGCGCGCATGACTGCGTCGGGGTCCAGTAGCGACAGCATGGTTCCGAGATCTCCACCGCGTGCGGCTGCCAGAAATGCATCGACGACCTGGCGACTTTCGGCGCGGGCGGTTCGCTCGGCCGCCGGCTCTGGCACGCCCCGCACCTTCCTTCGTGCTCTGCTGGCGATCTGTCGAACCGCCGTGCTGGAGCGGCCGAGCACAGCGCTGATCTCCTCGAACGGATAGCCGAATACGTCGTGCAGCACGAAGGCTGCCCGCTCGGCTGGCGCCAGCGTCTCCAGGACGACTTGCAGCGCGGCGCTGACCTGATCGGCGAGCACCGCATCGCGCTCCGGCTCGATCGGTGCCTGCTCGACGTGGGATTGCGCTTCAGCGTCGGCGCGCGGACCTCGCTTGCGAAGGTGATCGAGGCACAGTCGGGTGACTACCCGGTTCAACCAGCCGCTGAGGTTGTCCACGTCGTCGGTGTCAGCGCGCGAGGCTCGAAGCCAGGCCTCCTGCAGCACATCGTCAGCTTCGGCAGCTGAACCGAGAATGCGGGAAGCGATTGCAGTGAGTCGCGGCCGCTCGGCCTCGAAATCGGTCACGTCGATGATGATCACAAGTTACTGACGTTGGCCGAGCTCCCAATGTGACATCCGGGTCGTATCACATTCGTCGGCCGGCGTGCGTCATAAGGGTATGAACACACTCACTTCCATCGTCTACTCCGTCCGCGACCTGGCTTCCGCCAAGGCCATCCATCGCGCGCTCCTTGGCGCCGAGCCCCACACCGACTCGCCGTATTACGTGGGGTTCAATGTCGGCGGCGTCGAGTTCGGCCTGACGCCCCAGGACGGTGCCACTGCGCCAATGGTCGCGTACATCAACGTGGCCGACCTCGACGCCGCGGTCGCCGAACTGGTCGCGGCCGGTGCATCCATTGCCGGCGAGCCCAAGGACGTGGGCGGAGGCACCCGCATCGCCACCGTCACTGATGCAGACGGCACGACCCTCGGGCTCATCACGCGCGGCTAAACGCTGACCTTAGGCTGACGTGTGCTTTCCGATCAGCCTGATCACGCCGGCCTGACGCTTGGCGATTACCTGCAGAAGATTCTGACGGCTCGGGTCTACGACGTTGCCGTCGAGACTCCACTGGATGTTGCCCCGGGTCTCTCGGCGCGAATTGGCAACACGGTGCTGCTCAAGCGTGAGGACGCCCAGCCCGTGTTCAGTTTCAAACTGCGCGGTGCCTACAACAAGATGGTCAACCTCACCGACGACCAGCGCGCTCGCGGTGTGATCTGTGCGTCGGCGGGGAACCACGCGCAGGGTGTGGCGATGAGTGCGGCGAAGTTGGGCTGCTCGGCGACTGTGGTCATGCCCGTGACCACTCCCCAGGTGAAGGTTGAGGCGGTGCGGGCGCTGGGTGCCGACGTGGTGCTCATCGGCGACAGCTACTCCGACGCGTATGCACACGCTGCCCAGCTGCGAGGCGAGCGCGGCCTGACCTTCGTGCATCCGTTCGACGACCCCGACGTGATCGCCGGTCAGGGCACGATCGCGATGGAGATACTGCGCCAGCAGCCCGGCAAGATCGACGCGGTGTTCGTTGCCGTCGGCGGTGGCGGCCTGATCTCCGGTGTTGCCGCCTATGTCAAGGCGGTTCGCCCGGACATCAAGGTGATCGGCGTGCAGATCGACGACTCCGATGCGATGGTCCAGTCGTTGGCCGCCGGCCACCGGGTGCAGCTCGACGACGTTGGTCTGTTCTCCGATGGCACCGCCGTCAAGCTTGTTGGAGAAGAGACATTCCGCCTCGTCAGCCAGCACGTCGACGACTTCGTTGTGGTCGATACCGATGCGGTCTGCGCCGCGATCAAGGATGTCTTTCAGGACACTCGCAGCATCCTCGAGCCGGCGGGCGCTCTCGGCCTTGCGGGTCTCAAGCAGTACGCAGAAGACCATGGCTGGACGGATCGTTCGCTGGTCGCCATCACGTGCGGAGCCAACATGAACTTCGACCGCCTGCGCTTCGTCGCCGAGCGAGCCGAGGAGCGTGAGGCCCTCTTCGCCGTCACCATTCCCGAACAGCTGGGCAGCTTCCGGCGGTTCTCGGAACTGGTTGGGGCGCGGTCTGTCACCGAGTTCAACTACCGCATCTCTGACCGTAGTGACGCCCACGTCTTCGTGGGTATCTCCGCTGCCGATCGTGATGACTCAGGTGCAATCGCTGCCGAGTTCGAGGCACACGGCTTCGCAACGATCGACCTCACACACAACGATTTGGCCAAGGAACACGTTCGGCACATGGTGGGCGGGCGCAGCGAACTGGCCAACGACGAACGTCTCTTCCGTTTCGTGTTTCCTGAGCGGCCGGGCGCACTGATGCGATTCCTCTCCACGATGCACCCGGACTGGAACATCAGCCTGTTCCACTATCGCAACCAGGGCGCAGACGACGGGCGAGTGCTCGTCGGCCTACAGGTGCCCGCCGATGACGACGATGCCCTGCGAGATTTCCTGGAGACGCTCGCCTATCCGTACACGGAGGAGACCGAAAACCCCGTGTACCGCCTCTTCCTCAGCTAGCACGTGGACTCGCTGCTAGCCGCAGTCGGCTGCGGCCTGGTCGAGGAATGGGTGACTCAGACCGCGGCCTTCGAGCAGTTTCGGCAGCGACACGTTCTGTAGGGGCATCCCCTCGCCGGTGCCGAAGTTGGAGTCGAAGACGACTTCGGCCTGACCCGCTGGGGTCTCATGTTGGGTGCCCGTGATCCTGATCATCGGCGGCGTCACGGCAGTGTCGAGGCGGTAATCCAGTCGCCACTCGACGTGCACAGCGGGCGACGTTCCGGCTGCAGGGAAGTCGTAGACCAGATCGTGATGCGCCGTCATCGACGCCACGGAGAATGCGAGCTCGTACGTCCGTTCCAGTTCGCTGCCCGGCCCGAAGATCACATGCCAGGTGCCGACGAGGCCACCACACGTGTAGCCGGCGATGGATGGGGCGACGCCGCCCTGGAACACGGCGAAGCTCCACCCGCCTCCGGTGGCCGGGCCCACATCTGGCTTGGGTGGGCCGTGATAGGTGACGTCGATGAGCGCCGAGCCAGATGCGTCCAGCAGCGAGGCCACCTGTTCGCTGCTGCCGTCGGCCGCCTGTGCGACCAGGCCCATGAGAAAGTCGCGGATGACCGCGGGCACGCTCTGCAGCACGCGATTGGCGAGGTTTTTGGCGGCGGTCACCAGCGTCTTGCGCAACTCCTCGATCTGGTTACGTCGTGCGGTCGCAGTCACGAGCACCGCGCCGTGTTGCGCGTCGCCTTTGGCCTGTTCGGCGGTTTCCGTCCCAGTGACGAGCCCTATCTTGGCGACGACAGCGTCGCCGTCCTTGCGGAGCTTGCTGTCCTTGGGGATCTCGTCGGTCGACTCGGTCATCAGGCCGGCCGATGGCACGTACGAGAAGACCTTCCACGTCACCGGCGCATCGACGGGTAGCAGTGACGGCAAAGTCACCCCGGCGACGGCGGCGCAATCGACGAACCATGCCGGCCAGTCGTTGGTGGGGCCGATGATGATTGCCTTCGCCGTGACCTGGTCGTAGACCTTTTCTGCATCGACGCCTTTGCGAGTGTTCGGATCCTTGGCGCTCACGTTCAGTTTCCACGGTCTCACTGCCGACACGATGTTGGCGATCAGCGCGGCCGCGGCAGCGACCTCGGCGACGATGCTGAGCACCTGCCCAAGGACGAACTTGATGCCGTCGACGACGAGAGTCTTGGCAGCGTCGATCAGCAGGTTGAGGCCGCCAACCACGACGTCAGTGAGACCTTGCAGCAGCCCGTTGAGGAACTTGGAGCCGGTGTTGCCAACCCTGCCCGGTGGGATGTGAATCTTGGCGAAGATCTTGTCGACCGCGTCGAAGATGGTCTTGGTGACGTCCGAGCAGATGCCGAGCTGCAGCCGACTGGGACCGGCGCTCAGCAAGCCCGAGCTTGATGCGGGCGGTGCGGCCGTGTCGCCCGTCGTCCCACCGGTCGTCTCGTCGGCGGCGAATGCGCTGGCGGCATCCGCGGCGAACAGCGCCAGAACGATCGTTGGGAACACCACGTGCTCGGGTTGCGTCAGATCGTTCGACGCGAGCAGGACACGCGCGTAGTCGGCGCCGGGCGTCTGAACGCCGCGCACGTAGCCGGCCAACACGGCCGACACCGGCAAGCCCGATGTGCTGCCACCGCCCGCTGCATCGAGATCCGAACCGAGCGTGCCCGCGCCTGAGGCCGCCTCAGCCTCCATGAACTGCGCCTGCGATGTGGTCAACGTGACGATCGCGTCCGTGAGCTTCGGCTCGGGCGCATCGACCACTGCGACCCCGGCGCTGTTGAGCGCCGCCGCCATGTCGCCGGTGATCGTTGTGTCATCACCAGTGAGCGTGTCATCGCCAGTGAGCGTGTCAGCGGCCGTCGTCGAGCCGCCGACGTGGGAATCACTACTCGCGCAGGCGCTCGCGACGAGTGAGATCAGTACCAATAGCGCGGCTGTTCGTCTCATCGTGTGACCTCGATCTGGGTTGTTGCTGCGGTGCGGGAAAAGACGACGATGGGCACGACCAGGCCGCCGCTCGGCCCGATTGCCAGACCCTGCGGGTGGCCGCAGAAATTGAGGCCGAAGGCACCGCCCGTACCGAGGGGGCCGCCGCCGTACGCCGTGATGGTGCACGCGACGGTGAGTCCTGTCGTGGACCACGACACAGACTCGGTGCCGGTGTCAGCGAGCAGCACGATGGTGTCACCGATCCCGGTCAGGGAGCCGTGATATCCGTTGCTGACGAATTCGGCGCTCGCCACGACCGTCGGCGCGGTATCAGCGAAGAGGGACACGGTCGTCATGGTTGGCTCGGTGGCGTCGGTGGTGACGCTGATGTCGTACACCCCGCCCTGGGGCATCCACAGGTAGGCCTCGCCGTTGACCACCTCGTCGGCGGGGCCGGCGGATGCGGCCTTCAGGCGCTGCGCATCACAGAGAGGTGTCGCGGCGAACGCCCCTGAGTCGTGATGGGTCACGGACAACAGACTGTTCGTTGCCGTCGCGCAATCGTGCGTTGTCGCCACCAGCACTGTGCCCGCGGCGAGCGTCACTGTTCCGGTCAGTTCGCGAACCGTGCTCGGGTCGGTGGCCGGTGGCGACCCCCCGAACAGGTTTCCGCTGAGGACCGGCAGTGAAGTGTCAGCGGGCGCTGGCGTCGATGGCTCTCGGAGGCGGGCAGGCGCCAAGGGTGCAAGCGGTGGTTGGTGAGCAATCGTGCGGGCCTGCGACGCGCGGTAGTAGTCGAAGACGAATGTGCTACTGCCGGTGACTGTCACGTCGTACGCGCACGCGTCGCGCTCGTACGACGCAGCGCCTTCGCCGATCGCCTTCACACATTCAGCGAACGCCTCATCCGAGGGGAGGACGACGCCCGCCGTGGCGGGCGGCCCGACGAACGTCTCGGGGCTTTGACCGGGCTCGTAGTCGAACAGCGTTGTCTGCTCGTCCACTCGCCACGCGTCGGCGAAGTCGGTGTCGATGCGCTGCTGGTCCGCTGCGGCCACGACGCTGCCGTTGGGGAGGCGCAGATCATCTTGGAGGTTGTGGTTCGGCGCACTGAGAAGACCCACCAGATGAGACGCTCGCTGGGCGGGGGTCGTCACGCCGAGGAACCACCCCTGTGCCCACCAGAGCTCAAGGGTGGTGCCGTCGGACCAGTCGATGGTCCACTCGTAGTCGGTGCTGGCAGGTGTCGCCGTTATCTGGCCGACTTCGATAGGCCCGCGCTCGTTCGGCGCAGTGCCATCGACTCGAACGACGACGTTGGTTTCGGCGTGCAGATCGCGGGCGGTGAACGTGATTCGGTGTGTCCCGTCGCCGACCGCGACGGCGCTCGTACTTGCGCCGACACGTGAGGTCGGCACGAATCGAGTCTGCACCTCGAAGCCACCCTCGGTGTCGCGGGCGACAACGAACTCACCGATGGCCATCACGTCGAACGGTTGCCCGTCGAACGACACCAGGTGAGGGTCACCGTTCACCGAAGCTTGCGGATCCTTCTCGTCCTCGCAATACTCCCGCGGATCCCACTCGACCGTCTGCACCCTCGACGTCGGGTCCTTGAAGGCGGCCGGGTAGGAGAAGATCATCTCTCGGCCGACCATCAGCAGCGCGCCGGAGGACTTCCCGTCTGGGCACTTGCATCCATCTTTCTCGAAGCAGAACCGCCCGGTCGACCGCTCCGGCACCGTCACGGTGCCGTCCGCCGTGTGAGTTGTCATCGGCGTGTCGTTGGTCGAGACGAAGACCAGCCCGATCGGGTCGTTCATGTCCATCGTGATCTGTGGCTGTGAGAACTCCCCGCTGCCGAGGATGTCGAACTCGCCGATACCGATTGTCTCGTACGACGACGTGTTGTCCTGCGGGCCGCCGGCGCCACCTGGCACCGGCCACTGCATTGACCAGAAGAGGCTCGCGAACGTGGACGACCGCAGCGTCATCGCCGACCAGTTCATCCTGAGCGCCAGGTCGTCGATGCCGCCTGCTGCCAGCAATGCTTGCACGCCGCCCGCCAGCGTCCCCGCCGCAGTGGGGCCGTACCCGGTGTTGAGCATCTGCTGAATGATGGGGTACGGGTCCCTTCCCGTATCTCGAACGATCTCGTAGAGCGGCCACGCGTCGTACTGGCGTGCGCCCAGCGGTGTGGCCGGTTGATCGAACCATTGCGTACGGAAGGCCGCCGACTGGTCGACCTTCGACCTGTAGAGATCGAATGCGGCAAAGTCGGCGCTCGCCTCGATCAGCCACGGCGGACCCGACATTGCGCCGCCGGTCATTTCGAACTGGATGCAGTGGAACAGTTCGTGAGCGAAGACGAGCTTGATGTAGTCGTCGGTTTGTGCCTTCGAGTACATGAGCGGGTAGACGTTGATGTGGCATCGCAGCTCGCCGTTGACGCGGAACGGATGGGCCGTCATCAAGTAGTTCTTCAGGTTCCGTGGTGCGAATGCCATCTGCACGCGCACGATCGTGAGGTCGGGTCGATACGCCCGCCAGTCGGCGATAGCGGTGCGCATCAGCGGGAGGTACGTTTCGGCGGTCGGCTCGACACGAGGTTGATGCGATCGACCGAAGTTGCCCCCGATGGCGGCGACCACTGTGCCGTCGCCGCTCACCCCGTCGACGGGGATTGCTGGCGGTTCGTTCTCCTCGACGACGGCACGTTGCGCCGGCGTCAACTGATCCCGAACCGAGTCCACCAATCCGAGGAGGTAGGTGCCGGCGAATCCGTCACCCGCGGGAAGCTCGGTGGGCGTTGCGCCGGGCATCCGGGCCACGCTCACGTCGTATGCGTCGACGACCTGTTGCACGGTGGGTGCAGCCCCGTTGCTGAGTTCGAAGGTCAGCTCCTCGGTGCGCGTGGTCGGCTTCCAAGGGTCGACCACGACGTCATCGAGTCGTGGAAGGGCGTCTGGCAGTTCGTCGGCCGCGACTGTCGGGGAGGAGGGCTCTTCGAGCGACCTCGAACCCGCGCTCGACGTCGACCCCTGCGCTGTCGACGCCGGTGAGGTGCTGTCGCCGTCGCACGCGGTTGCAGCAAGCCCGATAAGGACGGCGAGAGTCGCGAGTCGCTGTGCTGCGGTCCAAGAACGCGCCCGCCGCATCGGTCAGCCAACCCGCCCGGCAGCGGCCATCGCGAGAGTGACCAGGATGTCTGGGCTGAGCGATTCGCCGTGAACAGAACCGGTGATGCCGACGCACCCGCCATTGACGAGAAAGTCGATCGTGCCGCCCTGCCCAACGACGCCGCCCTGCCCAACATCGACCACTGCTGATTGCCCAGACACGCCGCTGTCGAGGGCCCGCTTCAACGCAGCGCACACGAGAGGGTCCTCGAGGCTGATGGCAACGACCCCGGCGCCGACATCGCCACCCACCGAGTAGGTGCAGCGGCCGGGCAGATCCTCTCCGAAGCCGCCCTGCTCGACCTCAGAGCCGATCGCCGCGTTCATCTCCGCCAGCGTCAGCAACGAGCATGGATCGACGTCGAGTTGCACCGTGTCCGCTACTGGGGCTGCGGCGCTTTCTTGCGTCGGTGAATTGGTCGCCTCCGATGGCGACGCGACGTTGGCCGATGTCGTGGCCACCGCTGGCCCCTTCGCTGTGGTGCTGTCGCCCCCGCAGCCGACCAAGCCAGCGGCGAGTGCGCCGAGTGCGGCCGCAGCGACTGACGTACGCCACGTTGCACGCCTCGGCCTGCGCGTCGCATCACCTTTACTTGAAATGCTCATTGTTCCTCCTCCTTGGTCGGTGACACGTCGACACCCAGTTCCTGAATGACAACCAGTCGGTCGAATGGGGCTCCCGCCAGTTCGAACGCTGCCCGGACGGCTTGCGTTGTCCCGTCGAATCGACATGAGAGCGACTCGTCGGTCGGCACGAAGGTCGCGCCTAGGTATCGGATCTGGACGCCGTCGTGCGCCAACTCGTTGCACTTGGTCTGCAAGTACGCGACCGACGCTTGCACTGCGTCGGTGGTCGCGCCCGGCCAAAAGCGTTCGACCATCAGCTGCATGAGGGTATTTCCGTTCGGTGTCGCATACGGCGACCGTACGGAACTTCGGCCGATTAGGAATCGGGTGATTCCCTCGTTCTTTGCGAATTCGTCCTAGGGTCGGATCGTGCAGACGCTCATCGGGCGGGACAGGGAACGCGATGTTGCATCGACGTTCGTTGCCGCGTCGGCATGCGGCCCAGCCGCCCTCACGATCGATGGTGAGCCGGGCATCGGCAAGACGTCGCTCCTCAGATACGCACTTGCTCAAGCGCGAGTGGCGGGCTCAATGGTGCTCGAATGCAAACCCACTCCCGCGGAGACGTCGATGAGCTTCGCGGCTCTCACCGAGCTACTGCGTGATGTTCCGGATGCTGCGTTCGCCGCAATGCCGACACCGCAACGTCATGCGCTCGCTGTCGCCACACTGCGCGAGGCGCCCGCCGGTGCTGCGATCGACGAACGGGCGGTCGGTACGGGACTGGCGTCGTTGCTGATTCACCTCTCCGAGTCGCAGCCGGTCGTCGTGGCAATCGACGATCTCCAGTGGATCGATTCCTCGAGCGCGGGCGTACTGAGCTTTGCTGTCCGCCGGGTTCGCACAGAACACGTCGGGCTGGTCACATGCGAGCGAACCGGGGGGCGACCCGAAGGTTTCCCCACAACGGCACTGAGCGAGGGGTGGCATCAATCGCTGAGCCTGTCGGGTATGAGCGCGGCGGCACTCTTCCATGTGGTTCGCGACCAGCTGTCGATCGTGTTGCCGCGGCCATCACTGATCAAAGTCACCGAGACCTCGGGTGGCAACCCGTACGTCGCGATCGAGTTGGCCCGCGTCGCTGCGTCGGGCACGTCACCCGCGCGCAGCCCGCGCGTGTCGGAACTGCTGCACGCCCTCACGGTCGACCGATTGGGGCAGCTGTCAGGCGGCGCTCGGGACGCGTTGCTTGCGGCGGCCTGCTCGCCGCGTCCGACTCTTGCCACCCTGCGCTCGCTCGGCCTCATGGACGAACTGGAGGAGGCAGAGTCGAGCGGGACCGTCGCACTCGACGGTGATCGGGTCGTATTCGCCCATCCGCTGCTGGCTGACGCGGTGATGCAGATGGCCACCCCCGTTCAGCAGCGTGCGATGCATGGCCGCCTGGCTGCCCTCAGCAGCGAGCCGGAAGCCCGTGCTCGGCATGTCGCGCTGGCGAGACTCGAGCCCGACGAAACCACTGCGATTGCGCTGGACGAGGCAACGCGGGCAGCCGAAGACCGCGGGTCGTCGATCGCTGCGGCAGAACTTGCGCAACTCGCGTTGGACCGAACTGTTGACCCCGATGGGCGCGAGGCGTGGACGCGAAGAATCCATTTGGGTGAGCTGCTCCACGCCGCAGGTTCGTCGCTCGAGGCGGCGCTGGTGCTGGAGCGGGAAGGTTGCCCGCGCGGTGAACTGCGGGCGCGCGCTGGGCTTGTGCTCACCGAGGTCGCCTACCAGACCTCCACCATCAAGCGAACGCTCGGCTTCGCCCTCGATGCGTTGGCCGAGGCTCGCGGCGACCCACGGTTGACGGCCAGGTGTTTGCTGTCGTTGGCCGCGGTCACCACCGATGGTCGCGAGAGCGCGCGCTACGCGGCGGAGGCGCTCGACACCCTGTGCGCGGCTGGGGTCGATGATCCTGCACTCGTCGCGTGGGCCGAGTGCGAGCAGGTCTCCGCTCGGTTCCACCTGGGGGAAGGCCTGGACATTGAGCGTCTCGACCACGCGCTGCAGCTCGAACGGACTGGCCGCGACTGGCACAGCGGTGATCAGGTTGCGGCTGTCCGCCCAGTCCTGTTGAAGTGGGCCGACCATCCGACCGAGGCACTCGCTGCACTGGTCGAGCTCCGCGCACGGGCTGAAGCGGAGGGCAACGATGGGTTGATGCCCTACGTGCTCGGGCACATCCCTGGGATCCTGCTGCGTCTGGGTCAGCTCGATGATGCGGCAGCTGCGGCCGAGGAGCATTTGGGCCACGCCGAGCGGACCGGCCAGCAGAGCCAACGAATGCAGGCGCTTTACAACGTCGCCTTCATCGCGTCGCATGTCGGTCACCTCGACGAAGCCGCCGCAACTGCCGATGAGATCCTCCGCTGGGCGGTCGATCAGGGCGACCCGTGGCTGGAGATGTCGGCCACCTCGATTCTCGGCTTCGTGGCATTCAGCCGCGGCGACGCCACGAGCGCACGTACATGGTTCGTTCGTTGGTCCGCCGGCTGCGACGAGCTGGGGATCGTCGACCCTGGCGTCAGCCGCTACCACGGCGACCTGATCGAGGTGCTCATCAGCTCGGGCGAGATCGAGGAAGCGTCACGACGAACGGCTGACTTCGCTGGCCGTGCCGAGCGCGCTGGCCGCGTCTCCGCCTCGGTGATTGTGACGCGGTGTCAGGCGCTGCTTGCGGCCGCGGCGGGCGACCTCAGTGCAGCCCTCGCCCTGATCGACCATGCACTCGAACTCGACGGCACGTGCCCCGTCGCGTTCGAACACCATCGGACGATGCTGGTGAAGGGGCTGGTCCACCGCCGCGCAAAGGAGAAGCGCGCTGCCCGATCTGCGCTGGTCGCAGCCGCCGACGGGTTCGCAGCAATGGGCGCCGAAGGATGGCGGGCCCGCTGTGAGGAAGAACTACAGCGCATCGGCACACGAGTGGGGACTGCCACTGAGTTGACGGCCACGGAACGCAAGATCGCGAACCTCGCGGCGGCAGGATTGACCAATCGGCAGGTGGCGGAGCAGGCGTTCATGAGCCCCAAAACCGTCGAGGCAAACCTGGCTCGCGTCTACCGCAAGTTGGGCATCACCTCTCGTGCCGAGCTTGGTGCCCACGTTGCCAACGAGAGCCGCTGACGAGCGCCTCGCGCACTCTCGCCGGCGACTACTTGCCGAACCGGTATGTGGAGAACTGGGCGTCCATGCGGGCGTCTTGGCCAGCCGTGAACTCGAACATGCAGGCGTCGTCGCTGTAGTCCATAAAGTTGGTGATCGGATCGATACCAGAGAGGCTCGCGCACGAGTCGCGACCGGTGGGGCAGCCGTAGGCAGGACTCTTCTCGGCGGGGGTGTCGGCCACAAGATCGCCACCCGTCGCCTTGCGGGCACAGCCACCCTGGAACGTGTGGTAAAGCCCCATCCAGTGCCCGATCTCGTGGGTCGCCGTGTCGCCGAGGTTGTATGGGGCTGCGGTTCCCCCGGGCAGCGACGAGAACAGAATGACGACGCCGTCCATCTTCGGACTCGACGTGTACGACGACGGGAAGGTTGCCCAACCGAGGAGGCCACCACCCATGTTGTTGGAGTAGATGTTCAGGTCGTCAGCCGAGCCTTGGCGGAGAGCGTTCTTCATCTGCGTCTCAGCGGTTCCACCCGTTGCGGTGTACCACGACGCGTTCGTCGTGCGGTCGGTGGCGACGAGGTTGAAGGCCCAGCCGGTGGAGGCGTAGGCGGCGTTCAGCACACTGATCTGCTGGGTGATCTGCGAGGCGGGAATGTCGCCGTTGGCAAGCCCGGTGCCGTTGTTGATCACGTGCCAATAGACGGAGATCGTGCCGCCGGTGGTCGTTGCCGCAGCGGTCACCGAACCGTCGAGATTGCGGGTGCCCTGTCCTTGGGCAACAAGCCGATTGCCGAAGTCGATCTCCATGTCACGAACCTGCGTGGCCGTGAGGTCGTTCTTCTCGTGCGCTGCCGAACCCTCCCGAACCTTCTGCGCGCCAACCCCACCGGCGCAGCTCTCGCTGGCGGCGGGCACGACCACGCGATAGCGCGCGGCCTGGCCGGCGACGGGCATCGCGCCGCCTGGCAGTACGACGGCAAAAGCGGCCAGCAGTGAACTTGCTGCAGCACAGCGAATGAAACGAGTTCCCATCTCAGACCTCCCGGGGTCGCGTGTGACCATAGTCCCGAGCGACGGAGAGGGCAATGACTCGTGGCTCAGCTGCTGCGAGCGGCGCGCTCCTCCTCGTAGGCGGCGATGGCGGTGAGTTGCGCGCCAAGCGTCGCGTCGACCCACTTGCTGCCGGCCCCGATCACACGGTCGTAGCTGGCCTGCACCGCAGTCAGCTGCCCGGTGAAATGCGGCATCACCTGATCGGCGAACAGTTCATAGCTGCGCAGGGTGGCGGGGAAGTCGGCCAGGTCGGCACCGAGGAACAGATAGGTGCCGAAGCCGCCGGTCTTGTCGATCAACCGCTCCAGCTGCTCGATGGCCATCTCCGGTGTCCCGATGACCATGCGACCGCTTTCGTTCGCAAAGTCGACGAACTCGTCGAAGTCGGTGGGCGGCGGTGGATCGGAGGGGTCACCCAGCGGGATGATGTGGCTGAGGTATTCGAACACCCACTGCAGCCCGTAGCGACAGTTCGCCCGCGCCTGCTGCTCGGTTTCGGCGATGTGCATCGGGCCCATCAGGCGCCACTTGTCGCGGCCAACGGTGTAGCCGTGAAGCGCGGCTTCCTCTTGCCAGACCTGGAAGTTGTAGTCGAGTACTTGAAACGCGGCTGGCTCAGTGGCCGCGATGGACAGCATTCCCGTGCCGTAACGACCGGCCAACTTGCTGCCCGATGGTGAGATGCTGCTGGCGACCGCGACATCGAATTCGCTGTACGGCCGAACCTGGAGCACCGCCTCGTCGCACGTGAACCACTCGGTGCGCTCGGTGACCGTCTCTCCGCGGAACAACCGCATCATCACGTCGAATGCCTGCTCCATCCGCGGGCGCTGATCCATGGGGTCGATGCCCATCATCGCGGCATCGCTGGTGAGCTGCCCCGGCCCGGCCCCGAACATCATCCGCCCGCGGGTGAGGTGGTCCAGCATCACGATTCGGTCGGCGAGGATGAAGGGGTGGTGATAGGGGAGCGAGTTCACGCCGGTGCCCAGCTTGATGTGCCGCGTGCGTTCGGCCGCGGCAGCGATGAACACTTCTGGGCTGGCGATGAGTTCACTGCCCGCTGAGTGATGCTCGCCGATCCACGCCTCTGCGTAGCCGAGGCGGTCGAGGTGCGCGACGAGTTCCAGGTCGCGGTGCAGCGCGAGCGTCGGGTTCACCCCGGTTTTGTGCATCGGCGGCAGGAAGATCCCGAACTGGAGCGGCGCATGGTGAGGGCGAAAGTGCGGCATGCCCGAATGCTGCCATAACGCCGACGACCGAAATTCACCGCGAGCGACGAGACTGCTACCGCATGATCGTTCGCTGGATCGCCATTTCCATCGCCGTGTTGGCCGTCTCGTGGATCGTGATGATCGTGATGGCGCGCAGGTTGCCGCCGGGGTTGGCCAAGGACCTGGCGACGGTGTTGCCTGCATGTGTCACCACAGCACGGCGTCTGCGCAAGGACCCGCGAGTCCCGCGACGGGTCAAGCTCGTCGTCGCGTTCGCTGGGCTCTGGGTGCTATCACCCATCGATCTCATCCCCGAGTTCCTGCCGGTGATCGGCCCGCTCGACGACATCGTTGTCGTCGCGCTTGCGTTGCGCTATGCGGCGCGCCGGGTTCCACCTCAGGCGTTGCTCGACGCATGGCCCGCTGAGCGACGGATCCTCGAACGCCTGGCGCCGGCCACCAAGTCGGCTTCCCGCGACGAGCGCGAACAGGGCTACGTTGCGGACGCACCAGAGCAGGATTGAAGTAGGAGGCATTGTGAGCACCCCCGGAGAAGTCGTATCAGCGTTCATCGCCGCGATCGAGGCGAAGGACCTCGACACTGCGTTGGCGTTCGTCACCGAGGATGTGTCGTACGAAAACGTCCCGATGTCTCCGCTCTCCGGCAAGTCAACAGTGCGGGCGGTGTTGGAAAGCTTCCTCGCGTCCGCGGCTGCCGTGGAGTGGGTCGTCAGCCGTCAGGTCGAGTCAGGAAACGTCGTGGTCAACGAGCGAGTCGATCGATTTCAGATCGGTAGCGGCTGGCTGGAGTTACCCGTTGCCGGGTTCTTCGAAGTCACTGCCGAGGGACTGATCAGCCTGTGGCGCGACTACTTCGACATGGCCAGCTACACCAGTCAGGTCGCGGCGCTCACTGCTCCCTAGCGTCGCCCCTTGCCAGGGCGTCGCAGTCACGCGACGCTTGTGCCCTGCGCACAGCGCGCGGGACCGGAGCCGACGATGACCGCAGTGTTGAACGACCAGCACGGAAACCCAATGACGGGTTCCGTCGACGCGGTGGCGGTGTACGACCACGCGGTCGACCGATTGTTGCGCTTCCATCCCGACCTTCTTGGCGCCGCCGATGCGTTGGCGACCGACCATCAGACAGTCCCGATGGCTCAGGCGATGGTCGCCTATCTGTCGTTGATGAGCACCGATAGTGACGACCTTGCCGGCGCTGCCGGGGCCGCCGCGAACTTGCGAGAGTCGGCTGATCATCCGCGCGAGCGGTGCCACGCCGCTGCCGTCGACGCGTGGTTGGCGGGCGACTGGGCGGGGGCTTCGGCGCGGCTGGATGAGGCGTTGGTCCTTTGGCCCACCGACCTGCTGGCGCTGATCATGGGGCACCAACTCGACTTCTTCCTCGGCGATGCGGGCAACTTGCGTGACCGCGTCGGCCGCTGCCTTCCCGAGCTAGACGCCGACAGTCCTCACGTCGGTTTCCTTCGGGGAATGCACGCCTTCGGCTTGGAGGAGTCCGGCCACTACGGACCGGCCGAGGAGTCCGGCCTCGCTGCGCTGACAGCGAATCGCGATGATGTCTGGGCCGTTCATGCGGTGGTGCACACCTTTGAGATGCAAGGGCGTGTCGACGACGGGCTGCGGTTCATGCTCGACCGCGAAGCCGACTGGGGCTCGGGCAATCTGTTCACGTGCCACAACTGGTGGCACCTGGCGCTCTACTGCCTGGAGGCAGGCGATCGGGCCCGAGCGCTGGACATCTACGACGGGCACCTGCACAACGGTGGCTCGGCGGGTGTGCCCATCGAGATGCTCGATGCCAGTGCGCTGCTGTGGCGCCTTGCGCTGGAGGAGGCGGACACCGGCGGGCGTTTCGGACCACTCGCCGACGCGTGGGCAGCGAAAACGGAGAACGTGCCGTGGTACGCGTTCAACGACATGCACGCCGTCATTGCGCTCGTCGGTGCCGGCCGGATGGACGACGCCCGCGAGGTGATCAGTCGGATGCGCACACACGCGACTCAGATTGCGGGATCCAACGGCTGGATGGCAAGTGAGATCGGCATTCCCGCCAGTGAAGCGATCGTCGCGTTCGCAGAGGGCAGGTACGACGACGTCGTCTCGCTCCTGTTACCCATCCGCCGAAGGTTTCAGCACTTCGGCGGTTCGCACGCGCAACGCGATGCGCTCCAACGGACCCTGCTGGAGTCGGCGTTGCGTGCCAACCGGCACGAACTGGCTAGGTCGCTGACAGCAGAGCGGTTGAGTGCCCGTGGCAGTGGCACCTACAACTGGTTGCAACGCGCCCGGGTATTACAAGCGATCGGCGATGATGCCGGCGCGGACAACGCAGCCCGTCAGGCCGAACAGTACCGCCGATCCTTCGCCGCCGCCCTCGCCTGATCCTGCAATCGTGGTCTTTCGGCCCTAGGAGGCTCACCGGGCGTCCGACAGCCTGGGTGGTGTCCCCGAGAAGGAGTGGCACATCGAGAAGATCCATGAGTCCATGACATTGGCCGCGGCGGTCGACGCGTTCCCCGCGCTGGCGCGAGAGTTCGAACGTCTCGGCCTGGACTACTGCTGCGGCGGTAGCCGGACAGTCGGCGAGTCGTGTGCAGCACTCGGGTCGGACCCTGCGGCGACGATGCGCGATCTGTCGGCAGCTGCCAGTTCCGCGTATGGCGCGGCGGAGTGGAGCACGATGACGGCGACGGAGCTGGTCGATCATCTTGTCGACACCCATCACCGCTACCTATGGGACGAGATGCCCAGGGTGACCGCACTGGTCGACAAGATCGTGACCGTTCACGGTGCACGCCACCCTGAACTGGTCGAAGTCGCCGAATGTTTTGCACACATCCGCGCCGACCTCGAGCCGCACATGTTGAAAGAGGAGGAGGTCTTGTTCCCGGCGATTCGCGAACTGGACACGTCGACGTGGTTGCCGGCGTTTCACTTCGGGTCGCTTCGCAACCCGATCTCTGTGATGTTGGCCGAGCACGATGCGGTCGGCGACCTGTTGGCCCGTGTGCGCGATCTCACCGGCGGTTACACCACTCCCGCCGATGGATGCGCGTCCTATGCAGCCTGCTTCGCAGCGATGAAGGAGCTGGAGGCCGACACTCACCTTCACATCCACAAGGAGAACAACGTGTTGTTCCCGATGGTCACCCAACTCGAAGCCGAACGAACCGCGACGGCGACACGGTGACGAGTGCAGTGGACCCGACTCCCTCCACCGAGGGCGGCGACCCTCCGTGCTGGAGTCACCTCTTCGAAGGCGGTCACGACATCGCGGACCGCGACGACATCGAGCTGTTGGTGCGAAACTTCTACCGGAGCGCCGCGATGGACGATCTGCTCGGTCCCGTGTTCGAGGCGGCCCGTGTGAACTGGAACGCCCACATCGCCACCCTCATCGACTTCTGGTCGTGGCAACTCCTGGGTGAACCCGGCTACGGGGGCCAGCCACTTCTCGCGCACCAGCCCGTCAATGCGCGCACCCCGCTGTCGAGCGCGCACTACGCACGCTGGGTTCAGCTGTTCTGTGACACCGTCGACGACTCGTTTGTCGGAGCGCGCTCCGAGGTGGCGAAGGGACGTGGCCGCAAAATGGCCGCCGCCATGGAGCGACTGCTGGGTGGCGTGTCGGACAGTGGTGCGGTCGCAGTCGAACCGCTGTGGCGGCGCGACCCGCCGAGCTGACCAGGCTCGCCGCGGCGGGGAAGCACGCCAAGTTCCGACGTGGATCCCGTCGACGATTCGGGCCCGCCAGCGATTTGGCCCTGCCGGATTAGACGAAGCGGGTGAAGTGGATGGGGGGCAGGTTCGCGCTCGCCATGGCCCAGTGTTCGCCCGCGTCTTCGCTGATCCACAGCGAGCCGGTGGTGGAACCCATGGCCAGCACCTCGCCACTCGCGTCCACGTCTAACGCGTGGCGGTACACGAGGTCGTAGGCGTGCGACGCGGGTAGGCCGTCACCGAACACGTCGAATGATTCGCCACCGTCGCTGGTCTTGCTGAGCACCAAACGACCATCGACCGGGATGCGCATCTCGTCCTTCACGGCTGGCGCGAACCACGCCACATCGGGGTTGGTCGGGTGTGCCGCGACCGCGAAGCCGAAGACTGATGGGGCACGCTCAGTGATCTCCGTCCAGTTGCGACCGCCGTCGACCGACTTGAAGCAACCATTGTGGTGCTGGTTCCACACCACATCAGGTGAACCGGCACAGCGAGCCAGACGATGCGGGTCTTGCGCAACCGCGGTGTACTCCTCGCCCGGCGGCATGTACTCATTGCGCATGCCCTCGGTGACGGTCCACGTCGTGCCGCCGTCATCGGTGATCCAGACGCCACCGCACGAAACCCCGACCAACACGGTGTCGGGCGAGCGCGGGTCGACGCTGATGCTATGGATGCCCGGCCAGTCGTAGCCGCCACCGGACCACTGCGTCCGCTCGGGCATGTCCCACAACGAGCGGACGAGTTCCCACGAATCGCCGCGGTCACGAGAGTGGAACAGGCCGCCGGGAATGGTGCCGCACCACAGCTCGTCGGGGCGTGAAGGGTGGCCGGTCTCCATCGTCCACATCAGCTGCACAGACCACGGCCACGGCTGCTGTGTCATCGGCGAGACATCGGTGGCATCGTCCGGTCGGGTCGGGTATGCGGGCGCCCCCACCTCTGCCCACGCGCTGCCAACGTCGCGTCGCCACAGGTGCGAGCCGAAGTGGCCAGTGCCGAGCGCCGCATACGTGGCGCCGTCGGGACCGACCACGCCGGCCGTCACCGGCTCGCCGAGGAAATCGACACCCGCAATCTCCCAACCGTGTGCGCCTTGCTCCAGTGTGAACAACCCTTTGCGGGTGCCGACCAACAATGACATCTTCATCCTCCTGACAGGGCTTGCATCACCGTGATCTCGGTGGCGAGCCCGACTGAATCGGTTTGGCGAGCGGGGTCGCGCAACTGGTCGCTGCCGACGAACACCACCACATGTTTACGAACGCTGCCCTGATCGTCGAGCACGTACGTGCGCACCGGCGGGTGCATCACGAAGTAGGCCGCCAAGCATTCAGCGACGGTGGCACCCGCGACCTGCTCGGGCGGGCAGTCGACGTGCCGACGCAGGTTGGCGGTGAACGAAATGGCGGGCACAACGCGGACAGTACTCCGAGGGTGCCACACGGTTCGCGCGCCGAGGCTTTGGGACTTGCCGACTTCGCCCGCGCCGGGCAGGATGCCGACATGACCAGCTTGCGCGATCGCCCCAACACCGCCCTCGTCGTCGTCGATGTTCAGAATGGCGTGGTGGCCAACGCGCACCTACGCGACGAGGTGATTGCCAACATCAACACGCTGGTCGACAAGGCCCGGGCCGAGGACGTGCCGGTCATCTGGGTGCAGCACTCCTCAGACGATCTGGTCAAAGGCAGCGAGGAGTGGCAGTACGTGCCTGAACTGCAACGTCACGACGACGAACCGTTGGTGCACAAGCACTACGGCGATTCCTTCGAGGCGACCACGCTGGAGGACGAGCTCGCACAGCGCGGCGTTGGCCGCGTCATCGTCACCGGAGCGCAGACCGATGCATGTATCCGCGCCACGCTGCACGGTGCATTCGTGCGCGGCTACGACACCACGCTGGTCAGTGACGCGCACACCACGGAAGACTTCTCCGAGTACGGCCTTCCGCCGGTGGACAAGGTCATCGCCCACACCAACATGTATTGGACCTGGCAGGGCGGCCCCGGTCGTACGGCCGAGGTCGTCGAAACCGGAGACGTCACTTTCAGCTGACGATCGGTCACCCGCGGGCGATCGCCCGGCGTCAGTTGTGATGATGACTCGCTTCGCACATCTCTTGCTCTTCCTCTCCGCGGGAACGGCGGCGACCGCAGGGTGCGCCGACGAAGGTGCGACGCCTTCCCCCTCCGTCGCCCGACTGCCCGTGATTCTGGACTACAGCCCGACGATCTCGGATGCCAACGCATTGCTCTACCTCGCCTCGAACCCCACTGTCGATCTGCTGGCGGTGACGCTGGCGGGTACCGGTGAGTCCGCCTGCGAACCCGGCGTGCGGGCAACGCGATCGCTGCTGACGATTGCCGGGCGGCCCGACGTGCCAGTCGGGTGCGGGCGGGTCACCCCGCTGGTTGGTGACCGCGACTGGCCTGCCGACTGGATCGACGCCTCCAACAGTCTTGCGGAACGGCTCCTGCCGACGGTTGCCGACGAACCCATGGTCGATGCGGAGACGCTGCTGGCGGAGACGATCTCGGCAGCCCCTACGCCGGTCACGGTGATCGCGGTGGCGCCGATGACGAATCTCGGCTCGGTCTTCACGGTGCACGAGGAGCTGGCCGGTCGCGTCCGGCGAATTGTGATCATGGGTGGCGCCGTCACCGTCCCCGGCAATGTCGAGGCCTCACCCGCTGCGGAGTGGAACATCTACATCGATCCGGAGGCGGCGCGACGGGTACTTGCTGCCGGCATCCCGGTCACGATGGTCCCGCTCGACGCCACCAACTCGCTGCCGTGGAGCGAGCGCGTGCTAGGCCGATTGGCGTTGCTGGACGCGCCGGCAGCGAAGGCCGTTCATCAGCTGGTGGCGTCGAGGCCATCGCTCGAGGGCATCTACCTGTGGGATGAGCTAGCGGCGATGGCTGCCCTCGCCCCCCAACTCGTCACCGTCCAATCGATGAATGTCCGCATCGACGACAGTGGAGCCGTGGTGGTCGACCCCGGTGGCGTACCAATTGACGTCGCCGTTCGGGCCGAGAGTGCGACGGCTGTGGACGAGTTTCTGCGCACCATCAACGGCGGAAGCCTGCCTGAGGTGGTGCCGTTGACGCCGAACGAGTTGGGGTACCTCGTCGCGATGGGCGGTATCGACTCGCGCTCGAACGCAGCGATTGGGCGTGCGTACGCCAAGGTCGACCCGCATGCCGCCGATCAAAAGGCAGTTGCGGTCGAGTTCGCAACGGCGTTCTTCGACGCGATCGATGGATTGCTCACCGAGCTACACGCGGCCGAACCGCCCGCGAGCTTGAGCGACGCTCACGGCAACTACGTCGAGGCGGTGAGCCAGTTCGCAACCCAGCGCCAGGCCCTGCTCACCGCACTTGCCGACGGCGGCGGGACAGATTTCGAAGCAATTCTGTCAGCGGCGATGGCGAGCGTCGACGGCGACGGCTTGCTGCTGCGTGTGCGTCAGTCGTGCCAGGTCCTGGAGGATTTTTCCTTCTCGCACGATGGGCCGCGGCCGTGCTCGTCGGCGGCGGGCTCGTAGCGGCATCGTTTGTCAATGGTTCGTATGACTCTTTCCAAGCCCGGTGCAGGGTGGTATATCTGTTCCTTCCTGTAATGACAGGACGGGAGCAGTCAGTGGGGACAGGGGTGTGCACGTTGCCGGCGGGCGCGTTGACGGGATTCGTCGCGCCTGCTCGGCACCGTGCCTTCGAGTTCTCGTATCCACGTGGCGGGGCGTGGACTCAGTAAGCGAGTGAAGTGTGTAATGCCCGGGCCGTCAGGGAGGCAGCCCGAGGAAGAGCAGGGAGTACACAATGAACAACGGTGAGCGCAGTGGGGGTCGTGTAAGAGCCTTCGGGGTCCCAGTACTGGTGGTGAGTTTCGTGGCGGCGCTTTGCGTGCCCACCGCGTTGCCGACCGCCCAAGCGGCCGGGCCGATCAGCCCGGTCACGCAGGCGCTTGCCGACGGCATCGACACCCTTCAGCAGGCCATCACCGTGGGCACCTCGCTGGAGGAGTTGGCCGATGCCATCCCCCTCACCGGCATCGCACCCACCCTGGGCGGCGGGCTCGACGTGTTGAACTCCCTGAAAGACACGTTGGGCAGCCTGAAGACCAAAGCCGAATTCCTGGACAACACCCTCCCCTCTGAGGTCCAGACCGATTTGGAAAGCCTCGATACAACCATTGGCGCCGTCGATGTGACCTTCGGCTGCGCCGACGAGCCGTGCGACGGCGTGGGTGAGACTGGTGTGTCCGTCGTCGATACGGCCGGGGTCTGGGCCATTACGTTGCCGCTCTCACTGTCGTACACGTTGTCGACACCGCTCTCGTTCGAGAGCGACGTGCTCGACATCGGCGGCAGCCCACTGGCTGTCAAGCTGACCGCATCCACAACCCTCAACCTGACCTTTAGTACCGGCTTGGCAATCTCCTCACCGCTGCAGTCGCTGATCGTCGGGCCGTTCGCGATCACTGTCGGCGCATCCGTTGGCAAAAATGTTGCCGGCGCAATCGTTGCGAGCGACCCGATTGTCGCCACCACCCGCATCGGCGTCGCCGATGCGACCGCGACGCTCACCGGATTGCTCGTGCAGGCCTCGTTCACGGTTCCGTTCGTCGACCCTGACGGCATCGGTGGCATCACCCGCGATGAGTGGACCAACACCAGTGCCGACGACCTCGTCGGCAACGTCACGCGCAGCGGATCGGTCGCCGGCATGCTCGCACTTGACACCGACCTCATTGCTGGCTCGCCCGACGTCGCCCCGTTCAACATCGGCGACCCCGACATCGGAACCGGCTACAGCTTCACCTTGCCGCCGCTGGGCGAGCTGGGCTCGTTCAACTTGATCTCACCGGAGGCGATCGTTGCGCTCGTCGGCCAGGCGGCAGCGGCGCTCGGCGGCGGCCAGGCGGCAGTCGACCTTGACATCCCGTTCCTCGACGGCACGGTGCGCGAGCTGGCCAAGGCCTCGCGACCGATCCTCGACGTCGTCGACTCGCTGGGCGTCATCTGTGGTGTCACCGACGGCGCCACCCCCTCGGGCAGCGTGGAAGACCTGCCCGCCCTCACACCTGTCTACTGCCAGGCAGTGGTCAGTGCGGGGGTGAAGGCGGGCACCGTCGTCTGGACGTCGCCCGGCGCGACCGAAGGCACCAATGCTTCTGGCGCTGGCGCAGACAACACGATCGGCCTCGGTGCTACCGACAACGCCGAGTTCACCACCTCGGTTGCGGGCAACTTCGAAGTATCGGTTGCGTACACGGCAACCTTCGACGACGACAACAACCCGGCAACCCCGCCGACAGAAATCCCAGGTCGCACGAGCCAACAGCCGCCGCGCTCGGTGCAGGATCTCGTTGGCCTGCTCCACAGCCTGGGCAACTTCGACCTGACGCCCGAGCAGATCGTGGGTTACGACACGACGACGCACGCATTGACGCTGCATTTGAAGAAGACGTTCAACCCAGACCCGATTGTGATTCCGCTGTCGCTGGGCGACCAGTTGGAAGAGAAGACCGGCATCATCGGTCTGCAGTCCACCGGCGGTGGCATCAGCGCCGACGCCAGCGGAGTCGTCATCGACATCACGCCCGGCGTGCTGCTGTTGCCGCCTGCTCAGTGGGGCACGGTCGATGGCCCCGGTGGCTGCCCTGACCCGTCGTACACACCGACGCAGGTGGCGAACGGAGACTGCATCAGCGCCCTCGACATGTTCTTCGTGCGGGTCAACCCAACCGACCCCGAGTTCGCGATCGGCGATGCCAGCTTCACCGTCGCCTCGCCGACGCTTGCCGGCCAACTCGGCTACCTCGGCGTCACCGCCTCCGCCGGCCCGTTCACCATCGAGCGCGCGAACACCAGTGCACCGGTGTTTTCAGTGAACCTCACGCCAGCTGGCCCGATGACGGTGAATCTCGTGCCACTCCCGAATGCCATCCGCCTTCGCGAGTTGCTGTTCAACATCGGTGATCTCGCCGACGCCTCGTCGTTGAACCTGAAGTTGGCCGGCACTCTGAACGTGGCCGGCAGCCTCAACGGAACCGAAATTGCCTCCGCCGGGGTCACCGTCACGTGGGACCCGGTGCTCGTCGGCACTCCGACCATCACCGCCGACGCCGACTTCAGTGGCATCTTCAACAACTTCAACCCGGTGCCCAACCTGTTCGGCACCCACACCGGTTCCAGCGGCGCAGCGACGCTGGACGCAAGCGGCGCCAGCTTCGGCGACAGCGCGATTGGCGCACGGGTGGAGAACATCACCGACGGCTCGTCGTGCGAGGTGACCGCCCGCACGGCGATGACCCTCACGTGCGTACTCGCAGGCGGCACCGAGAACGACTGGGATACCGGCGATCTGTACCGGCTGCGTGTCGGTAGTGCATTGGCGATGCTGGAGATCCTGCTGGACAACATCGACCAGATCGTCGGCGCCATCGACAACATCAGTGGCGGTGCGCTGGGCGATGCGCTGGATACTCAGCTGCCTCTGGTGGGCGTCAGCCCGCGCGAGCTGCTCAGCCAGCTGCAAGACCTGCGCCGCACCATCGAGGAACTGCGCGGCACCGGCTCGTCGGTTCGCTGTGGCACCACCAACACGACACCGCTGACCGGTGACCCCAGCGAGATTGCCATTCCGGCGGGCGGGATCGCGACGATCTACTGCAACATGTATGACCCGAAGCCCGTCACCGGCATCACGTGGGGCACGCCCACAGTGACCGGGTTCGGCGACATCACCGCAACCATCGACGCGGACGGTACCAACCCTGACACCGGCGGGCCGGACCCCCAGACGAACGTGACCGTCACCTTCCACAATGCGTCCGGTGCGGT
>JANLPB010000334.1:0-19835 GCA_031366885.1 Ilumatobacteraceae bacterium
ACGAACGGTGGGCTCACCACAGATTCGCCACGCAGCGACAATCGGCGGCAACTTGGGTACCTGTTCGCCGGCTGGCGACGGCCTTCCGGTGCTGGCCGCTCTCGATGCCACTGTGCATCTCGCCTCGCTCGGGGGCACGCGCAGTTTGACATTCGGGGACTACATGCTTGGCCCGAAACGCGCGGCTCGCCGCCACGGTGAGTTGATCACGGGTGTGACGGTCCCCGTCATCCGCGGTTGGCAGGGCTACTCGAAAGTGGGTGTCCGCAACGCAATGGTGATTGCCGTCGCCAGCGCGGCGTTGGTTGCCGACGCCGACTCGAAGAGTGTCCGGATCGCGCTGGGCTCCGTCGGGCCAACCATTCTGCGTTGCCCGGATGCCGAGGCCTTCGCAGCTGCCCGAGTCGACTTCGCAGCCAGCTCCGTCTCGGAGGTGGCTGTCGGGCAGTTCTCCGCGCTTGTACGCGATGCTGCGCGGCCGATCGATGACCACCGGTCCAGCGCTGACTATCGCCGCCACGCCGTTGGAGTGTTGGCAGGTCGGCTTCTACGAAGGGCGTTTCCCAATGTCGACTGACGACATCACTGCTCGCCAACAGGCTGAACACCAGCTGTACACCCTGCACGTCAACGGCGAGCAGCGCGAGGTCACCGATGCGTGGCTCGGCGAGAGCCTGCTGTACGTGCTTCGCGAACGACTCGACCTGATGGGGAGCAAAGGGGCGTGCGAGCAAGGGGAGTGCGGGTCGTGCAGTGTGCTGGTCGACGAGGCGCTGGTGTGTAGCTGCCTGGTGCTTGCGGCCTCGGCAGTCGGTCAACGGATTGTCACCATCGAGGGCGTGGCGCCGGTGGGCGCACCCAGCGATGTGCAGCAGGCGTTCGTCGACGCGGGAGCGGTGCAGTGTGGTTTCTGTACGCCTGGCTTGATCATGGCGGCGCACTCGTTACTGGAGCGCAACCCATCGCCATCGGAAATGGAGATCCGCGAGGAACTGTCGGGCAACATCTGTCGGTGCACGGGCTATGGCCGCATCATCGACGCGGTACAGCGGGTGTCCGTAGCCCGGAGTGACGATCGCTCGTTCCTCAACGACGGGAGCGTGGAGTCATGACCGAGGCGGCTACACGTACCGAGCTCCGCGGTCGGCTGGGTGACAGCGTTGCGCGACCCGACGGTGTGCCGAAGGTGCAGGGCACCTTCGCATTCTCCGGCGACCTCAGCGCCGACGGCTTTCTGTGGGGCGCAACGCTGCGCTCACCGCATCCGCACGCACGAATCGTGCGTCTCGATCTGTCCGCGGCGTGGAAGATCCTCGGTGTGGAGGCGGTCATCACCGCTGCCGATGTCCCCGGCAAGCCCACCTATGGGTTGATCAGTGAGGACCAGCCGGTCTTTGCCGTCGACGTGGTGCGTTTCGTCGGTGAACCGATTGCTGCGGTCGCTGCCGACCATCCGGAAACGTGCCGGCGGGCGCTGGCAGCGATCGTCGTGGAGTACGAGTTGCTACCCGCCCTGGTGAATCCTGAACACGCGATCGACGGCTCGCACCCCGCGATCCATCCGGATGGCAACGTGATTCGCCATCAGCGAATCATTCGGGGCGACCAGACCATCGACGGCCCGATGATTGTCGAAGGCACGTACGAACTGGGCATGCAGGACCAAGCCTTTCTCGGTCTGGAGGCGGCGCTCGCGCTGCCCGACAGCGGCGGCGAAGGCGTCGAGCTGTTCGTCGCAACTCAGTGGCTGCACGAGGACCAGAAGCAGATCGCCGCCTGCCTGGGTCTTACGCCCGACAAGGTTCGCCTGACCCTCGGCGGAGTCGGCGGCGCATTCGGCGCCCGCGAAGACATCAGCCTGCAGGTGCACTCCTGCCTTCTGGCGCTGCGCACAGGCCGCCCGGTACGGATGGCGTACAGCCGCCAGGAGAGTTTCCTCGGCCACGTGCACCGCCACCCCTGCAAGATCTGGATGCGGCACCACGCCGAGCACGACGGTCGCCTGCTGCGCGTCGAAGCTCGTTTTGTGTTCGATGGCGGCGCATACGCATCCACCTCGTCGGCGGTGCTGATCAACGGCATCACCCATGCACAGGGCCCGTACAAGTGCGAGAACGCGACTGTGGATGGTTGGGCGGTGCGAACCAACAACCTGCCGTGCGGTGCGATGCGCGGTTTCGGTGTCGTGCAGGCATGTTTTGCGCACGAGGCGCAGATGGACAAGCTGGCCGCTGCCGTCGGCACCGACCCGGTGGCGATTCGATTGCTGAACGCGATGGAGACAGGCGATCGCCTGATCACCGGCCAAGTCATCGAGAACGTTGCGCCCGTTGCCCGCTGCATCCGTGAAACAGCTGCGTTGCCGTTGCCGACAGAACCTGTCGGCGGGCACGACCTGAACCCGTTGCGACTCCCTGGCGGAAGCGGCCTGACTGCCGACGTCGGCCACATCCGCCGCGGTATCGGTTGGGGTGTCGCGATCAAGAACCTGATGTACAGCGAGACATTCGACGACTACGCCACCGCCCGAGTTCGGCTGGTCGACGGCGTTGCCTCGATCAAGTTCGCGACCTCGGAAGTCGGTCAGGGATTTGTCACCATTGCGGGGCAGATTGCGCGCAGCGTGCTCGGAGTCGACGACGTCATCATCGAGGCCATCGACACCACAGTCGGTTCGGCTGGGTCTACCTCCGCGTCGCGCCAGACCTGGATGAGTGGGGGAGCGGTCGATGGGGCATGCCGGCTCGTCCGCGAGCGGCTCTTCGAACACGTCGGTCGGAACCACGGAGTCGACCCCTTACGGCTGACCGTCGACGGCCGCGATGTTGTCGACGCGGAAAGTGGCCTGCGGGTCTCGGTGGTCGAGGCCAGCGCTGGTATCGAGTTCAAAGAGACGTTCGAGCATCATCACCGGCCGACCGAGGACCTCGATGAGTTCGGCCAGGGAAACTGCCACACGGCATTCGCGTTCGTGGCGCACCGTGCTGTCGTCGATGTCGATGTGGAACTGGGGCTCGTGAAGGTCGTTCAGGTCGCGACTGCGCAGGACATTGGTCGCGCGCTCAATCCGCTCAGCGTTGTTGGTCAGATCGAGGGCGGCATCGCGCAGGGCTTGGGCCTCGCAGTGATGGAGGAGATCATTCAGATCGACGGACATGTCCGCAACGCCAGCTTTACCGACTACCTGCTGCCCACCTTTCTCGACATGCCCGATGTGACCATCTCGTTGATCGAGGAGCCAGATCCGATGGCGCCGCTGGGAGCAAAGGGTGTCGGTGAGCCCCCCACTATCTCGTCCACGCCGGCCATCGTCGCCGCCATCCGCGACGCAATCGGGCGCGATCTCACGCGGGTTCCGGTCCGCCCCAGCGACATCTGCCTGTCGTAAACGCTTGTCGCTTCAGCGCTCTTCGCCGGGGAGTGCGTCATCGGATAGGTTGCAGGCCGTGTCGAACGAACGTGAAATCATGTCCTGGGAAATCTTTGGTGAGGCGTCGCGAGCGCTCGCTCAGCTCGTCGCGGACGACTATGAGCCCGACATGATCTTGTCGATCGCTCGTGGTGGTTTGCTGATTGGCGGTGCGCTTGGTTACGCCCTCAGTGTGAAGAACGTGTACACGATGAACGTCGAGTTCTACACCGGAGTCGACGAACGGCTGGAAGTGCCTCGCATCTTGCCGCCTGCCCCCGATTTCGTCGACGTCAGCGACGCCCGCATCCTGATTGCCGACGACGTGGCCGACACTGGGCATACGTTGCGCAGCGTGATGGAGTTCTGCGAGGGCAAGGTCGCCGAAGTACGCACCGCCTGCCTCTACGAGAAGAGCCACTCGGTCGTCAAGTGCGAGTACGTCTGGAAGCACACCGATCAGTGGATCAACTTCCCATGGAGCGACAAGGACCCGGTCGCCAAGCGCGATTGGTCCGTCAAAGACGCCTGAGCCTCCCAGACGGCGGACTACAGGGCTGACAGCACTTTGAGGGCGGCGTTGCGGCCGCTGGCGCCCCAGACGCCCGCACCTGGGAACGTTGCCGCGCCGGTGATGTACAGACCCTTCACGGGCGTCTCGTAGCGGGTCAGTTCCGGGTTCTTGTTGCGCAGCGCAGCGAGCGGCCCGCCCGCAAAACTGGTGGCGTGACCGTGCGGCAGGTGGAACTCGCGCTCGTAACGATCGGGCGTCATAGCCCGCCATTCGACGATGCTGTCCTTGAAGCCGGGCTCGGCGAGGCCGGCGAACAGGTCCAGCCAGCGCGCTGGCTCGCCACTGCTGGCCCACCCATCGGTGAGCCCGTAGGGCGTATAGAGCGTCTCGAGGCTGAGAATGTGGCGACCTCTCGCAGCAAGCGTTGGGTCGCCAACAGACGGCACGTTGGCGATGAGGCCCGGACGTTCGAGAATGCCGCCGGACGTCATCAGCCCGTACCCGCGATGCATGTCGGCCAGGGTAGGTGCGATCGCGTAGGTGGCAGTGAGGTCGCCGTCGAGGCCGGCCTGTTGCGCTGCTCGCAGATGCGGCACGGAGGTCATCACGGCGTCGAGCTTCGACTCGTAGCCATCATCGTGGGGAATGGCTTTCCAGCGCCGCACCATCTCGTGTGCTTGCGAGGGAGGGTTCCTCAGCCACGACAGGAACGTCTCGTGCGGATTGCACGCAGAGACCACGAGGGGGGAGGTGATCTCGGTGCCGTCCGCAAGGGTGACGCCGCGGACACGCTCGCCCTCGCATGTGATGGCCGCCACGCGTGTGCCGGTACGCACAGTGCCGCCGGCGAGCTCGAACGCTGCTCGTAGCGTGCGCGGCACCTCGCCGCTACCGCCCACCGGCCGCCCGACCGAGCCGACGTGGCGAAGTGCGTACGTCAACGCGCCCAAGCCGCTGCCGCTG
Source organism: Ilumatobacteraceae bacterium (assembly GCA_031366885.1). Taxonomy (GTDB): domain Bacteria; phylum Actinomycetota; class Acidimicrobiia; order Acidimicrobiales; family Ilumatobacteraceae; genus UBA668. Next base: position 4,887 of record JANLPB010000334.1, read on the forward strand.
AACTCGGGGGAGATGCCCCACACCATTGGCCCCACCAGCATGCCCGGCCCTTGCAGGGCGTCGGTGGTGAAGTACTCGCGCATGACGTCGGCTGCGGTTCGCCGGCTCCAGCGCAGCAGCGTGGACACGCCGCGGCCCTTTTTTTGCAGAACCTTTTTGGTCAGCCCTCCGAAGGACGGCGGATCGTTGGCCGCGTCGAACACGAGCTTCACTGCCGGCATTGCGGCCTTCACGTAGCGGCGGTACCCGTCGACCTCGTGCGGGTAGTTGCGTCCGATCGAGTCGAGAGTTTGCTCCAGCGAGTGATAGCTGGCCCATGCCGCACCGCCGCTCCAGGACATGTTGACCTGCGCCGGCTCGACATCCAGGTAGCGCAGTCCGTGTCGTGCAAGATCCAACTCTTCGATGACCGGGGTGGTGCGAAAGGTGATGTGGTCGCAGTTGCAGATGTTGACCATGGCGCCTGCAAACTCTTCGCTCGCCGCGGTCCCACCCACCGATTCCCGAGCTTCGACAACCAGCGTGCGCAGGCCCCCGCGTGCGAGATAGGCGGCGCACACCAAACCGTTGTGGCCACCACCTACCACGATTGCGTCGTAGTCACTTTTGGAAGTCGGTGTCGCACTCATCGGTTCCATTCTGCCGGGCGGAAGTGGCCGCGCAGGTAGCGTGCAGACGTGACTCGCGTTCGTTACTTTCCCGACCTCACCGGCCCTCAGGTTGCGGAGCGCCTGACCGATCGCAGCATTCTCGTGCAGCCGTTGGGTGCCATCGAGCAGCACGGCCCTCACCTTCCGCTCAGTACCGACTCGGTTGTTGCGACGGCGGTTGCAGAAGCGGCGGTCGCCGAGGTTGGCGACGAACTCGACGTCTGGTTGCTGCCAACTCTTGAGTACACGAAGAGCAATGAGCATGCATGGAGCGCAGGAACGGAGTGGCTCAGTGCCACCACATTGATGGCAGTACTCGACGACCTCGGTCGTTGCGTTGCGACGACACCGGCGAAGCGTTTGGTGTTCCTCAACGGCCACGGTGGTAACAGCGCGTTGCTCAATGTCGCCAACCGCGAGTTGCGGCTCGCCCACGGGTTGATGACGTTCGTCACGCACCCTGGTGTGCCCGCGGATCAGGGCGGAACGTCGCCCGCCAACGAGTTGGGGATGGGAGTGCACGGTGGCACCGACGAGACGTCAATCATGCTGCACCTGGCCCCACACCTGGTGAACATGGCCCACGCCGAGCGTCGGGTGCCCGAAGCGTTGGCGATGAACCAGTACGTGCGTTTTGGTGGGAGGGTGAGCTTCGGTTGGCTTTCCAACGACTTCTTCCCCGACGGTTACATCGGCGACCCAACTGCGGCGACTGCCGACCTGGGCAAGGAACTGTTCGATGGGGCCGTGCGTGGCTTCGGGGAAGCGCTGCGCGAAATTTCGGCCTTCAACTTCGGCAAGCCGCAATGAGTATCGAAGCGCTTCGCGTCGATGGCACTCGGCTGTGGGCGCGGCTGGAGGCACTCGGCGAGATTGGCGCTGTGCACGGCCCGAATGGCGAACGGGGAAGTGCGCGGCTGGCGCTCACGGACGAAGATCGCGACGGGCGCGACCTGGTTGTTGGCTGGATGCACGACCTCGGCCTGTCGGTGGTGATCGACTCCGTCGGCAACGTCATCGCGACGCGTGCCGGCACCGACCCTGACGCCGCGCCGGTGATCATTGGCTCGCACATCGACACCGTCCGCACGGGCGGACGTTTCGACGGCAACCTCGGTGTGCTGGGCGGGCTGGAGGTGCTGGAAACACTGGAGCAGCACCAGGTGGAAACCAACCACCCGATCAGCGTCGCGTTCTTCACCAATGAGGAGGGCGCTCGCTTCCAGCCCGACATGCTGGGCAGTCTTGTTTTCGTCGGCGGTATGGCGATCGAGGACGCGCTCGACGTGCGTGCGGTCGACGACGGTGCCCGCCTGGGCGACGAACTCGGTCGCATCGGCTATGCCGGTTCTCATCCGTGTCCGGTTGCCGCCGCTCCGCACGCGTGCGTCGAGTTGCACATCGAGCAGGGGCCCGTCTTGGAAGACGCTGGCATCACCATCGGCGCGGTGACTGGCGTACAGGGAATCTCCTGGACCGAACTCACCATCACCGGGCAGTCGGCTCACGCAGGCACCACGCCGATGCGGCTACGTCATGACCCGGGGTTTGTGGCCGCTGCAATCGTCACCGGCGTGCGTGCAATCGCGTTGGAGATGGGCGCTGCCCAAGTGGCAACTGTCGGACGCTGCGAGTTCCAGCCAAACCTGGTGAACGTGGTGCCCGCGACAGTCACGATGACGGTCGATTTACGCAATACCGACGAGGCGTTGCTGCAGCAGGCTGAGGCCGTCTTCGTTGCACTGTGTGAGCATCTGGCGCAGGAAGAGGGCGTCACCATCGAGCGGCGCACGTTGGCCCGCTTCGAGCCTGTGGAGTTCGACACGGCGATGGTTGATCTGGTGGAGTCAACGGCGCGGCGCCTCGGTAATTCGACCATGAGGATGCCCAGCGGCGCCGGTCACGATGCCCAAATGCTGGCCAGACTGTGTCCGACGAGCATGGTGTTCGTTCCTAGCGTCAACGGCCTTTCCCACAACATTGCCGAGTACACGACACCGTCCGACATCACCGCTGGGGCGGACGTCTTGCTGCAGGTCGTCCTCGCGATTGCGGGCGCGTCGTCGCCGACTACCGGATGAGCGCCTCTTTCGACCTGGTGACGATCGACTCGCCACAGCCAGCTGTTCTCGCCGTCTTTTGGTGCGCCGTGCTGAATTTGCAGGAGACGCAGCGCGAGGACGGTGACCGATGGTTGGTGCTGAGCGATGCCGACGGCGTACGCCGCATCGGGCTGCAGCGTGGTGTTCATCGTCCCGGCGGACCGCATCTCGATCTCGCCTGTACGCCTGATGAGTTCGACGGCGAGGTCGGCCGGCTCGTCGCACTCGGGGCCGGGCTCGTCGCACGGACGCGTCACGAGGCATACGGCGCGATTGCCAATTTGGTCGATCCGGATGGAAACCGTTTCGATCTGTGTGCCTATCGACCCTAGGGCCGGCGCGCCGCGGCGCGATAGAACCTGCGGGTGCATGTACTGATCGACAACCCCGTCCTCCTGCTCTTCGTCGTCATCGGCGTCGGTGGCGCTCTGGGCAGCGTGCGTGTGAGAGGCATCGCGCTTGGCCCTGCGGCCGCGCTGTTCGTTGGTCTTGGCGTCTCCGCGTACGACGAGCGACTCGCCAATACGCCCGCCATCGTGTCGCAGATCGGGCTGGCGCTGTTCATCTATACAGTCGGGTTGGCCTCGGGGCCGTCATTCCTTGCTGAACTTCGCCGCGGTGGTTCCAAAGTACTGGTTGGTGTCACAGCGCTACTGGGTTTGTTCACCGCCGCACTCGCTGGAGTTGGCCAGTTGTTCGGCTTCGATGCGGGTGAGCGAGCTGGGTTGTTCGCGGGCGCTCTCACCAACACCCCCGCATTGTCAGCCGCACTGCAGACGTTGAGTGACCGTGTGGCGGCAGGCTCCGTGACCGACCCGGTGGTCGGCTACTCCCTGGCCTACCCGTTCGGCGTGCTCACCATGTTGTTCGCCGCGCACTGGTCGTTGCGACGTGCAGATCGTGCGCCCCTACGCTCCGGGGTGACCCGCCCCGCGACTGTGCGCGCGGCTACCAGCGCGACGGTGATGGTCCAACGGGCCGACATGCCGATTCTGGGGGAGCTGCGTCAGTGGCAGGGCTGCCACCTTGCGTTCTCGCGATTTGAACATGAGGGCAGCGTCAGCCTGGCCACCACTGATGTGCATCTTCGTCCGGGCGACCTTTGCGTGGTGATCGGTGTGCCCGAGGAGGTGGACCGGTTCATCGCCTGGGCGGGCCAGCGCAGCATCCGTCACCTCGCACTTGACCGAACCACGTTCGACTTCCGCAGGATCTCGGTGTCCAATCGGGCGCTCGCCGGCGTTCATCTGCGCGACCTCGATCTTGAGGGCCGATTCGGTGTCACAGTGACGCGAGTGCGCCGCGGTGACAGCGACGTCGTAGCCGATCACGATTTCATTCTGCGTCTCGGTGATCGGCTGCGAGTCGTCGGCCCCGCCGCACGACTTCCAGAGGTGGCAACGTTGCTCGGCGACTCTGACCGGGGCCTTGGCGAGGTCGATGCGATGGGCTTCGCGATCGGTATGTCGATTGGTCTGCTCATCGGGCTTGTGTCGCTCCCGCTTCCCGGCGGCGGTTCAGTGGAGTTGGGTGTTGGCGGTGGCCCGCTGATTGCAGGGCTCGTGCTCGGCACCCTCTCTCGCACCGGCCGAATCACCTGGCAGATACCGCATGCGGCCAACCTGACCCTGCGCCAGCTCGGCATCCTCATCTTCCTCGGCTCGGTGGGGATCCGCTCGGGAGCCACCTTCGCCGATGCAGCGGGCACCGCAGTGGGAGCGAAGTTGGCCCTTGCCGCCACAATCGTGACGACTCTGCTGGCGCTCGCCAGCCTGCTACTGATGCGTGTCGTACGCAGTGATCCCCATTCCGCTGCCGGCCAGATTGCCGGTATCGAGACGCAGCCGGCAGTGCATGCGTATGCCTCCGAAACCACCAATGGCGATGAGCGCGTGGATGCGGGATACGCGCTGGTGCTGCCATTAGCGATGATCCTCAAACTGATCCTGGTCCAGCTGTTGATCTAGAGGCGTCGGACGGCAACTGTCCTCGGCGACGCGCAAAGGGGGCGCCGGCCGCAGCCGACGCCCCCTTCGAGGTCACTACTTCAGTTGTCGTTCAACAATCAGTCGATCACAGGTGAATCGACGGGTCGATGAACTGGTTGGTGACGATGTCATCGGGCACCAGGCCGTCCTTGGGCGTTGCGCCTTGGGCGATGTACACCGGGACGGCAAGGTCGATCAGCTCGGCGACACGGTCCGTGTCGAAGCTGCCCATCGTGCCGTCGGTGCCGTTTGCCTGCAGGCCGTCAGCCTTGATGGTCTTCACGCCGAAGTCGGCCGCACCAGCGGTGTACGTCCAGCCGAAGTCGCCGCCGAATGCATCAACGGCGGCGAGGATGACCTCGTTGCCGTGGGTGGGATCGGTGAGGTAATCGACGGCTGACTGCTGAATCATCGGGACGAGAGCGGTGAGGCAATCGGCGTACTTCGTGATGTTCTCCGGCTTGGTGGCGATGCTCTGGGCGTAGTTACGCCAGCTGATGTCGTTGATGTACTCGTACTTGACCGGCTTGCCCCAATCAGCAAGCTCGACCTGGTAGAGATACGGCTCGGCCGAGCCGAAGCCCTGCTGGGCTGCCTTGCCCTCGTCAGCGATGAACAGAGCCGGGTCGCCGGTGTAGGAACCGTCGACCTGATCCTTGCTGAGGATGCCACTGGCGGTCAGGTAGTCCATGTACGCCGCGCCGCCGAAGTAGCGAACCGTGACACCCTTGGTGCCAAGATCCTTCACGCCAGTGACGTCGGGGTACGTGGCTGGATCCCACATGATCATCTGCGGGTTCTTCTCGAAGCCGGACATGACGGCGACGGTCGGGAAGTCACTGCCCGAGAACTGGATGGCCTCGTCGGTGTAGACAAAGCCGAGCAGCACGTTGTCGTCGTTGTACAGCAACTGGGTGACCGGGGTGAACTGCTGTGGCAGGCCGCCGGAGCGGACCTGGATGTCGACGCCGGTGTCGACGCCTGCACTGTCGAGTAGCGGCCCGGTGACGTATGCCTTGTCGGCATCCATCGTGTAGCCGTCGCCGATCAGGTTGTACAGGAAGCCATGCTCGGCTTCGGGCATCCAGTCAGTCTGGATGACCACGGTGTCGGGGCAGACGCCGGTCAGTGCACCGCCGGCCTCCCCGCCGGTGGTGTCGGGTGCTGCAGTGGTGTCCGCGGGTGCCGCCGTTGTTTCGGTGGCTGCCGTGTCGGCCGGTGCTGCGGTGGTTTCTGCTGCTGACGTCGACTCGGTCGTCTTGTCGTCGCCACAGGCGGCGAGTGTGACGATCGAGACGAGCGAGAGTGCCAGCAGAGTGCGGCTGCGTCGCTGTTGCATTCATTGCTCCTTGGGTGTTGGTGGGTTCACGCTGCTCGGGAGATTGCGAACAATCTCGTTGGATAAGAACAATTGGTTCAGCTGCCTCGACGAGTCGACTCATGCCAGTGCCCGACGACGAGCTTGGCGATCCAGCTAAAGACGAAGAAGACGGTGATGCCAAGTGCAGCGGCGATCAACAGCCCGCCGTACATGGCTGGGTAGCGCAATTTTTGGCGGAACTGCTCCATCACGATGCCGATGCCGGGCTTTTGACCCTGCCGGAAGAACTGCTCACCGACGATTGCACCGATGACCGCCAAACCTGCCGAGATTCGAAAACCGGTGAAGATTGCTGGCATGGCGGCGGGGAATTGCAGCTTGAACAGGCGGGTGAAGCTGCCGGCGTCTCGCAACGTAAACAGGTCGTGCTGCGATGCATCGACGGAGGTGAGGCCGAAGAGAGTGTTGGTGACGATTGGAAAGATCGCAATCATCACGCAGACGTAGATGCGCGATGACATGCCACCGCCGAAGATGGAATAGATGATGGGCACGATGGCCAGCACCGGGGTTGCCTGCAAGGCGACCAAGTAGGGATAGATCGAGCGCTCGAGCCACACGGCGCGTGCCATCAAGACGGCCAACGCCATCCCGATCACGATCGTGATCGCAAGCCCGATACCCGCCGCGTACGTGGTCCAACCGAGCCCCTCGATCAGTTTGCCGCGCACAACCTTGTCAAGAAACGCCTGATCCACAACCGTCACGGGTGACGGCAGAAGGCTGGGTTTCTTATCGAGGAAGCGGCGCATGCCATCGCGATGCATGTACTCCCAGAAGCCGAGGAACAGGAGGAACACCACGATTGGGCCGACAATTGTGCTCCATGCGCGGGGCGGCTTCACCGCGACAGGAGCGTCGAGGTCGACATGCACAGGGCCGGAGTGGGCGTCGTGCGACAGCACTTCTGCCTGGGTGACTGCGATTGATGTTGCAGGCTGTTCGTAGGTGTGGCTCATGTGTGCGCTCCGCGCAGGGTGTGGGAGATCTCGCCGGCAATTCGTGCGAACTCTGGCGAGAAGCGCAGATCGGGCTGACGGGGGTATTCGAATGGGATCGGATAGTCGGCCACGATCCTGCCGGGGCGGGCGCTCATCACCAGCACCCTCGTCGACAAGAAGACCGCCTCGCTGATGGAGTGCGTGATGAACAGCCCGGCGAAACCCTGATGGACGAACAACGAGATGACTTCGTCATTGAGACGCTCGCGGGTGATCTCGTCGACGGCTCCGAACGGCTCGTCGAACAGGAACACCTTCGGGTCGAGTACAAGGCTGCGCGCGAGCGAGGCCCTCATCTTCATTCCACCCGACAGTTGCTTGGGGTACTTCTTCTCGAAGCCTTTGAGGCCCACCAGCGAAATTGCCTCTGCAGCACGGCGAGCGCGTTCGGCTTTGCCGACGCCCTCCAATTCGGCGAGCAGTTCCACGTTGCGCTGCACGTTGCGCCTCTGCAGCAACGTTGCGTCCTGGAAGACATAGCCCACAGAGCGACTGTCGACGGAGACCGAGCCGGTGGTGGGCGGGTTGAGGCCCGAGGCAACCTTGAGCAGCGTGCTTTTGCCGCAGCCTGAGGGGCCAACCACTGTGACGAACTCGCCCGGGGCTACGTCGAAGCTGGTTTCGCTGAGCGCGTGCGTGCCGTCGGGGTACACCATCGACACGCCGTTGAAACTCAGTGCTGGAGCAGTACTCATTGGGGCAACCATAGTGGGTAGGCCTGTCTCGGCTCGCTCTGCGTTCGTCATCAGTGCATCACCATTCCGCCGCTCACGTTCATTGCTTGTCCGGTGCAGTACCGGGCCTGGTCAGAGGCGAGGAACAGGGCCATGTCGGCGACGTCGCTGGGCTCGGCGCAACGCCCCAGCGGCGACAACGCAGACCACTTGGCAACCATCTCGGCGGTGCGGGTAGCGGCACCCATCTCCGTGAGTACGTAGCCGGGGCAGATACAGTTCACGCGGATGTCATGCTCGCCAAGTTCGATGGCCGACACGCGGGTGAGGCTGATCACGGCGGCCTTCGACGCGGCATAGTGCGCCTGGTTCGGCGAGCCCAGCTTGCCGCCCATGCTTGCCATATTGATGATGGAGCCGCCGATGGCGGCGCTGATCATCGAGCGTGCTGCGACTTGCGTGGTCAGCAGCATGGCCCGAACGTTGATGTCGAACGTGCGGTCCCAGTCGTCCACCGTGATGTCGAGGAGCGGCGCCATGTGCAAGATTCCGGCGTTGTTGACGAGCAGGTCGACTCCACCGAGGCTGTCGATGGCATTCTGCGTGACCTCACGCGCATTCGCAGGGTCTGCCAGGTCGACGTCGAGAGCCAAGGCTCCCAACCGCTGTGCGGTTGCCCGACACTGATCACCCTCACGGTCCAACAGGGCCAGCTGGGCGCCCTCGGCGGCAAAGGTCTCGGCGATGGCCGCACCGATCCCGCGCGCGGCCCCGGTGATGAGAACTCGCCTTCCGGCGAGGCGGCCTGCCGCGGGGGCATCGCGTTCGGTCACCATGACGCCGACCATCGTAGGACACTGCCCGTTGTCGCTGGCGCAACGCGATGTGAACAGTCTGTTTCGTGCTCGGATGTTGGATGTCAGCGGTGCACGACGTTGCCGGCGCGGATGACAACCCGATTGGTGGGGGCAAAGGCGATGGCTTCGCGAATCGATGCCGAGGGAAGAACTACCAGGTCAGCGACATCTCCGATTGCGGTTCCGGCAGTTGCCAGTCCCATCGTGAGGCGGACCGAGTTACTCACCATCGTGTAGGCGTCGGGTGGAAGGACGTGCCCGGCCATGATCATCAGTGCTGCAGTTTCCAAACAGTCGCCGCGACCGACGGGGTTGAACGGGTCCTGCAGATTGTCGGCACCCGCGGCGACATTGACCCCTGCTGCTCGCAACACATGCACGGGGGCAAGGGCGCGCGGAGTAGCCACTGAATGATCGCGACCCTGCAGAAACAAGTTGCTGCTGGGAAGCGCGATCACGCTGATACCTGCGGCCGACAACTTCTCGGCCACGCGTTGTTGCACGGCTAGGGGTTGCATCACAAGGCTGACGCAATGGCTCGCAGCGACGCGGAGGGGGAAGCCGGTACTCAGCACTCGGTCGGCCAAGTCCTCCAGTGCGAACCGGGTGGGATCGAGCGTCTCGTCGGCGTGCAGGTCGACGGGCAATCCTGCCTCGGCAGCCATCACGAGAAAGTTGTCGTTGGCCGCGACGGGGTCGCCCTCCAGGTGCGGACACCCGCCAACGCCGTCAATGCCGCGTGCAACTGCCTCACGCAGCAACGCACGCTGCTGGGCACCGGCAGTGCCGACGCTGGGCCAACCGCACAATGCGAAGACCTCGATGCGAACCAGGTCAGCGAGCCGGTCTCGGACGCGAAGGAGCGCGTCGACGGACGCAAAACCACCCGCCGCTGTGAGATCGGCGTGGGTGCGAATGGTTGTCGCGCCATTGGCCGCGATGAGACTCGCCGCTCGCTCCGCACGAGCCTCGGTGTCGGCCTCGGTGATGCGGTCACGGGCCGCCTCGATATTGACGATCGCACCCATCAGATCACCGGTCGGATTGGGAACGGACTCGGCGAGGAACGCCTTGTCGAGATGTGCGTGCGCCTCCGCCAGAGCGGGTAGTACCAGGCGGCCGGCAGCATCGAGCGTCGGCGCCCCGGCTCCCGGCCGATCAGTGACCACGCCATCGACGATGTGTACCGTCGCCACGGTGCCGTCTGCGAGCAGCGCGTTGGTGATGGTGAGGTCAGCCACCGGCAACCGAGCCCACTCGTGCCCGTGGATCGCTGGCCCCTGCCCAGAATCCGTTGGCGTCTCGGATGATGAGTTGCGCATGACCGAAATCGCTGTCGTACTCCGGACGCACGCTGACCTTGTGTCCACGTGTGGCCAATGCCTCTGCCCACGCCGGCGGAGCATGGCCTTCGATTTCTACGATCGGCCCGCTCGGTGACGTCCACGTGTCGAAGCCCGTGGTGGGGCCAGCCAGCGCCCAACGGCCAGCATTCATTGCGGTGGCGGGTGACTGTTCGTAGTGGAAGAGACGGGCGGCCAACTGCAGGAGTATTTGGGGTTGGGCGTCGCCGCCCATGGTGCCGAACACGGCTGCAAGTTGACCCTGGCGCGTGGCGAGGGCAGGTGACAGCGTGTGCGGTGGGCGAGTGGCCGGCCGCAATTCGGCGGGATGCCCGACCTCGAGGTTGAAACCGAGCCCACGATTGTGCAGGTTGATCTGCGTGGTGGGTTCCACCAACCACGAGCCGAAGCCGGAAGCGTTCGACTGGATGAGCGAGACGCCCATGCCGCCCGAATCGGTGGTGCACAGGTAGGTCGTATCACCTTGCCGGCCAGCAATGGGCCAATCGGCGGCCCGCTGGGTGTCCAGCAGGTGTGCGCGCAACGCAATTGCGCTGAGAAGCGCTGGTCCGTCGGCCGCGGCATGAAGGGTTGCGGGTCGATCGAAGCCAGCAACCTTCGCGGCCTCGATCAGCAGGTGTGCCGTGTGCTCGTCTTCGGGGTCCATCGGGAGCTCGAGTCCGCTCGCGAGTGCCGCCGCGCCCAACGTGAGGTAGCCCTGCGAGTTGGGCGGGACAGTCCACAGCTCCACACCCCACGCGCTGGCCGACAGGGGAGTGACCCACTCGGCTTGTAGGCGTTCGAGGTCGTCGGCGGTGAACAAACCCTGGCCGAGCTGACGGAGTCCGGCGCCGAACTCGCCCCCGTAGAAACCGACACGACCGCTGGCGGCTATCGCGCGCAGGGCTGCGGCGACACCCGGTCTGCGGACGCGGTCGCCGGGTCGCTTCGCCTGAGTGCAGAGTTCACTGAGGTTCTCGCGGCCCTGCGAGTCGAGGCGCGAGAGTGAGCCGACCAGCAGCGGGCTGGCCGGAAACCCGCCGTCGGCGAGGGCAATGGCCGGCGCCAGCAGTGTCGCCAGCGCGATGGTGCCGAATCGATCGTGGAGGGCCACCCAGCCATCGATACAACCCGGAATCGTCACCGTGCGGATGTCGTGTCGGAAGGGCATCGTGGTGTGACCGTCGGCCCGAAGTGCCTCAGCACTCGAACCGCTGCCCGCGCGTCCGCTCGCGTTCAGCGCGTGCACATCGTCGCCGTCGTGGATGAGCGCGAAGAGATCGCCACCCATCCCGCACAAGTGGGGTGCCACCACCGCCATAGCTGCATTTGTCGCGATGGCCGCATCGACGGCGTTGCCGCCCACCGCGAGTATGGACAGGCCGGCCTGTGTAGCCAGCGCGTCTGCACTTGCAACCATGTGGTTGGGTGAGCGTGTCGTGTTGAACGGTGGGCTCATCGCCAGATATCTCGTGTCTCGAAGACGTCCCTGAGGACCATCGGCTTGTCCGTCATGATTCCATCGACGCCCAGGTCCAAAAGGCGGTGCATCTCGACGGGTTCATCGATTGTCCACGCATGCACCTTGATCCCTAGCGCATGTGCCTTGGCAACGAACTTCTCGGTGACCACCGTGAGTGGACCTTGGCTGACCGGCACCTGAGCGGCGTTGGCGGCTGCACGGCGCGGCTTGCCGAACCGAAGTGAGGCCACTTCTGTGGGACTGAGCGCCGTGCACAAGCTGTCGCCCAACAGCCTCTTCAGTTCCCGCATGCGCCGATCACTGAAGGCACCGACGCACACCCGATTCAGCGCATTACAGCGCTGCAGCGCGGCGACGAGCGCAGGGACGGCGGAGTTGGTCTTGCAATCGATGTTGACCCGCAGTTCGGGCCAGGTGCCAAGCATGTCGTCCAGCAATGGAATAGGGGCTGACCCGTCGACGCGCGCCGTTTTCACTTCGGACCATGGCAGATCGCTGATGCGGCCGGCCCTCCCACACGTGCGACTGAGATCGTTGTCGTGAAATGCCACCAGGACACCGTCGGCAGTGACTTGCACGTCGGTTTCGACATAGGAATAGCCGGCGTCGATGGCGTACTGGAACGCGGGCATCGTGTTCTCCGGCACGTCGCTGGCGCCGCCACGGTGAGCGAATGGGATCGGCCCATCCCATTCGAGATAGGGGTGAAGGCGCGCAGTCATCCGGCCCAGTATCGTCGCTGGACATGACCGACGTGATTACTGTCCGTTCGCCCTACGACGATTCCGTCATCGGTGAGATTCCAGCGCAGACCGCAGCCGACGTGGATCGCGCCGTGGCGATTGCAAAGGCCGCACTGCACTCGAACCCTCTGCCGCTCTGGAAACGGGCCGAAATTCTTGATCGCGCCGCTGCCCGGCTGACCGAGCGCCGCGAGGAGTTTGCCCAGATCGTGGCGCGCGAAGCGGCCAAGCCGATCAAGACGGCTCGGGTCGAAGCTGAACGCGCCGCTGGCACGTTCAGCTTCGCAGCTGCCGAGGCGCGCAAACTTGGCGGAGAAATGATCCCGTTGGATGCCATTCCTGCCGGCGAGGGCAAGCTCGGCTTCACCTTGCGTATTCCCATCGGCGTCGTCGGCGCAATTGCTCCGTTCAACTTCCCGCTGAATTTGGTGGTGCACAAGGTTGGCCCGGCCATCGCCGCTGGGTGCCCTGTAGTTCTCAAGCCGGCCAGCCAGACGCCCTTCAGCAGCCTCGCCCTCGCGCAGATGCTCATCGAGGAGTGTGGGCTGCCGGCCGAATATCTGCAGGTGATCACCGGTGGCGGCAGCACTGTCGGCAACGCGATCGTCGACCATCCCGACGTTGCCCTGATCACCTTCACCGGTTCGCCTGCCGTTGGTTGGGGGATTCGCGCGCGGGCTCCCCGTAAGCGGGTGGGTCTGGAGTTGGGGAACAACGCCCCGTGCATCATCGAAGCTGATGGCGACTGGCGTACGGCCGCAGCGAAAATCAAGATGGCTGGTTTCAGCCACGCCGGCCAAAGCTGCATCAGCACGCAGCGGGTCCTGGTGCACCGCTCGATTGCCGAGGAGTTCACCGCCGCGTTGGTCGAGCATGTCAAAACTCTTGTGGTCGGCGACCCGATGGACGAGGCCACCGATGTGTCGGCACTCATTTCGCGGGGCGAGCGCGATCGGGTCGCCTCGTGGGTCGAGGAAGCCCGCGCTGCTGGTGCGACGGTTGCCACCGGCGGGGCTCTCACGGCCGATGGAGTGCTGCAACCGACTGTAATTACCAACGCCACCCCCGACCTGAAGGTGTGCGCGCAAGAAGTGTTCGGTCCGGTCGTTGCGGTCACCGCCTACGACACGCTCGACGAGGCAATTGCACTGGCCAACGACACGCTGTTTGGTCTGCAGGCCGCCATCTTCACATCGGATATCTCCAAGGCGTTGCTGGCCGTGAAATCGCTGGACTTCGGCGGCGTGCTGGTCAACGAGGTTCCCACATGGCGTGCCGACCAGCAGCCGTACGGCGGCCTTCGCGATAGCGGCAACACTCGCGAGGGACCGGCGTTCAGCGTCAAGGAGATGACCGAGATTCGCATGGTGGTGCTCTCACCGTGACGCTGCGCTGGGGTGTCCTGGGCGGTTCAAGCCATATCTATCGCAAGAGCCTGCTGCCGGCGTTCACGGCGGCGGGTCATCCGGTGGTTGCCGAGCCCAGTCGCGATGGCGAGTCCCTCGCGCCCTACGAGGCGATGCTGGCTCGCGACGACGTCGACGCGGTCTACAACCCGCTGCCCAACTATCTGCACGCGGAGTGGACTCACAAGGCGCTCGATGCAGGCAAGCACGTGCTGTGCGAAAAGCCGCTGACGCTGTCGCCGGCAGATACCGCCAAGGTCTTCGACCATGCCGAGGCGGCCGGCTTGACGGTGCTGGAGGCCTACATGTGGCCGCACCACCCGCGGGCACGTCGGCTGTTGCAGCTGGCCCGCAACGGCGATCTTGGGTGGCTGCAGAGTGGCTATTCGGCCTTCAGCTGGCCGATGGACATGGACGGTGGCGACCACCGTCTCGACCTGCGTGGGGCCGGTGCGTTGTTCGACGTTGGCATCTACTGCCTTGCCCCGTTCATGTTGATGGCACGACGAGACGCCGTCGTTGTTGGAGCGAACGCCGTTCGAAACAGGGCCGGCGTAGATGTTGCGATGTCCGGGTGGGTCGATTGGGGCGCCGGTTTCGGCAGCTCGTTCGCAGTCTCGTTTGAGGCCCCGCCGCATCGCTCGATGTCGTTAGCCGGCAGCGAAGCAGTGGTCACCATCCCCGGTTGGCACGCGCCCGGGCCGCTCGAGCGCAGCGAGCTCATCATCGCTCGACGTGACGGAGCGACCGTCACCGAATCCTGCGACGGTGGAAACGCATACGCCGGAATGGTTCGTCACTTCGCCGAGGTGGTCGCTGGCGAAAGCGAGCCGGTCTTCGGGCGCGCCGAGAGCCAGCGGATGGCCGACGTCCTGCAACGCCTCCACATCGCCAGCGCCCACTAACGCTCGCAACTCAGATGCTGCGGCCCGCGGCCTTCCAGTACTCGTCCTTCAACAACCGCTTGTAGAGCTTTCCGGTGGGGTGGCGGGGGAGTTCCTCGCGGAAGTCGATGCTGCGCGGGCACTTGACGTCGGCCAACTGCGAACGGCAGAAGGCAATCAACTCCTTGGACAGCGCGGCAGCTTCCTCATCGGAGGCCGGCATTTCCACTGGCTGGACCACCGCCTTGACCTCCTCGCCGAAGTCGTCGTTGGGCACTCCGAACACAGCGACGTCGATCACCTTCGGGTGCGTGACGAGGGCGTTCTCCGCTTCCTGCGGGTAGATGTTCACGCCGCCCGAGATGATCATGTACGCCTTGCGGTCGGTCAGGTACAGGTAGCCCTCGGCATCGACGAAGCCGACGTCGCCGAGCGTG
>JANLPB010000338.1:0-3801 GCA_031366885.1 Ilumatobacteraceae bacterium
CATCAGGTTGTCCAGCCGATAGTCGCCGTGGGTGACCGTGTTGGGCAGGGTGTGACCCTCGATCCACGCGGGCAACTGAGCACCGAAGCGCTCCACCAGACCGACGCCCTCGCTGTCGAGGTACGTCGAATAGGTCGCGAAGAAGCCAGGAGCAAACATCGACCACAGCATCTGCAGACGCTCGGCATCGCCTGGCTCGCGGCGACCGAGAAACTCGATCTCGTCGAGTGTGCGGTCGCCCCACCGTGGGCCGTGCAACCGGGCCAGCTCAAGAACCGCCCGAGTGGACATCTCTGCCGAACAGCCGGTTACTTGGTTGCCCTGTTCTCCCGGCGAAAGGTCCTCGAGCAACAGCACGAAGTCGCCGTCGCTCTCGCGCCACTCACCGTGAAAGCAGCGCGCCACACGAATGTCCACCGTCGGTGCGATCACGTCGTAAAATTTCACCTCGCGCTCGTAGTTGCGCAGCGCAATCCCCGTTGCACGGCTGGTGGGGTCTGGCGAGGGAAGCTTCGCAATGATCGATGAGGGTGTTTCGCTGCCTGCGGGCACCGCCAGCTCATAACGAATGTTCATGCCGACAAGGCCGTCGCCAATGCGCCGCTCGCCCGTGATCGACACCTCGTCACCGAGCTTCTCGCTGAGCCATTCGGAAGTGATCTGTTCGGGTGTCATCGCGCCCGACCGTAGCCGTCGCCGCACACGTCGTACGCAGTTGACGGGCGCCGCGTTCCAGGTGTGGTTGTCTGAGCAGAGCGTTCGTCACGATGTGGTGGGACCGCGCCGAGCCGCTACCGTCGGCAACGCATGTACACGTTCCTGCTGAAGCCGAAGTGGATCGGCTTCCATTTGCTCTGCCTCGCCGCCATCGTGGCGATGATCAACCTCGGTCTGTGGCAGCTACGGCGGCTCGACGAGAAGCAAACATTCAACGAACGCGTGACCGAACACACTAATGCCGAGGTTGTCGCGCTTGACGGGGCACTGCTCGCACAGCCGCCCGACGACCTCAGCTACCGTCGAGTGTCGGCGAGCGGCACGTACCTCAGCCAGCCTCAGTTCGAAGTTGTCAACGTCACCCAGGACGGCACCACCGGTCGCGACGTCGTCAACGCCCTCCAGTTGTCGAACGGCAGCCTGGTCATCGTCAACCGCGGGTTCGTTCCTACCGGTACGCCACTGCCTGCGCCGCCATCTGGGCTCGTCGAGGTGCTGGGTCGCCTCCAGCCCGGCCAACGTGCAGGCACTGGCCAGCCTTCGGACGATGGCACGCAGGCACTGACGGAAATCCGGCGCGTCGACTTGGTGGCGTTGGGTCAGCAGTTCGACCCGGAACTGGCGCCCATGTACGTGGAGCTGTTGCAGTCTGCGCCCACAGAGCCCAGCAGCGTCAGCCCGGTCGCGTTTCCCGAACTCAGCGAGGGGCCTCACCTCAGCTATGCCGTCCAGTGGGCGATCTTCAGTGTCAGCGTGGCGGTGGGTTGGGTGTTCGCCGTCCGCAAGAGCATTCGCAGTCGATCCAGCAACGCGACGCCCAAAAAGCATCGCGGCCCACCACCCATCGCCGACGAGTTCCGCTAGTCGCTGCCACGATCAGGTTGTGGAGAAGCCTTCTAGCTCGGCCATGCGGCGGAACTGTTCGACGATGTTTGGCGCGAGATAGAACGGGTCGAACGACCGGTAGGCCGTGTCGACGTTGACCGCGATTCGGCCAAATTCGCCCCAACCACGGAACTCCTCCCGGGCTCCGATTTCGTGGGCAATATCGCGCGCTGCATCCCACGCATCCATCCCCGTGGCGTGCCGAGCGTGCGCAGCTTCATCGACAAAAGCCAGGTAGTCGCGGACCGACGCAATACCGGCCTTGTCGGTGAGCGGGCCATGGCCAGGAACGACAGTCTCGATGTCCATCCCCAACATCAGGTCGCACGCCGCCACCCAGTTCGAAAGCGGGCCAGCCCACACGATGGGCGTGCCACCAATGAACAGAATGTCACCGGTGTACACGACCCTCGCATCGGGCACGTACGCCAGCGTGTCTCCGCGCGTGTGTGCCGGACCGACCTCGATCAGTTGAACCGTTCGACCACCCACGTCCACGTCGAGTCGACCGTTGAACGTTCGGCTTGGCATGGCAACCTCGATGCCAGAGAAATCGAACGCGCCAAAGAAGTGGCGAAACAGCTCGCCGACCTCGCCGGGCGCCGTGTTCAGAGCGTGGAGCATCGATGGCGGCACCTCCGACATCTCGTTGGCGGTGGCAGCTGATGACACGATCTCGGCGCCCTGCACCAACTGGTTGCCGTAGCAGTGGTCGCCGTTCGCGTGTGTGTTGAGCAGCGTGTCGATGGGGGCAGCGGCAGTCGGGGCCGCCATGGCGTCGAGCATTTCGCGAGTCAACTGGAGGTCGAACAGCGTGTCGACCAGCAACGAGCTACCACCACCGACGACCAGCCCGGCGTTGCTCCAGCCCCAGCTGCCATCGGGTTGCAGATATGCGAAGCACGAATCGCCGAGCTCATGAAGGCCTTTGTCGTAGGGCATTGTGCGTTCCTATCACGCACGTGTCGCAGCCATACACGCGACGTCTCTGCCGACCTACAGTGGCGGCATGTCGCACATCGCCACACGCCGCCTCGGCCGCACCGACCATCAGTCGTCGCTGGCAATTCTCGGCGGGGCCGCTTTCTGGGGTAGCAGCCCAGAGGTCACCGAGCGAATGTTCCAACTCGCGCTTGAAGCCGGGGTCAACCACCTCGACATCGCTCCGTCGTACGGTCACGCTGAACTGGTCATCGGCCCGCTGATACCGGCGGTTCGCGATCGGCTGTTCATCGGCGAGAAGTCGAATCGCACAAATCCCGACGGCCTACGGGCGCAGCTGGAAACATCGCTCGAACGGCTGGGCTGCACGTCGTTCGATCTCTATCAGGCACACGGTGTGACTGACCTCGCCGAACTTGACCGCCGCAGCCCAGCCATCGAGGCAATTCTCAGAGCACGCGACGAAGGCCTCACACAGTTCGTTGGCATCACCGGCCACGACTTTGGAACGGCGGCGGCTCAATTGGAGGCCATCCGCCGCTTCGACCTCGACTCGGTCATGCTGCCCGTGTACCCGGGCGCACTCGCCAACGCGCAGTACGCCACCGACCTCGCTGCACTCCTTGATGAAGCAGCTCGCCGGGACGTGGCGGTGATGGCCATCAAGGCGGGTGCGCACCGCCCATGGGGCACTCATCCGAAGTCATCCACCACCTGGTACCAACCCTTCACGGACAGCGAGTCGGTGGCACGGGGCGTGCGGTTCACCCTCGGCACCCCTGGCGTGCACGCATTCTGCACTACCGGCGACGTGGAGGTCCTGCCGCTACAACTGGCCGCAGCTGCAGCGTTCGAGCCACTTTCGGTGGCCGAGCGGGAGGCGCTGCTGCTCGAGGCGGCTGACTGGCCGACGATCTTTCCGCTCGAGGAACACGCCCGCTAGCGCGCTGCCGTTTCGACGCCGCGCAGGTGGGCAGCGACGCGTTCGGCAATCATCACCGTTGGGAGATGGGTATTGGCACGCGGCACGGTCGGCATCACCGATGCATCGCAGACCAGCAGTCCTTCGTAGCCAACGACTCGGCAGAAACTGTCCACGACAGCCTCCTCGTCGTCGACCGCGCCCATACGACATGTCCCGACAGCGTGGACGTAGTCGCCAACCGAAGCCCGAAGTCCTGCGTCGGAGATGTCGTAGTCGTGTGGGGTCGCGATCGCAGCCATCGCGGTGGTGGACGCAATCCGTTCGGTGAGCTC
>JANLPB010000347.1:0-10088 GCA_031366885.1 Ilumatobacteraceae bacterium
GTACCTCACCAGCTTCGACCCTCCCGCGTTCAAGCGGTTCATCCGGTTCAGTCGCAGAGTCAACCGGCTGCTGCTGCCGTGGACCCGGGGCAAAGCGCAGGCCGGTGTTGGCATTCCCTACATCGACTACGCGAGGGGCGACGGGCTGTCGATCGGGCCGGGTCAGGACCGGGAGTGGTCGCCGGTCCTGATCGACGATGAGACACCGTGGGTGTTCGACTACCAGGGGTTGTGGGGCAATGACACCGCAGATCCGTTGGGCGGCGAGCGCGGTCCCGCCGGGCCTCGCTACGAGAAGTCGGCAACGGTGCGACATCCGTGGGGCGACGTCGTTGGGTGGTCGGGCTTGTCGAAGCTGGCTCCGAATCATGCAGTGGCGGCGGATTTGATTCGCCTTCGTCTTGGTGAACTGGAAGAGGAAGCAGCGGCACTCACCGTCAACGTCGACAGCGCTCGAGCACAACTTCGCGCCGATGTCGCCAGTGGGGTGCCGGTCACCCTCGCGCAAGAACTGGACCTCAACGCTCTGGCGGCCCAGCGTGTGCGCCTTGGCGACGAACGGCGTCGACTGAACACCCGATTGCTGAACCCCCCGCCAACTCCCGGCCCGCACGATCACCTCCGGCACCGCCACCTCCCGAACACCCACGAGACGCGAAACCGACTCCGCTTTCTCTCCCTCTGGTCGGCGGTGAGCACCCCGTTGTTGCTCACCGCCCTCGGGCTGGCGGTCCTTCCCAACCGGTCGTTGGCGATTCTCACGACCATCGTCGTGTGGACGCTGGTGGTGCTCGGCATCGAAGCGGCTGCTCGCCGTCATTTCGTCGGCTACCTGGTGGGCGTGATCGTCCTAGTCCTCGCTGTTGCGGTGGTCGCAGGATTCGTCGTGTCGGTGATCACCTGGGGGTGGCGCTACGCATTCGCAGGTACGTTCTGGACGCTCGCCGCAATCTTGTTGTTCGCAAACGTGCAGGAGCTCAGTCGAGACTGAAGCGCGAGGGTGATCTACTGGGAGAGCCGTTCCAGCTCCAAGGCGACGACAGCAGATGCGTCGACCTCGGTGAGAATCGTGACGTCGCGCCGACCGAGCCATGGACTGTCCGGCCGCAGCCGACGAGTTGCCGCCAGTGTCGTACCGCGCGACACACTGCTGCCGGTGTCGACCCGGATGGGGTGCTGTACGGCTGTGTAGTGCTGCGGCGCGAGCAGGTACGAGATGCACGTGCTGTCGTGCACGTGGATGCCGTCGGGCCCGCCATGCGAAACGTGGAAGTCGCGGTAGTACGGCAGGATGGCTGCCGCCATCTGGGCTCGTGCGTTCGCGATGGCGCTGAGTCCGGCGATCTGCTCACTGGACATGATGGTGGCCTCGGTGACGTCCAGGCCGCACATCACGATCGGGCAGTCGGCGCCGAACACGATGTCAGCAGCCTCCGGATCGTTGAAGATGTTTGCTTCGGCGGCGGGAGACGCGTTGCCAGGCACGAAGACCGCCCCACCCATGATGACCATTCCGGCCAGGTGCTGTGGCAGGTCGGGGCGCAGCAGCATTGCGAGTGCGACATTGGTGAGGGGACCGATGGGGACGAGGGTGATCTCGCCGGGTGCCGCCATCACCTGCTCGATGATGAAGTGAGCTGCGTCGAGTGCGTGAGCACCACGCGACACATCGGGTAGCGGGATGTCGGCCAGACCGTTGATGCCGTGTACGTGGGTCGCCGGACCCCGGTAGACCGACGCCAGTGGACGGCCTGCACCCTGCGCCACCGGAATGTCGGGTCGGTCCGCGATGTCGAGAATGCGCAGCGCGTTGGTGGTGCACGTCTCGACGTGTGCGTTGCCGAACACGGTGGTGAGGCCGACGACCTCGAGCTCTGGCGAGGCGAGTGCGTACACGATGGCCATCGCAGCGTCGATGCCTGGGTCGGTGTCGATGATGATGCGGCGCGGCGCAGGGCCAGACGCCGGTGACTGGCTCATGCCTGTTCGAGGGCGTCGAGCAGCGTGTTCCAGGAGAGAGTGGCGCACTTGATGCGAACCGGGAACTTGACAACGCCCTGCAGCGCCTCGAGGTCGCCGAGGGCAACGGAGGGGTCGGGCTCGATGGGGTTGCCGTCTTCGTCGGGGATGCTCATCAGGCCCTTGAAGCGGCGAACCAGTGCGCGTACTTCGCCGATCGGCTTGCCCTTGATGGCCTGGCTCATCATGCTGGCCGAGCTCTGCGAGATGCTGCAGCCCTGGCCCCCGACCTTGACGTCGGTGATGACATCGTCCTCGACCTGCAGATAGACATCGATCTCGTCGCCGCACAGCGGATTGTGGCCGACCGCATGGGGCGCCGGCGGCGGCAGCTCTCCACGATTGCGGGGATGGCGATGATGATCGAGAATGATCTCGCGGTACAAGTCGTCCAAGCCGGGCATGGTGTCTCCTCGACGGGTTCAGATTCCGAAGATATCGCTGGCACCGTCAAGAGCGTCGGCCAGCATGTCGACGTCGGCGGTGTCGTTGTACAGGTAGAAGCTGGCACGAGCGGTGGCCGCCACGCCCAGCAGGCGCATCAGCGGCTTGGCGCAGTGGTGCCCGGCGCGTACACAGACGTTGCGCTGGTCGAGCACCTGGCTGAGATCGTGAGGGTGAATGTTGCGGAAGCCGAAGCTGAACGTGGCACCGCGCATCTCGACGTTGCACGGGCCGTGCAACTGGATGTCGGTACCGAACCGCTCCGTGAGGGACCTCATCGCGTACGACGCGACCTCGATCTCGTGTTGGCGAATGTTGGCCATGCCCAACCCGGTGAGGAAGTCGACCGCCGCTCCGAGGCCGACGACTTCGGTGATGGGGGGAGTGCCGGCCTCGAACTTGGCAGGCAGCTCGGCGGTGGTGAACCCGTCGAGGCGGACGTCGGCGATCATGTTGCCACCGCCGAGGAACGGTGGCATGGCATCGAGTAGGTCCTCACGGCCCCACAGGACGCCGACGCCCGAAGGACCGCACATCTTGTGGCTGCTGAACGCCATGAAGTCGGCACCCCACGCCTGCACGTCGGTGACGTTGTGCGGCACGTACTGGCAGCCGTCGACGATCGCGAGTGCCCCGGCCGCGTGAGCGGCGGCGCACAGCTGCTGCACCGGCGTAATGCTTCCCAGCACGTTGCTCATCGCGGTGAAGCTGAACACCTTGGCACCGTCGAGCAAGGTGGCGAGATCGGTGAGGTCGAGCTGACCGTCAGCAGTGAGCGGAACCCAGCGCAGCACGATGCCGCGCTCGGCAACCAGCATGTGCCACGGAACGATGTTGGCGTGGTGCTCCATGTGGGTCAGCACGACGACGTCGCCGGCGGTCAGGTTGGCGCGGGCCCACGAATACGCGAGCAGGTTCAGCGACTCGGTTGCGTTCTTGGTGAAGATGACCTCGTGTGCGCGGCGGGCGTTGATGAAGTGCTGCACCTTGGTGCGGGCGCCTTCATAGAAGTCGGTGGCCTCCGCGGCCAGCGCGTACGCGCTGCGGTTGATCGGCGCGTACGACTGCTCCATGAACGTGCTCATCGCATCGATGACCACCTGTGGCTTCTGCGACGTGTTCGCAGAGTCGAGGTAGACAAGGGGTTCGCCGTTGAGCGTGCGCTGCAGAAGCGGAAACTGGTGCTTGATCGCAGCGACATCGAGCGAACGGACGCTGGTCACCGGAACGCCTCGTAGCCGTCGCGCTCGAGCTGTGCTGCCAGCTCCATGCCTCCGCTGGCGACGATGCGGCCATCGACCATGATGTGCACGTGGTCCGGAGCGACCTCGTCGAGCAGGCGCTGATAGTGCGTGATCAGCACGACGCCCATGGTGGGTCGGTCGGCGCGGATCTCGCGGATGCCCTTGGCGACGATGCGTAGCGCGTCGATGTCGAGGCCACTATCGGTCTCGTCGAGGATGGCGATCTCGGGTTCGAGGATGGCCATCTGCATGATCTCGTTGCGCTTCTTCTCGCCACCGCTGAACCCTTCGTTGAGATAACGGTCGACGAACGAGCTGTCCATGCCCAGCCGCTTCATCCAGTCCATGGTGGCCAGACGCAGTTCGAGCACACTGAGGTCTAGGCCCTTACGGGCCGAGAGCGCTTGGCGCAGGAACTGAATGACCGAAACCCCCGGAATCTCCTGCGGGTATTGGAAGGCCAGGAACATGCCCGCCTTGGCGCGGACATCGGTGGGCCACTGAGTGACATCGTCGCCCTGGAAGAAGATGCGACCTTCTGTGACTTCGTACTCCGGAGAAGCCATGAGGGTGCTGGCCAGCGTGCTCTTGCCCGAGCCATTCGGACCCATGATGGCGTGTACTTCGCCGACGGCGACCGTGAGCGACAGGCCCTGCAGAATGTCGTTGGCGTCGCCCTCGTCGGTGATGGGCCGGGCGTGCAGATTTTCGATGCGGAAGAGCTCGGTCACGATGGCCATTCTAGTGGACGTCGGCTATTTCCCCTATCGCCGTAGTAGAAACCCTGTGCGCTACTGGGCTGGCGCGTAGGTGGCCAGATCGTCCAGCAGCGCCGTCAGGGCTGCAGGGTCCGTGCGGGGATGCACCACGCAGATTCGAAGGCAGGCGTCGCCGTGCCAGCTGGTGGGAACGATGAGGAACTGTCCTTCGTGGGCCCGGCGCTTGCTCCACTCCATGTACTGGTCGAGGGTCCAGCCTTCGCGCGTGAAGAGCACGATCGACAGCTCAGGTTCGAGCAGCAGGTGGAACTCGGGTCGCGCGGCCACCTCGTCGGCAAATGCCCGGGTGGTGGTGATGGCACTGTCGACCGCCGCGGTATACGCATCGGTGCCGTACGTCGCAAGGCCGAACCACAGCGGTAGACCGCGGGCGCGACGCGAGAGGTGATAGGCGTAGTCGCTGGGGTTCCAGTCGCCGCGGTCGACGGCATCGAGGTATGCACCGTGTTGCGCGTGCGTTGCCGCCGCCGGCGTTGGGTCGCGATAGACCAACGCCGCGCAGTCGTACGGGGCGAACAGCCACTTGTGCGGGTCGACGCCGAAGCTGTCGGCGCGCTCGATGCCCGTGAAGCGGGCGCGTGCAATCGTGCTGCACAGTGCGGCGAGCCCATACGCGCCGTCGACGTGCATCCACAAGCCTCGTGCTGCGCACACGTCGGCGATTGCGTCGAGTTCGTCGATCACGCCGGCGTTCGTGGTGCCGGCAGTGGCCACCACCGCGAAGACGTCGTCAGCTCCATGCGCCGCGAGCGCGGCCGCCAGAGCGGCGCCGGTCATGCGGCCGTCGGCGTCGACGGGCACGGGCAGCACGTCCACATCCATGACGCGCGCCGCGGCGCGGACGGAGGCATGTACCTCGTCAGTGACCGCCATCGTGAACCGCGATGGCCGTTCGCCTCTGGCGGACGTGAATACCTCGCGGGCGGTCACCAGCGCACTGAGATTTGCGGCTGACCCGCCGGACACGAACACGCCGCCAGCCCCCGCGGGGAACCCGGCGAGATCGGCCAGCCAGCGCAGCGCTTGATTTTCGGCTGCGATCGCGCCGGCTCCTGCCTCCCAGTTGCCGCCGAAGATCGAGGAAGCGCTGACCACGAGGTCGAACATTGTCGATGCAATTGACGGCGCGGTCGGTACGTACGCGAGGTTCATCGGATCGTCCATCGGTCGGCAGGCCGGCATCAGGACGTCGCGAAAAAGATGAAGGGCTTCGAGCCCGCCGACACCATTCGGTGTGATTGCGTGCGCCAGCGCTTCGGCCAGTTCATCCGCCGGATGGGCGCCCCACTGCGTGTCCTTCGGCAGCCGCAGCCGCTCGATTGCGTAGCCGATGACTGAGTGCGCGAACAGATCTGTCTCGTCGTCCCACCTATGCATTGATGGCGCCATCAGCCTGTCCTTACGAGAGGGTCTCAGAATAGTTCGGCCCCGAAGTAGTGAGGCGTCACGGTACTACGCGCCCTGCGTATGCAGTGCCTTCCAGAGCTCGGGGTACGAGCGATACTCGATTGACCCGTCGATGTAGCCAGCCTCTCGCAGCGCTGCATCGAGTTTGGGCAGATTGCGGAATGGCACCCCACTGTCGACGTGGTGGGGAAGGTGGTAACCAATTCGATAGGGCACGACCATCAATCGGGCGACCGGGTGCTGCAGGACAGTGTGCGTGGTTTCACGCCGGTCCTTCGACGCCATCATGCCGCCATGCTCGGCGACCGAACGCAGCCGGTTGATGACGCGCCACACGGTGAGATAAGGCCCCAGCCAGAAGACCGGGTACAGCCACCATTGGCCGCTGGCGATTGCCGCTGCCAGCAGGACGATTTGCACGCTGATGATCTTCCAGAACGTCCGCCGCGTCCTCTGATCCGTGCTGCGGGCGCTGGCGAGGAACTGCGTCATCAGCTTGATGCCGGTGCGGCCAGTCGCGTCGCGGCTGAGCTTGCGGCGAAAGCTGGCCGTCGAGATCGGGTAGCCGGCGTAGAGCGCCATGTCGGGTTCGTCGGGGCCGAACTCCTGGCGGTGATGGGCGGCATGGACGCGCCGATAGCCGTCGACATTGGTCAGCGACGGGTAGCCCAGCAGCCAGCGCCCGGCGAAGTCGTTCAGCCGCTTGTCGCTGAACAGCAGGCGATGGGCCGCGTCGTGCATCAACGAGAGGTATTGGGCAAACGTTCGCCCCATCAGCAGAAACGTGATGGGCCAGATCCAGGGTGCGAAGGCGACCGTCGCCCACAGCACCATCCCCGTTTGCACATAAAGGAACAGCACCGACCATGCGTTGCGCCAGGAGGGAATTCGGCGGAGCTGCTCGCGAAACGCTGGCTGCGGCCGACCATCGGCGCGTATGAGCGCGGTTTCGCGACACACCGGAAGTTCGGTCTTCACCATTCCGGACATGTCGGCAATTCTACGCCCGCGCCCTCCGCGACCGGCATCCGAGTGAGCACTCACACCCCGGGGTGCGAGTACTCACTCGCATGGCGGCGTGGCACTCGCACTGGCGGCGTGGCACTCGGGTGGTTAGCGGCCGAGGAGGTCGACTTTCCAGGCGCGAAAGCGGGTGTGAATCTCGCCGCTCGGGCCGGCGCCCTCCCCGTTGACTCCGTTGGTCTCGGGCCGCAAGCGGAAGTTGTGCTGCACGGCGACGTCGTCGCTGGCGACGGCCAGGTATCGGGCGTCGCCAACAGCCGGCCCGGCGCGCCACAACAGCCAGCGGCCTATGCGCCGCTTGTACTCGGCTTCGGGTGCGCCAGCTACCTCGTTGCCCAGCGCCAGTAGTTCCGGCGGGGCCTCGATCCACGCGGAAGCGACGATGTTACGATCGCGGGTGGGTGTGTCGGGTAGATCGACCGTGTGGACGGGAGTGTGGTCGGCGGGGCGTTGGTCGTAGCGCAGTGGCTCACCAGCCACGGTCGACCCACTCCCTGAGATGCGGCCGCTCGGCGCCGATGGTAGTGCTGACACCGTGGCCGGGCATCACAATCGTCTCGGCCGGCAGCGTGAACAGGCGAGTGTCGAGCGACTGGATGATCGTGTCGAAGTCGCCCTCCTTGGACTTGGTGTTGCCGGGGCCGCCGGGGAACAGCGTGTCGCCGGTGAACACCAGGGGTGCGCCCTCCACTCGAAAGCTGACCGAGCCCGGTGTATGGCCGGGGTTGTGAATTGCATGCAGCCGCAACCTGCCGATCTCGATGACGTCGGCGTCGTCGATGAACACGTCGTAGCCGACGTCTTTCAGCATCTCGGCGTCGGCGCTCATCACCGCGACCTCGTACCCGGCCTCGCGGATGGCGGGCACTGCCTGGATGTGGTCCCAGTGCCCGTGAGTCTCCAGAACTCGTCGCACGCCCAACCGCTGACACAGTTGCAACAACTGCTCGTGTTCGTTGGCGGCATCGATCAGGACTGCGTCGCCCGTCTCGCGGCAGCGCAGCACGAACACGTTGTTCTCGTATGGGCCGACGACGACGCGATGAATCTCCAGGCGGCTGTCGGCCCAATGCAAGGTGGTCATCGCGCCACGCTACTGCCACCGCGTCACGTCATGCTCGACGTCGTCTGAGGATGAAATGGCACCCAATTGTCGCGGTACGTTGGCGTGATGCCGATTGTTCGAGTGAGCTGTTTTCGATGCCGGACGTGACATCATGACCAACGTGCACGGCACCGACCCAACGCTGTGGAGTGCTGGTGAACAGGCCACGGCTATTCGAGAAGGCAGGTTGGGCAGTGAGCAGTTGCTCGATCTGTTCCTCGCCCGCATCGCGGCCGTCGACGCGCACGTGAATGCGGTCTGCACTCTCGACGTCGAGCCCGCACGGCAACGCTGTCGCGACGCAGATGCGGCGACTGTACGCGGTGAATCATGGGGCCCGCTCCACGGTCTGGCGGTCACGATCAAGGACGCGATCGCCACCGCGGGTATCAGATCGACCGGTGGTGCAGTCGCGCTGCGCGACCACATTCCGAGTGCAGATGCTCCCGCTGTCGCCGCGCTCAAGGCGGCGGGCGCCATCGTCTTCGGCAAGACCAATCTGCCCGAGTGGTCGGGCGACTGGCAGAGCTTCAACGAGATGTTCGGTACGACGAACAACCCGTGGGCACTGACTCACACGCCTGGAGGCTCGTCGGGCGGCGCGGCGGCGGCGGTCGCGTGTGGAATGACGAGCTTCGAACTTGGTACCGACATCGGCGGGTCGGTGCGGGTGCCGTCAGCGTTCTGTGGGGTGTGGGGTCATAAGCCGAGCTTCGGCATCATCCCGACGCTGGGCTACCTCGACGAGCCGCGGGGTGGCGGCACGGAGAGCGACGTCAACGTGTTCGGTCCAATCGCGCGGAGCGCCGCGGACTTACGGCTGCTGCTCGATGTGCTGGCCCAGCCAACGCCGGACCGATCAGTGGCGTGGACCCTCAACTTGCCCGAGCCAACGGTGACGTCGCGCACTGGGTTGCGGGTAGCCGCCTGGTTCGACGAGCCCGAGCTGGAGATCGACCGCGACATGTCGGCGGTATTGCACGCCGCGGCCGACGCGCTGGAGAGCGCCGGCGCGATGGTCGACCGGACGGCGCGACCCGTTGTCGACGTGCGCTCCGCCTGGCGTCACGGTGCCCGCCTGATCGGCGCGGCCGTATCGGTGAGCGACGAAGTCGGTGGTCCGTTGACTCATCACCAGTGGCTGTTCATGAACCGTGAGCGTGCGCGGGCACGAGCCGCGTGGGCAACGCTCTTTGAGCGCTTCGATGTGCTCCTCTGTCCCGTCACGCTCGTCCCGGCGTTTCCGCATCTGCAGGAGGGTCTGTGGAGCAATCGGCGCATCATCGTCAATGGGCGCGAACGCGACTATGCGGAGATCGAGGGATGGCCGGCCCTGATCGGAAGTGTGTATCTGCCCAGTACCTCGGTGCCCGTGGGCCGCACGCCGGACGGGCTACCGGTGGGCATGCAAGTGGTCGCGCCGTACCTACAGGATCGAACGGCGATCCAAGTCGGGGAGTGGATTGGTGAACTGGTCGGCGGCTACCGGGCACCACCGATTTTGTTCTGACACGGGCGTCCAATTCGAACTCAGGCATGTTACGGTTGTGTTGCGATTGTGACGGGAGCTGCAATCGAATCTCATTCCGCGGGCCCGGAAATCCAAGGAGTTCTTCCATGCATGCACCTCGTTCGCTTGGCGCGTACGGCCTCACCATGATCCTCGGCCTGGCCGGTGGTTGTGGTGCCATTCAAAAATGCGCGCCGCCTTCGGTCACCACGCCTACCGTGGCCCCAACGGTGACCAGCGCGCCGTGTACCGACCTGGTGAACTCCGAGCGAGCGAAGGCCGGGCTCGGCCCGGTCACCGCGGAGGACTCGATCAATCAAGCAGCGCAGGGTCACTCCGCGTACCAGGCGGAGCAGCAGACGATGACGCACACCGGGGCGGATGGGTCGAATGCCGGTCAGCGCATCGAGGCCGCAGGTTTCGCGTGGAGCACGTGGGCGGAAAACGTCGCCGCAGGTCAAACTGACTGTTCAAGCGTGATCGGCGCATGGATGGGCAGCGATGGGCATCGCGCCAACATCTTGAACCCCGCGATGACGTCGATTGGCATCGGTTCG
>JANLPB010000362.1:0-14052 GCA_031366885.1 Ilumatobacteraceae bacterium
ATCACCCATGTGCCGTCAATGTATTTGAGCGAGCTGCCAGGCCCCCGCCACGGCACCCGCCAGGACGCCATCGACGGCCATCTGGAGATCGCCCGCCGCTGCCGCGCACTGGGCGTGGACACCCTGGTGGTGTTCGACACCCACTGGCTGGTCAATGCCGGCTACCACGTCAATTGCGCGCCGCATTTCAAGGGCGTCTACACCAGCAATGAGCTGCCGCACTTCATCGCCAACATGGCCTTCGAAGCGCCCGGCAACCCGGCCCTGGGCCAACTGCTGGCGCAAGGCTGCAATGCCATGGGCGTCGAGACCCTGGCCCACGCGGCCACCACGCTCAACCCCGAGTACGGCACCCTGGTGCCACTGCGCTACATGAACCCCGACCAGCGTTTCAAGGTGGTGTCGGTCTCTGCGTTGTGCACCGGCCACTACCTCAACGACAGCGCCCGCCTGGGCTGGGCCATGCGCCGCGCGGTGGAGGACCACTACGACGGCACGGTGGCCTTTTTGGCCAGTGGATCCTTGAGCCACCGCTTTGCGCAGAACGGCCTGGCGCCCGAGTTCGCCTTCAAGGTCTGGAGCCCCTTCCTCGAACACCTGGACCACGGCGTGGTGGCGATGTGGCAGCGCGGCGACTGGGCCAGCTTTTGCGAGATGCTGCCCGAGTACGCCAGCAAGGGCCACGGCGAGGGCTTCATGCACGACACCGCGATGCTGCTGGGCGCGCTGGGCTGGGCCGCCTACCGTGGCCGAGCCGAGGTGGTGACGCCCTACTTCGGCGCGTCGGGCACCGGCCAGATCAATGCCATCCTGCCGGTCACGCCGCAGGACGGCGCGGCCATTCCCGGGCCCCAAGCCTCGGTGGCCACCGGCTACCGGGCCTTTCCACGGCTCTGACCCCGGTCCGCCCCAAGACGCCGCCATGCCCCATCTGGTGATCCTCTACACGCCGAATCTGGAGCCCTCGCCAGCGGCCCCGGGGCTAAACCTCAGCGCGCTGTGCCGGGCCCTGGCCGATGCCATGCTGGCCCAGCGCGACGAGGCCGGCGCAGCCGTGTTCCCGCCCGGCGGCGTGCGGGTGCTGGCCTACCCGGCCACGCACTTTGCGGTGGCCGATGGCGGCGCTGCTGGCCGCGCGGTGGGTGGCAGCGGCGACTACGGCTTCATGTACCTGAACCTGCGCATGGCGCGCGGCCGCAGCGCTGCGGTGCAGCAAGCCGTGGGCCTGGCGCTGCAGGACGTGGTGCAGGGGGCGGCAGCGCCGCTGTTGCCCCGGCGCCAGGTCGGCTTCACGCTGCAGATCGACGAAGGCGCCGAGATCTTCGATGCCAAGGCCAGCTCACTCCACCCCTTGTTCAAGAAGGCCTGAGCCATGCTGAGCATTGAGACCACCACCGCGCTGGCCCGCCAGCTCTATGACGCGCGCAAGGGCCGCACACCGCTGCGCCACTTCTCGGCCCAGCACCCGGGCATGACGATCAATGACGGCTATGCCATCCAGCGCGCCTGGGTGGCACTGGAGCTGGCCGACGGCCACGTCATCAAGGGCCGCAAGATCGGCCTCACGTCGCGCGCGATGCAGCTGTCGAGCCATATCACCGAGCCCGACCACGCGCCGCTGATGGACGACATGTTCTTTGAGGCCGGCACCGACATCCCGATCAGCCGCTTCATCGCCCCCCGGGTCGAGGTGGAGCTGGCCTTCATCCTGGGCAAGCCGCTGAAGGGCCCCGGTGTGACGCTGTTTGACGTGCTCTCGGCCACCGACTACGTGAGCCCGGCCATCGAGATCATCGACGCCCGCATCGAGCAGTTCGACCGCGACACAAAAGCGCCGCGCAAGGTCTTCGACACCATCAGCGACTTTGCCGCCAACGCCGGCATCGTGCTGGGCGGCCGGCCGGTGCGGCCACTGGATGTCGACCTGCGCTGGGTGGGCGCGCTGCTGCACAAGAACGGCGTGGTGGAAGAAACCGGCCTGGCCGCAGCGGTGCTCAACCACCCGGCCAACGGCGTGGCCTGGCTGGCCAACAAGTTGGCGCCCTTTGGCGAGCAGCTCGACGCCGGCCAGGTGGTGCTGGCCGGGTCGTTCACCCGGCCCGCCACCGCGCTGGCCGGCGACAGCTTCCACGTCGACTACGGGCCATTGGGCTCGGTGGCTTTCCGCTTTGTCTGACCGCCGGCCTGTCTGACAGCCGGCCGGATCGCCCCGCCTGCAGACACCCCCTGCCCCACGCCGTCGCCCGGCTGCGGGTTGAGCGCCTGGCACGCCGCCAGTTGAATGGCGAAGACTGGAACGTGGACATGCTTGTCAGCAATGCCGGAAACCAAAACCGCAAGCCGTTGATCGACATGGACGCCGGGGAATGGCAGCAGTTGATGAAAATGATGAGCCGGGGCTTTGGGAAGGTGCTCTTGATGTCGTCCGTCGCGGGGCAGGCCACGATGATGCCCAATCTGGCGGCCTACGCAACGGCCAAAGGGGGTCTTGTCGCGCTGGCGCGCGCCATCGCGGTCGAATACGGGATATATCTCAAGTGGCCTTTGTCGCTCTCTTTCTGGCGTCCGGCGAATCCAGCTACATCAGCATGTGATCCGAGACGCCACCATCCACCAGCAGGTTCTGGCCTGTCACATACGAGGCTGATGGACTGACGAGGTAGGCCACCGCTGCGCCGACGTCGTCCGCCCGACCGATTCGGCGCAGCGGCACCACCAATGCCGTCAGGTCGCCGCCCTCCGCCTGTGCTTGCGTCACAAGGGCCGCGCAATGCGCCGCCTCGGTGATGTCACCCGCCACACCACTGGCCATCGCGCCGGCCGCTCGCAACTCGTCCACGGTATGTCGATGCGCTGATGCCGCTGTTCGAGGCCATCGAGCGCGAGTCGCGCATGCATACAAGCGGCGAAGTCGCCGCCGGCGCGGCGCTGCTGCTGGCGGTCTTTGTGCAGATTCAACGCATCGCAACCGCTACGCAGGCGCAAGAGGGCCAGGACACCACATCGAGCACGCGCAAGGCAGCGCAGATCGACCGCTTTCGCGCTCTGGTCGATGCGCACTTTCGCGGGCGCTGGGGCGTTGAACGCTTCGCCGCAGAGGTGGGGCTGAGCGCCGGGCAACTCTCGCGCCTGTGCCGCGAAATGCTGGGCATGTCGAGCCTTGATGTCGTGAATGCTCGTGTCGTGCACGAGGCCGAGCGCGAGCTCGTCTATTCCACACTGGCCATCAAGCAGGTCGCCGCCGTGCTGGGCTTCGAGGACGATGCCTACTTCGGTCGCTTCTTCCGCAAGCAGACCGGCACGACGCCCTCCGAGTTCAGGCTTGCGGCGCGCCATAGACTGGCACCCGATTCCGATGCGAAGGCTCGACCAACTCTTGGAACGGCGGCGCAGCGCAACACTCCACAGCGCGTGGCCGAGTCAGCTTGCTGATCAGAAACGTTCTTGATCACGCCTACCCCAAGAAAGCTAGCGACAAATCGATTCGCATCTCAATGTCCGTCCGTACCCAGGCGGCATTTCGTCGTGACGACCAACGATCAGCTACATCGTGCTGCGATCACACCGGCGGCCAACAATCGTTTGACACCGCCGGTTGCGCATGCGCACTGAGTCTCAGACCGTCTCACGAGCTACCAAACTTCGGTTTACCCCTGGGGCTGACCAAAGAAAAACGGGCTAGCCCTGATGAGAGCTAACCCGTTGAATTTTTTGGCGGAGTGGACGACCGAAAACGGAGCGTTTCAAATCGTCCCAAAATGGACCAAAAGTTCAACAGCGATAGGAACTTGGCTCAACTTGTTTGTCTCATTTCGTACCATAGCGTTTCCTGAAATCCGCGTCGCATCCGGGTATCCAAACGGGGGTTGAAAAATTTGGCGGAGCCAACCCAACACGTTCACGGTCACGCCGAGAATCCGCTTGTCTCTTCGGTCCGCTGCTGGGTGACGGGCCTTGGCGTCGCGCACCAAGCAGCCCAATCAGCCATCAAACGCCGGCGCCGCTCGAACAGGTCGCTACGGCGGTACGCGTTCTCGACGGCCGTACCAACCGTATGGGCCAACGCGATTTCAGCCATCTCGCTTGGGTAGTCAGTCTCCTCGGCCACCCAATCCCTGAAACTCGACCGGAAGCCGTGAACTGTCAGGTCGGTTCGTTTCATTCGCCGCAAGATCATAAGCATGGCCATCGTCGAAAGCGGCTTGCCCTCCCTGGCTCCGCGAAACACGAATGCGGCATCCTGCCCAACTTGCCTCTTCAGCAGCTCTTCGGTCGCTCCGACCAGCGGGACCCGGTGCGGCTTGCCGGCCTTCATGCGCTCCGGCGGTATCGTCCAAACGAGATTCGGCAAGTCGACCTCATCCCAGGTCGCGCCCAGGACTTCGCCCGTTCGGCATCCCGAAAGGATCGTGAACTCAAGCGCACGAGCTGCCACTCCCTCCTGCTTCCTCAACGCCGCGAAGAACGTTCCGACTTCGGCAAACGGAAGCGCGGGGTGATGCTTGACCTTCTTCAGCTTCGCGGGGTTGGGCAGCAGTTCTTCGAGGTGCCCAGTCCACCGAGCGGGATTCTCGCCTTCGCGATAACCACGCGTCGCTGCCCACGAGAGCACGCGTTCGATGCGTTCCCGCACCCTCGTGGCCGTTTCGGTCTTGGTCTTCCAGATGGGCTCGAGGGCCTTCAGAACCATTGGCGTGTCGATCCTGCGTGCGTAGATCGATCCAAAGTGCGGTGACGCATGAACTCTCAGCGTGCTTTCCCACTGCTGCCGGTGCTTCTCGTTCTTCCATTCGGCCTCCCTGCTAGCGATGTACTGCTGAGCACAGCCATCGAAGTCAAGGTTGCTTGCCTGCTCTGCTTGCCTGCTCTGCTTGCGTAGCGATGACTTGCGCACGCCGTTGCTCGAGCGGATCGACGCCATCGATGAGTTGCGCGCGCGCCAGGCGAGCTTTCTCCCGGGCGTCAGCCAAGCTCACGGTATGCAGCGGACCGAGGCCCATCAGCCGCTCCTTGCCGCCACGTTCGTACCGGAACACCCAACTCTTGACGCCGCTCTTGGTGATTTGCAAGTGCAAGCCCTTGCCGTCACCGTATCGTCCAGGCTTCGTCGCGCGCGCGACCTTCAGCGCCGTTAGCCTTTCAATTCCACCAGCCATTGAAACCTCCGTGTTGTCGTCAAAAGGCGGACAGGTACTTTCCTGCCAACTCATGAAAACATCCGAAAGGCCGGATGCAACCCCCGCTGCGGCATCGATGACGGGAGGGCTGCTGACAATGGAGCGGTGCCAAACCAGCTCTGTCCCGTCTTTGCTTCGATGCGCCGAGAAGTGATTCAGGGCAAAGTCGCTGGACGCAGGCTTGAACCCGTTGTTCGGGCGGTCAAGGCCGCATGCTGAGGTGACCCGCCCAAGTTCCCCAGCAAGAGAGACGCCAAAGGGTGTGGCGTTTCGTCATTGGCCGGCACGACGGGATCTACCTGCCACGGCGATCCGGGCAGATCGTCTGATAGGCGCAGGTTCCGCATACCTTGGCTGAAGCCGCAGGCCGTGGGCTGATCAGCCCGGCCACGATAGCCGCACGTCTCCGGACCAACGCGACCACCGCCTCCTCCGAAATCAGTTGAACGCGATGCGCTTCACGCACGCCGTCTGGCGTCTGGACGATGACATAGCCATGGTTGACAACGACTTGCCGCGTCGTGCGTTCGAGTGCAAGTTTCTGCGCCGACAGCTGGATTTCGTCCGACGCAAAAGCGCGGCTGACGGCGCGGGTTTTCAGTTCCACCAGCACGACCAGACCAGACCGCTTCCGGTAGGCTCGATCAAGTCTGGTCGAGAGCCGCACGGGATCTTTCACGTCGAATCGCTTCTCCATGTAGATCAGTTCTGCATCCATCAAGTCCCGCGGTCGACCGGCTCTCTCCGCACGATCAGCCAGCGCCACGCGTCGGCACCACAACACCGCAGCCGTTCCAAGTGCAAACGCGAGCGTTATCAATGCCCATGCGGCGCAACTTGTCGCCGTCATGGCCCCTCTCCTGGCGGCCGAAGGCGGGCAGCAGTGCCAACAAACAACTTCGACAGAGTCCAGGCCAGCCGGGAACAAATGTCCAAGACCCAACGACCCCACGAGGTCTGCGAGATGCGTCGGCGTCGCCCTGATGCCTCTCTTGCGGCCAGCCCATCACGATGAAACCGCGCGTGCGCATCCATTCCGCGCCGCATGGCCCTCTGTTGCGCCGTCGTGCGCCACCTTCCATGATGCTGTGCCAGCAACACCCGCCGCTCGCAGACCCCCATCTCTGCCAGCTCGGACGCGCTGACTGCATCGCGCGGCCGGGGAACACGTTTCCTGTTCACGATCTACGCCTCCTCCCCGACGAGCGGTGCCTCGAAAACCTGGTTGGTGTGGCGTGCGACCGAAGGACTCACGACTGATTCGCCGGGCGCGCGCGTCGGGGCGACCATCACCGAGATGCCTTGCGCTGCCATCCAGTGCTGCGCCATCAGCCCCTCGTGCGCCAGGAAGCGAAGTCGGTTCACCCGCTTCGTGCCTTTGTTGAACCGGATCAGATCGTCATACAAGCGCGGGTTGTCGTCGCGCGTCATCTCGAAGAGCAAGCGCACCGGCTCGTCGTTCGGTCGTGCCTTCGGCGTCATACCGCCTCCCCTTCGTCGGCGACGGCTCGGGCTTGTCGGCTCGCAGCGGCCAACACCGTGTGAGCGTAGTTCGTGCCGCCGATCTGGTAGCCCCGGACGTTTGCAAACATCGGCTCCTTCACGGCGAGCACCTGATGTGTCGCAAACGCTTCCTTCACTGCCCTCTTGAACAGGAAGGCGCCGCCCCCGACGAGAATGACGTGCTGGACGTTGTACGACTCGCCGATGCGCTGCATCATGGCCGCCACCGCCTCCTTCGCGATGATCTCGACCATTGGCTTCATGCGCGCCAGCTTGTAGGTCCGCTGGTAGATGGCCAGGTCTTTGCCGGTACGCAGCGCCAAGTCGATGTTGTCCAGGTTGGTGTACGGCCGGCCGATCTCGTGGCTGATGTCGTCGGCGATCAACTGCAGGATGTTCGAGACGCCGCGATCGACCGAGTAACTCTGCTTGTGCGAGAGCTTCATGCCCCGCGCTACCAGCCAGTCGAATGTTCGCGAGCCCGGGTCGATGACCAGACTGTGCTCGTGCTCCATCGCCTCGACCTTGTTGTGCTGGGTCGCGTAGTCGATCAGCGCGCCGTTCGGCTGGGCCATCGCCAACGCCTTGCGTACCAACACGGACTTGCCACCGCCCACGTCGTGGCGACCCGTCATCAACTTCTCCAGTGCGGCCTTCTTCGCAGCGAACACCGCCACTGGCAGACCGACCACCAGCAAGTCGATGGCATCGAGCTTCATCATGCGCAGTGCACCACGTGCCAAGGCCAGGTACTGGGGCGTGTCGATGTAGTCGCCGTGGATCTGCGTCGCCCGGAATGCATCGGCAGTCAGCATCACGTCCGGCCCGACTTCGTAGAACAGTCCGGTGATAGGAATGGCGAAGGTCTTCCGCCCTTCCCCGCCAAGCGTCTTCGACGGGTCGCGCGCGCTGGGATAGGCCCGCGACGGGAAACTGGCGCAGCGGATATCGCCGGGGTTGCTGCCCGTCGCGTCGGTGACGAACTTGGTGTTGCCGAATCCGACATCCACCGCTCGAACGATGATTTCCATGGGGAAGCTCCAAGACAGGGTTGCAAGGTGATCAGCATCGGCAAACCGATGCCGTCAATCCACGCAGAACGCCCCCTCGAAGCGGCCGGTTTCGGGATCAGCTCTGAACCGAGTCCGAGCACAACGCTTTCGGTTCACAGTCGAGAACGAGAACGTCGCCGAAGCCGAGCTGGAATCCCCGCGTGTCGAACCACGGTCTCACCTGAAAGCGGCCTGTCAAGGGCACGCCCAGCCGGACATGGCGGGCTCTGCTGCTCTCGCCCACCCCTCGCCCAAAATCCCGGTAGGGACCTGAGGCCGCACTTTCCCCTGTCAACCCCGCGCGCAGCCTCGCTGCTGCTCACTGTCGGGAAATTGAAGGGCATCAGCAGCGCATCCCGCCGCACTGTTTGCCATCCGCAATCGGCGCCGATTTCCGGCGCTTTGCACGCCAACGCATTGACGCTGTGCCGGGTCGGTCGTCTACTGGCGGCTCCCGTGGCACTCCTTGGCCAGCTCCCTCGCGGAGTAAAAGGCGTCGCAGTCGTTACCTGCCCTCCAAGCGCCGGTCTTTGAACCGGCATAGCCAGCGTCCTTCGAGGCGATGGACCCGATGTCTTCTCGTGGACCTTTCGTAGAGCATTGCCTGTGGCCCCGCCAGCGTTCCCGCGCTGGGCGTTCCTGAAACGCGCCACGGCTTTCGACCACCTGGTCGGCACCCGATGCCGCACCGCTGTTCCCGCCATTCCTTCGAGCACGCGTCTCACGCAGCGCGCGGTTGTGTTTGCCCCTTCATGGGCTCCCCGCGCGTCGCCGCTCGTCAACTCGACACCGCCCTGGACTCATCGGTCAGGGGTGGACCCATGCGAGCGAATGGCGCTACGACACAGAACTGATCCACCACAAGGCGTCGAGGCTCGACCTCGCCGCTGATGTTCGCCGCCCCTGAGGCGTGCGACATCCCCAACCCCACGGTCGCAGAAATGCGCGAACGGGACGGATCACATGTTCATTTTTAAGGTTGACCGAGCTGGTTGATGCCACCCCCTGCGGGACTGGTATCGGCCAGCGAACTCTTGGGTAGGCGCAGCGGCATAGCGGTCGCCGCTTGCGCCATGCAATGACCGCCGACCGGCGTGACGACGGAATCCGTCTCGCCGGTGACTTCAGGAGTTCCACGCCGCTTCATCCACTTCTGCGCGCTGCTCGGGACAGCGCGCAGGCGATCACGGAACACTGCCATGACCAACACTCGCGTACATCGCCCTCACAGCCGCCGCGTCCAAGGCTCCAGCGGAGCCGGCCGCGCTACACCTCTTCAACCGATCCGCCGCCAGGACTGGGCGGGCCTTAGCCCGCCGGACATCCTGGCTCGCTATCGCATCGGCCATGCACCGCCAGCACAGGTGCTGGAGGTCCTGCTCGAACTCTTCAACACCTTGCACACCTCGCTCGAGAAGACCGTCTCGCACAAGACCCGCCAGGAGCGAGCGCAGTTTCTGCGCCGCTTCTTCCACGACCTGAAGCAGAAGGCCGGCTTCAAGACCCTGCCCGACCCGCGCAACCTCGGACAGAAGCATGTCCGGGCGATGGTCGAGGTGTGGCAGCGCGAGAGGCTGGCGCCGGGCACCATCCAGACCTACCTGAGCTTCCTGCGCGGGTTGGCGATGTGGATGGGCAAGCACGGGTTCGTGCGCCAGCCGCAACACTACGGCCTCGAACTGACGGAATACCAGCGAACCGGCCTGGCCGAACGGGACAAGAGCTGGTCGGCGCAGGGCATCGACGTGGCCACGCTGATCGAGAAGGTGGGCACCTATGACCGCTACGTCGGGGCATCGCTTCGGCTCAGCCTGGCGCTGGGCCTGCGGCGCAAGGAGTCCGTCATGTTCAGGCCGCACCGCAACCTGGTCGCGTTCGAGGCGACGGGGCTGCCGCCTGAGGAACGGGAAGCGGATCGGTACGCGCGCATCAAGGAAGGCAGCAAGGGCGGGCGGCTGCGCTTCGTGGCGCTGGACTCACCGGCGCGGCTGGCCGCAGTGAACCACGCGCAGGACGTGGCGGTCGGTCTGGACGCGCACATGGGCGATCCGGACCGGGACCTGAAGCGCAACCTGCGCCGCTTCGACTACGTGCTCGAAAAGTTCGGCGTCACGATGCGCCAGCTGGGAGCGACAAGCCACGGCCTGCGCCACGAAATGCTGAACGACCTGTACCAGGACGAGACCGGTCAAGCGTCGCCGGTTCGCGGCGGCGGCCCGGTGCCGCCGGAGATCGACAAGGCGGCGCGCCTGACGGTTGCCAAGGCAGCAGGCCATTCGCGCACGCGCGCGGCGGGGGCTTATTTAGGTGCCGTCTTGGGCAAACGAGCCCTGCCGCGCGACCGCCCCGGCCAGGACGACGCCGATCCGGTCCCGGCTTGACATGTCCTCGGAGAGGGTGCGGCGCAGGCATTCGCTGCGCCGCACCCGATGCCTGTACGTTTTCTTCCGTGGACTCGACTTCTTGCTGCGCCACCGTCTGAGTCAGCGTGCGCAGGCAGGTCGGCAACCATCCGGTACTGGCGATGGTTTGCTCGGCCCCCTTCACCGCGTCATCCTTCTTCAATGCGGCCAGCGGGCTGGCAGCGTTCGCACCTGCCGCTTCGGTCACCACGTCGAGGATGCGGAACTTGGAAACGTGGCTGAGGTAGGACGCGCCCGTCGCGGCCCACCATTTGCTCATGTCCAGGTTCAGCGCGGTGGCGAGTGCATCGGTGCTCTGCTTGTCGCGCTCGACACCCGACACACCGGTCACGCTAGAGGCGACCAGCAAGGTCAGCAACTGCATCACGGTCGCTTGCTCTTGCTCCAGCAGCCACGGCAGCACTGCCTCGGAGGTTCGTGGCAAGCGCTGGACCCAGGCCTGCCGTTCGCAGTCGAACTGCTTCCACGCTGGGCTCTCCGCCATGTCTTCGGCTTCGCCACGCAAGCCATCGTGCGTGTCGGTGGCGCTGACGTTCAAGGCGTCGTCGCTGCCCCGGAAGCAGCGGAAGCCGTCCTTGATGAGCTTGATCGCCAACTGCGCGGTGATCGCGGCGAGCGCCACGTCGGGCCGAAACATGAGTTCGGCCTGGATGGCCGCCACGCGATGCGCAGTGAGGCGCCGCATCAACTTCTCCGAATGCACCGGGCGGGTGTTCGCCGCGGGCAGCGAGACCAGGGCACTGTGGGTGCCGTGGTGCGGGCTGCCCTTCACGGCCTCCCGAGCCGCATCGACGACGCCGTTGCGATCCTCGGGCCGGATCAGACCGCGCTTGATTTCAGCGGTGCCGGCGTTGCCCACGAACACCACACATCCGGCCTGGGCCACCAACTCGGTGGGCCACACACTCAGAGCATCTTCCAGGACGGTGACCTGCGCCTGCAAGGCTTCCGCCTCGGCTTCGAGCTTGAGGAACTCCTCGTCCTCGCCGGCCTCGTCGTTCTCCTGATCCGCCAGCGCTTCCATCCGCTCGTGCCGCGTGGCGATCTGCGCTTCGAGTTCGGCGATGGCGGTGGCTTCCTGCGCTTCGGGTGTGCGGCGCGCCTTGCGCAACTCGCCGTGCTTCGAGAATTCCTCGAAGTTGTACCGGGCACGCACTTCGGTCCACTTCCAACCCTTCCACCGCGATCTGCTTGGCGGTCTTCTGGAGTTTGTCGATGGCCAACCGCTCCACCAGCGGTGCGTCGAGCAGGTAGGCGGTTTCGTCGTTGTCGCTGAACAGGTCGCGCCGCAGCGAGCCGCCGGCCTTCTCGTAGGCCTTGAGGGTGACGAAGCGGGCGACGCTGTCCTTGCCGGAGTCAATCTCGCCTTGCGTCAGCATCTGGCGCAGGTAGTCCGGGCTGCGGTTCCACGACGGCAGGTTGGCCCAGGTCTGTTCCTGCCGCTCGTGGTCGTCGATGGAGGCCAGCACCATCAAGCAGTCCAGGCTGATCTTCTCGTCGCGGAACAGCGCCATCAACTTCGGGGCGACAGTGGACAACCTCATGCGGCGCTTGACCACCAGCGGCGTGACGCCGAAGGCCGCCGCCACGTCCTCGACCGACTTGCCTTCGGCGATCAGCTTGGTAAAGGCGGTGAATTCGTCGGCGGGTTGCATCGGGACATGGAAGCAGTTTTCGGCAAGGCTCGCAATCAAAGCCTTGTCGGCGGGCACCACGAGAACCGGCACGGGGTAGTTGTCCGGGATGTCGCCGCCCGTCACCAGCAAGGTCAGCGCTTCGAGCCGCCGGCCTCCGGCGCATACGTCGAACTGGCCGCGCAGACCCTTGATGACGATCAGGTTCTGCAGCACACCGCTGGCCTTGATCGAGGCCGCGAGTTCGGTGATGCTCATCTTCGACGTGCTGCCGCTCGGGCGGATCTGGTAGTCCTGCGACAGCGACAGCTTGTTGAACGGCACGGTGATGCGAGGCGAGGCCGCGATCACGGCTTCGATTTCGGCTTTGGAGAATTTCATCAGCGACTCCTGAGTTGGGTGAACGGGACACGCCTCGCGTATCCATGCGTTCAGCATCTCATCAGACTTCGCTGATGCAAGTGCTGCGCGGCAAGTGCTGCGCGGCTCGCTCTGCTGGCCACAATCGACTTCATTCCGATCCACCGAAGGAACCGCCAATGGAACGCTGGGTGCAATACGCCTTCTTCTCAATGTTCTTCGCGGGTTTCACATCGGTGATCGCCAAACTCGGTCTGGTCGGGATATCGGCCAACCTCGGACTGGCCCTCCGGACCTGCTTCGTCTTCGTGTTCGTACCGATGTTTGCCCGCGTGGCTGCTGCACGAGGCCATCACCCCGGCCAAGCTGATAGGCGCGGTGCTGATCATCGCCGGGCTTGTGGTCATCGCGCGCGGTTGAGCGACGGAGCGTGAGTGTCTTCGACAAACTGCGGCAGTGGGCCCGTCGCATCAAGCGCGACGGCGTCACCCTGTGGTTCGCGACACGCCATCCCGACACGCCTTGGGCCGTCAAGTTACTCGGCCTGTTTGTCGTCGCCTACGCGCTCAGTCCTATCGACCTGATCCCCGACTTCATCCCGATCCTCGGCTACCTCGACGATGTCCTGCTGCTTCCCGGCCTGATCTGGCTGGGCGTCCGCCTGCTGCCGAATGACGTGTTGATCGACTGTCGCGAGCGCGCAGATGCCTGGTTGCTGGCCGGGAAGCAAAAGCCGCGCAGCTACGTCGGCGCCATCGTGATCGTCCTGATCTGGCTCGTGCTCGCCTGGTTGGGATGGGCGTGGTGGCGTAGCTGATCCGCTCGGCCAGTCTCCGCTGACGTTGCCACGCAAAAGCGCTCGGCCTTGCCACCGCTTGTGCGGGCACTTGACGTCACGGCGATCTGCACCGGCTGACCCCCCCGCCACACTGACCTGGCCTCTTGACCTTCGGGTCACCGCGCTCTTCCGAGCGCTCCTGAGCCTGCTCAGGCGTCGCGGTCGTTACCCGCCTCACTGTCCGCCCGGCGCCTTGTCGCCGCCGCCTGCGCAGGGCTTCCGCCCTGACCCGAGTCGCCTTCGACTCATCCGTCCAACCCACCCCGGGGAGCACGCCTCCCCAATGTGGGTAGCCGTGTTCCCCATTCATTTGGAGAACACACCGATGGCACGCCCTACCGCGCCTTCCCAGT
Organism: Ilumatobacteraceae bacterium; assembly: GCA_031366885.1. GTDB lineage: Bacteria > Actinomycetota > Acidimicrobiia > Acidimicrobiales > Ilumatobacteraceae > UBA668. The sequence continues at coordinate 13,341 of JANLPB010000362.1, forward strand.
GGTTGCCCGGATTCGATCCGGAACCGCCAGAGACACCTGTTGCGGGCATCGAGCCCGCATTGACCCCGCTCGCCGCCGCCGTCAGCGAACCCGCTGAGGACATCAACGAATCGACGAGCGACCCGATTCACCCGCGCGCCAACTGGCGCGTCAACACCGGCACCACCAACGCGCTTGCAACACGGTCGCTGTGGTCGCAGTTGACCCGCGCCGACCTGCAAGACCTGGGCGGCGACGTCACGAAGTTCGAAGCCAACCTGGCCGCCATCGAAGTGCTGCGCCAAGTCGAAGCCGAGCATCGGCCGATCACCGCCACCGAACGCAGCACCCTGCTGCGCTACACCGGTTGGGGTGGCCTGCCGGCGAGCTTCAACCTCGAAGCCAAAGACCTTGCCTGGGCTCGACGCGCCGAGCAGTTGAAGAAGCTGCTGAGCACCGCTGACCACGAGTCGGCGCGCGCGTCGGTCAACAACAGCCACTACACCGAGGTCCATGTGATCGAGGCGATCTGGCAGGCCGTGCAGCGTTTCGGTTTCGAGGGTGGCCGCATCCTGGAGCCCGCTGCGGGCATCGGCCATTTTATTGGCGCGATGCCTCAAGGCATCGCCGAGCGCAGCAGCATCACCGCCATCGAGATCGACCAGTTGTCGGGTCGCATGCTGCACGCGCTGTATGCGGCCAGCGATGTGGACGTGCGGATCGCTCCGTTCGA